>NZ_MSJQ01000262.1 GCF_014596515.1 Streptomyces sp. CBMA156
GTGGCGGCCGCCCGGTCGGTGCGCCGCCGGGAGCTCTTCCGCACCGCCGCCGCGGACGTGCTCGGCCGGTTCGGCGAGGACCCGGCCGAGGCGCTGGACACCGCGGGGGAGGCGCTCACCGCGCTCAACGCCGCCACCCTGCGCGGCGCGCTGCGCGCCTGCGTCGCCGGGTGGGAGGCCGAGCACGGGGACCTGCCGACCCGGATCTCGGTGATCGCGATGGGCCGCTTCGGCGGCCACGAACTGGGCTACGGCTCTGACGCGGACGTGCTCTTCGTCCACGAGCCGCTGCTCGGCTCGCTGGCGGAGGAGGCTGCCAAGGCCGCCCAGGCGGTCTGCCACGAACTGCGCACCCAGCTGGGCGCGCCCTCCACCGAGCCGCCGCTGCTGGTCGACGCCGACCTGCGGCCGGAGGGGCGCAGCGGCCCGCTGGTGCGCACCCTCGCCTCGTACGCGGCGTACTACCGGCGCTGGTCGCACACCTGGGAGAGCCAGGCGCTGCTGCGGGCCGAGCCGGTGGCCGGGGACGAGGAGCTGGGCCTGCGGTTCCGGCAGCTGATCGACCCGCTGCGCTACCCGGGCGGCGGGGTGCCGGAGCGGGACCTGGTGGAGATCCGCCGGATCAAGGCGCGGATCGAGGCCGAGCGGCTGCCGCGCGGGGCCGATCCGACCACCCACACCAAGATCGGCCGGGGCGGGCTGGCGGACGTGGAGTGGACGGTGCAGCTGCTCCAGCTCCGGCACGGACACGAGCTGCCGGCCCTGCGCACCACCAGGACCAGGGCCGCGCTGGTGGCCGCCGTCGGGGCCGGGCTGGTGGAGCCGGAGGACGCCGAGGTGCTGGAGGCGGCCTGGGTGCTGGCCTCCCGGGTGCGGGCGGCGGTGATGCTGGTGCGCGGACGCCCCGGGGACAGCTTCCCGGGGGAGGCCAGGGAGCTGGCCGGGGTGGCCCGCTACCTCGGGTACGGCTCCGGGCACAGCGGTGAGCTGCTGGACGACTACCGGCGGACCACCCGGCGGGCCAGGGCGGTGGTGGACCGGCTGTTCTACGGCGTCGGCTGAACCGGCCCCGGACATGCGGAAGGGGCCCCACCGGGGCCCCTCCGAGATCTCGCGGGTCAGCGGCGCGCGGTGCTGACCGCGGGTTCGCTCCACTGCTCGGGGACGGTGATCGGCTGCTCGGCCGCCGTCTCCCTGGCGGGCACCCTGGGCAGTCGGTAGACCCACTCGTGGTACAGCCAGCGGGCGGCGCCGAAGCCCACGGCCAGGCAGAGTACGCCGCCGACGGCGTCCATCCAGAAGTGGTTGGCGGTGGAGACGATGACCACCAGGGTGGCGGCCGGGTACAGCAGGCCGAGCGCCCTGACCCACGTCCGGCGGGCCAGGAAGAAGATCGCCAGGCCGCACCAGAGCGACCAGCCGATGTGCATCGAGGGCATCGCCGCGTACTGGTTGGAGACGTGCGCGGCGGGGCCGGAGGCCATCGAGCCCCAGGTGCCGTGGACCTTCACGGTGTCGACGAAGCCGCCGTCGGTCATCAGCCGGGGCGGGGCCAGCGGGAAGAAGTAGAAGCCGACCAGGGCGATCCCGGTGGTGACGAACAGCACGGTGCGGGCCGCGACGTAGCGTCCGGGGTGGCGGCGGTAGAGCCAGACCAGCACGCCGATCGTGATGACGAAGTGCAGCGTCGCGTAGTAGTAGTTCATCCCCGTGATGAGCCAGCCGACGCTGTCCACGGCGTGGTTGACCGAGCGCTCGACGGCGATGCCGAGGTGCTGCTCCAGCTCCCAGATCCAGCGCGTGTGCTTCTGGGCTATCGCTTCCTGTTCGGGAACCGCGTTGCGCACGATCGAGTAGATCCAGTAGCTGATCCCGATCAGCGCGAGCTCGAACCAGATCCGCGGCCGGGCCGGCGACCTGCGCTGCGCGTGGATGCGGCCGCGCAGGGCGGCGGTACGGGACTGCGCGGCGCGGGTGGCTCCGTCGGGCAGGCGGCCGGGGACGGCCGTCACCGCTTCGGAACCGCCACCGCTGGCCGCGTCGGCGCGCCCGGCGCCGGCTCGCTGGATCTCGGTCGGTTCCCCCATGGGGGGCAAGTCTGCCAGACCACTCGTAGCCGTCTGCTCATCCTCTGGAAGTGGATTCTTCACCGGCTGTCCCCCTTGAGGGCTAGGGGCCGGCGCCCACCGGGGTAGGGGGTGCTCTGAGGTTCGGTGCGTACCGGTGGGGCGGACATACGTTCCATTGTCACGCTCGTCGCTCCGGGGGAGTAATCGGGGTGCCGGGAGACGGCCCGCCACCTGGAACGTCCGGGCACGTAATGCTTTCTGCATCTTGCTGAAACATATTGCAGGCCGCTAGCTTCCTGGGAAATCGATCGCCCCTTCCCCTAAGGGAGCCCTCAGTGGCCGATGTCCCGCTCCGCCCCCGACGGAGCACGTCCCGGCGAACCGCCGGCCGTCGCAGACCGCCGGGCCGCACGGCCGTGCTGCTGGCCGCCGCACTGACCGCCGCCACCCTCGGCGGCGCCCCCGCGGCCCTCGCCGCCGCCCCGCCGGCCCCGCCCTCGGACGCCGCCCTCGCGGCCACCGCGGGGCGGCACGACCTCACCCGCGAGCAGTTCTACTTCGTCCTGCCCGACCGCTTCGCCAACGGCGACGGGGCCAACGACACCGGCGGCATCACGGGAGGACGGCTGGAGAACGGCTTCGACCCCGCCGACCGGGGCTTCTACCACGGCGGCGACCTGGCCGGACTGATCCGGAAGCTCGACTACGTCCAGGACCTCGGCACCACCGCGATCTGGATGGCGCCGATCTTCAGGAACAAGCCGGTGCAGGGCAGCGGGGCCGAAGCCTCGGCCGGCTACCACGGCTACTGGATCACCGACTTCACCCAGGTCGACCCGCACTTCGGCACCAACGAGCAGCTCAAGGAGCTGATCGCCAAGGCGCACGCCCGCGGCATCAAGGTCTTCTTCGACGTCATCACCAACCACACCGCCGACGTCATCGACTACGCCGAGAAGCAGTACGGCTACCGCTCGGCCGGCGCCTACCCGACGCTCGACGCGGACGGGAACCCGGTGGACGAGACCGCCGTCGCCGACGCGGGCACCCCCTGGCCGAGGACCGGCAAGGACTCCTTCCCCTACACCCCGGTGTTCCGCAGCCCGGCCGACGCCGGGGCCAAGACCCCGTCCTGGCTCAACGACCCCGCGCTCTACCACAACCGGGGCGACTCGACCTTCGCCGGCGAGTCCGCCACCGAGGGCGACTTCAGCGGCCTGGACGACCTCGACACCCAGAACCCCAAGGTGGTGAAGGGCTTCGAGAAGGTCTACCAGCAGTGGGTCAGGGACGCCGGCGTGGACGGCTTCCGGATCGACACCGTCAAGCACGTCAACATGGCGTTCTGGCAGCAGTGGGCGCCCGCGCTCAAGGACTTCGCCGCCAAGCAGGGCAACAAGAAGTTCTTCATGTTCGGCGAGGTCTACTCCGGCGACCCGGCGGTCACCTCGCCGTACGTCACCAAGGGCAGGCTCCAGGCCACCCTGGACTTCCCGTTCCAGGGCGCGGCCCGCTCCTACGTCTCGCAGGGCGGCTCGGCGCGCAACCTCGCCGACGTCTACGCCCAGGACTACCGCTACACCGGCGCCGACACCGACGCGTACGAGCTGCCGACCTTCCTCGGCAACCACGACATGGGCCGCTTCGGCTCCTTCCTGCTCGCCGACAACCCGGGCGCCGACGAGGCGACCCTGCTGAGGAAGGACCGGCTCGGCACCGAGCTCCAGTTCCTCACCCGCGGCCAGCCCGTCGTCTACTACGGCGACGAGCAGGGCTTCACCGGCGCGGGCGGCGACAAGGAGGCCCGGCAGGACCTGTTCGCCTCGAAGACGGACTCGTACAACGCCGACCGGGTGCTCGGCGGCCCCTCGGGCCCGGCCGACCGGTACGGGCAGGGCGGCGAGCTCTACCAGGGCATCGCCGGACTGGCCAGGCTGCGCCGGGACAACCCGGCCCTGGCCGACGGCGCCCAGATCGAGCGGTACGCCGCCGACGGCGCGGGCGTGTACGCCTTCTCCCGGATCGACGCGGGGCAGCAGGTCGAGTACCTGGCGGCGGTCAACAACGCCACCGAGCCGAAGACCGTCACGCTGGACACCTTCTCGGCGGGGATGGGCTTCGACCGGATCTTCCCGGCTCCCGGCGAGCGGCTCACCAGCGGCGCCGACCGCAGGGTGACGGTCACCGTGCCGGCGATGTCCTCCGTGGTGTTCAAGGCCGGCGGCAGGCTCGCGGCCGCGAACGCCGCACCGCAGCTCTCGGTGCAGCCGCCGGCGGACGGCGCGACCGGCCTGGTCACGGTCGGTGCCAGGACGGACGGCGGCTTCAACCGGGTGAGCTTCGCCGCCCGGATCGGCAACGGGCCCTGGCAGACCCTGGGCACCGCCGACACCGGGAAGTACCTGGTCACCCAGGACCTCGGCGCCGTCGCCCCCGGCACGGTGGTGCGCTACAAGGCCGTCGTGCAGGACTCCGGCGGCCGGCTGCGCTCCGCCACCGCGAGCTTCACCACCGGCACCCCCGCGCCGAAGCCGGCACCCACCGCCGGCTCCCGCCCGTACGCCGTCGTCCACTACAACCGGCCGGACGGCGACTACGAGGGCTGGAACCTCTACGCCTGGGGCGACCTCGCCGACGGCGAGACCACCCCGTGGCCGGCCGGGCACGGCTTCACCGGGCGGGACGCGTACGGCGCCTTCGCGTACGTGCGGCTCAAGCCCGGCGCCTCGGACGTCGGCTTCGTCGTGGAGAAGGACGGCGTCAAGGACGTGGACGCCGACCGGCACCTCGACGTCGGCAGCACCGGCGAGGTGTGGCTCAGGCAGGGCGACCCGGCGGTGCGCACCGCGAACCCCGGCCCGCCCGACACCCAGCCCGCGGACACCGCCGTCATCCACTACAACCGGGCCGACGGCGACTACGACGGCTGGGGCCTGCACGACTGGACCGGCGCGGCCACCCCGACCGACTGGGGCAAGCCGCTGACGCCGGTGCGCCGCGACGCCTTCGGTGCCGTCTTCGAGGTGCCGCTGGCACCCGGCGCGACCAGCCTCGGCTACATCCTGCACAAGGGCAACGACAAGGACCTGCCCACCGACCAGTCGCTGGACCTCGCCGTCACCGGCAAGGAGGTCTGGATCCTCGGCGGCCGGGAGGGCTACCTGCTGCCGCAGAGCCCGGCCGCCTCCGCGCAGGTGGACCTCACCGGCGCCAGGGCCCAGTGGATCGACGCGAGGACCGTCGTCGTCCCGGCGAACTACGGCGCGGGCGACGACGCCCTGGCCGGCGGCACCAGCGCCCAGCTGGTGTACGACCCCGAGGGCGGCATCCGGGCCGACAAGGGCGCGCTGACCAAGCCCGGCACGTGGCTGCGGCTCACCCCGGCCAAGGGCGGGCTGACCGACGCCCAGAAGGCGAAGTACCCGCACCTGGCGGGCTACCGAGCCTTCACCGTGGACGCCAGGGACGCCGCCCGGGTGCCGGCCGCGCTGCGCGGCCAGCTGCTGTTCACCGAACACCTGCCCAGCGGCGCCGTCCTGGCCGCCACCGGGGTGCAGATCCCGGGTGTGCTGGACGACCTGTACGCCGGGCGGACCGCCAAGGCGGACTTCGGGCCGGCCTACTACCACGGCAAGGTGGCGCTCTCGCTGTGGGCGCCGACCGCGCAGGAGGTCTCCGTCCAGGTCTTCGACAGCGCCACCGGGGGCACCCCGAGGTCGCTGCCGCTGAAGCGCGACGACGAGACCGGGGTGTGGGAAGTCGTCCGCGACAAGCGCGAGTTGGACGGCAAGTACTACCTGTACCAGGTGAAGGTCTGGGCGCCCTCGACGCAGCAGTCGGTGGTCAACACCGTCACCGACCCGTACTCGGTGGCGCTGTCCACCGACTCCCGGCGGAGCCTGGTCGCGGACCTCGACGCCGGGGAGCTCAAGCCGGAGGGCTGGGACGACCACGCCCGCCCGAAGGCCGTCCCGCCCGCGCAGCAGCAGATCCAGGAACTGCACGTCCGGGACTTCTCCGTCGAGGACCCGACCGTCCCGGCCGCCGAGCGCGGCACCTACCTGGCGTTCACCGAGTCGGACTCGGCGGGCATGCGGCACCTCAGGGAGCTGGCCGAGGCCGGGGTGACCACCGTCCACCTGCTGCCGACCTTCGACATCGCCACCATCCGGGAGAACCCGGCGGACCGGAAGCTGCCCGCCTGCGACCTCGGGTCCCTCCCGAAGGACGGCCCGGCGCAGCAGGAGTGCGTGGCGGCGGTGGCCGCCGACGACGCGTACAACTGGGGCTACGACCCGCTGCACTACAACGTGCCGGAGGGCTCCTACGCCACCGACCCCGGCGGAGCGGCGCGGACCGTGCAGTTCCGGCAGATGGTGCAGGCGATGCACGCGGCCGGGCTGCGGGTGGTGCTGGACGTGGTCTACAACCACACCGCCGCCGGCGGCCAGGCCGAGCACTCGGTGCTGGACCGGGTGGTCCCCGGCTACTACCAGCGGCTGGACGCCAACGGCAAGGTGACGACGGACAGTTGCTGCGCCGACACCGCGCCCGAGCACGCCATGATGAACCGGCTGGTGGTCGACTCGGTGACGCTGTGGGCCCGTGAGTACAAGGTGGACGGCTTCCGCTTCGACCTGATGGGCCTGGACCCGAAGTCCACCATGCTGGACGTCCAGGCCGCGCTGCGGAAGATGACGCCGGACTCGGACGGCGTGGACGGGAAGAACGTCTTCCTCTACGGCGAGGGCTGGAACTTCGGCGCGGTCGCCGACAACGCCCGCTTCGAGCAGGCCACCCAGCAGAACATGGCCGGCACCGGCATCGCCACCTTCGACGACCGGATCAGGGACGCCGCCCGCGGCGGCAACTTCATGCTGGACTCCGCCCCGCAGCAGGGCTTCGCCTCGGGCCTGTACACCGACCCGAACGGCTCGGCCGCGAACGGCACCCCGGAGGAGCAGAAGGCCGGGCTGCTGCACCGGATGGACCAGGTGAAGGTCGGGCTGACCGGCAACCTGGCCGGCTACGCCTTCACCGACAGCGCGGGGAAGCCCGTCACCGGCGCCGGGGTCGACTACAACGGCGCCCCGACCGGGTACGCCGCCAAGCCCGGTGAGGCGGTGGAGTACGTGGACGCCCACGACAACACCGACCTCTTCGACGCGCTCGCCCACAAGCTGCCGACCGGCACCGCGCCCGCCGACCGGGCCCGGATGCAGGCGCTCGGGCTCTCGCTGACCGTGCTCACCCAGGGCGCGGGCTTCGCCCAGGCCGGCAGCGACCTGCTGCGCTCCAAGTCGCTGGACTCCAACTCCTACGACTCGGGGGACTGGTTCAACGCGATCCACTGGGACGCCTCGGCCGGCAACGGCTGGGGGCGCGGCCTGCCGCCGGCGAAGGACAACCAGTCGCAGTGGCCGGCCGCCGCGGCCCTGCTGGCGGACCCGCGGCTGACCGTCGGCGCGGCCGACATCGGCGCTGCCTCGGCGCAGTACCGGGAGTTCCTGCGGATCAAGCGGTCCTCCCCGCTGTTCTCGCTGCCCACCCTGGCCGCCGTCCAGCAGCGGCTCTCCTACCCGCTCTCCGGCACCGCCGGTGAGACGCCGGGGGTGATCACCCTGCACCTGGACGGCACCGGGCTGCCGGGGGCGGAGAAGGGCGTCACGGTGGTGTTCAACGCCACGCCCACGGCGCAGGCGCAGACCGTCCCGGCGCTGAAGGGCACCGGCCAGGCGCTGCACCCCGTCCAGGCGGGCGGGGCGGACCGGGTGGTGCAGCGGTCCGGCTTCGACGCCGCGACCGGGACCTTCACCGTGCCGGGCCGCACCGTGGCGGTGTTCGCCCAGCACTGATTCGTCCGGTACCGACTCGTCCGGCGCCGGTTCCCCCAGTGCCGATGCGTCCGGCACTGATTCGTACACCCTGACAACTCCCGGGCTCCGTACCACTGTTCAGTCGGTACGGGGCCCGGTCGCGGTCCGGCCGGGGTCGGTTCCGTTCCGGCCGGACAATGGCCGGAAAGCGTCAGTGGCACGGCCGGAACTGTGATGTGCCGGGCCCGCCGGGCGCTGTCGGCCACCCGCCGGTGCCGGCGGCGGCCCTGAGTGCTGGTCACCGACCTCCGGTGGTGATCGAACTTCACCCGGGGCATGAAAACCGTGTTCACGAGTTCGCCGTGGGGTAACACAACTGACGAACAGTCCTCCATACGGTTTCGGTAATGAATCGGCCAATCCGTGGCATGCATCTGTCATCAACGGCTGGTTTGCTGCCACGATTCCCCCGGCTGTAGACGAGGGGACCCCACCCCCCGGTGCAGCTGGTCCAGTTCAGGTGCAGCGCGTCCCGACCCTGCGAACGAGTTGTGAGCACCGCATCCGCACTCCCGTCGTACCCGGCGGGGGCCCCCACTGCGCCGCAACCCAGCGGCCCAGGTTTCTCTCCACCGTGCGCGACCCAGCGCCGGTCGGAAAAGGAGTCCGCATGTCCCGTTACGCTCACACCCGGAAGGCGGCGGTTGTCATGGCCGCCTCCACCGCGCTGCTGGTGACCGGCATACCGGTCATCGCCCAGGCGGCCACGCCGGACGCGCCGGCCGCCGTCGCGGCCCAGCAGGCGAACCGCGCCCAGCTGATCTCCGCGGCGAACCAGCAGACCGCCTCCCTCGCCCAGAGCCTGGGCCTGAGCGGCGAGGAGAAGCTGGTCACCAAGGACGTCATCCAGGACGCGGACGGCACCCGCCACCTGCGGTACGAGCGCACCCTCAACGGACTGCCCGTCCTGGGCGGGGACCTGGTGGTGCACCAGGCGCCCACCGGCGCGACCAAGAGCGTCGACCGGGCCAGCACCGCCTCGCTGAGCGGCGTCGGCACCACGCCGAAGCTGGCCGCGCCGGCCGCCCAGTCGGCCGCGCTCGCCGCCGAGCAGGGCACCGCGGTCGAGACCGCGCCGCGCCTGGTGGTCTGGGCCTCGGACAACAGCCCCCGGCTCGCCTGGGAGACCGTCGTCGCCTCCACCAAGGCCGACGGCACCCCGAGCAAGATGCACGTCGTCACCGACGCCACCAGCGGCCAGGTCATCCAGCAGTGGGACGGCATCGAGACCGGCTCCGGCAAGGGCGTCTTCGTCGGCAACGTCACCATCGGCACCACCCAGTCCGGGTCGACGTACCAGATGAAGGACGGCGCCCGCGGTGGGATGTACACCACCAACCTGAACCACGGGACCTCGGGTGCCGGGACGCTGTACAGCAAGTCCACCGACACCTGGGGCGACGGCACCGTCAGCAACGGCGAATCCGCCGCGGTCGACGCCCACTTCGGCGTCGCGGCCACCTGGGACTACTACAAGAACACCTTCGGCCGCAACGGCATCCGCAACGACGGGGTCGGCGCCTACAGCCGCGTCCACTACGGCAACAACTACGTGAACGCGTTCTGGGACGACTCCTGCTTCTGCATGACGTACGGCGACGGCTCCAACAACACCGCGCCGCTCACCGAACTGGACGTCGCGGGCCACGAGATGAGCCACGGCGTCACCTCGGCCACCGCCAACCTGACCTACTCCGGTGAGTCCGGCGGCCTCAACGAGGCCACCTCGGACATCTTCGGCACCATGGTCGAGTTCTCCGCCAACATCCCGACCGACAACCCCGACTACCTGATCGGCGAGTTGATCGACATCAACGGGAACGGCACCCCGTTGCGCTACATGGACAAGCCGTCCAAGGACGGGGCCTCGGCCGACTACTGGTCCTCCACCGTCGGCAACAAGGACGTCCACTACTCGTCCGGCGTCGCCAACCACTTCTTCTACCTGCTGTCCGAGGGCAGCGGCGCGAAGGTGATCAACGGCGTCAGCTACGACTCGCCGACCCAGGGCAACATCGCGGTCACCGGCATCGGCCGGGACAAGGCGGCGGCGATCTGGTACCGCGCGCTGACCACCTACATGACCTCCAACACCAACTACGCCGCGGCGCGCACCGCGACGGAGAAGGCGGCCACCGACCTGTACGGCGCCGGCAGCGCCGAGCTGGCCGCCGTCGGCACCGCCTGGGCGGGCGTCAACGTCGGCACCGCGCCCAACCCGGGCGGCGTCACCGTCACCAGCCCGGGCAACCAGTCCACCGCCGTCGGTGGCGCGGTCAACCTGGCGATCAAGGCCTCCGGTGGCACCGCCCCGCTGTCCTACACGGCCACCGGGCTGCCCACCGGCCTGTCGATCAACGCCTCCACCGGCGTGATCACCGGGGCCGCGAGCACCGCGGGCACCTACAACGTGACCGTCACGGCGAAGGACTCGGCCGGCAAGACCGGGACGACCAGCTTCACCTGGACCGTCTCCACCGGTGGCGGCGGCTGCACGCCGGCGCAGCTGCTGGGCAACGCGGGCTTCGAGTCGGGCACGGCCTCGCCGTGGACGGCCTCCAGCGGTGTGGTGGACAACAGCACCTCGCAGGCGGCGCACGGCGGTTCGTGGAAGGCGTGGATGAACGGCTACGGCTCCACGCACTCGGACTCGCTGTCGCAGACGGTGAGCATCCCGGCGGGCTGCAAGGCGACGCTGAGCTTCTGGCTGCACATCGACACCGCGGAGTCGGGCAGCACGGCGTACGACAAGCTGGCCGTGACGGTGAACGGCACCGCGCTGAAGACGTACTCCAACGTGGACGCCGCGGCCGGCTACCAGCAGCGGACCTTCGACCTGTCGGCCTACGCGGGCCAGACGGTCACCCTGAAGTTCGCCGGGACCGAGGACGCCTCGCTCCAGACCAGCTTCGTGATCGACGACACCTCCATCCAGACCGGCTGAGCCCGGGCCGGCTCCTGACGGGCCGGTGAACCAGGACAGGTGAGGGGCCCGGCGGCCACGGCTGCCGGGCCCTTGTCGTGCGGTCCGGCGGACCGTGGCGCGGAGAACGTGTCTCCCGGGGCGTGAGCGAGGTCTTGACGGCTCCTGCGGGCGCCTCTAGGTTCGGCGCTGCAAGTTTCCGGCAAGTTGCAGAAAATTCCTGCACACTTCGCCCTCCGGCTGCCCCACCCCAGCCACCCTCAGGAGACGACGTGGTCACCATCGCCCCCACCCGCCGGACCACCCCCACCCGCCGGCCCGCCCGTACGGCCGGCGCGCTCGCCGCCTCGGCGGCGCTCGCGCTCTCGCTCGGCACCTCCCTCGGTGCCCCCGCCGCCCAGGCCGCCCCACCCGCGAACAACGGCAAGGACGTCACCGCCACCCTCTTCGAGTGGCGCTTCGACTCCGTCGCCCAGGCCTGCACCTCCACCCTCGGCCCCAAGGGCTACGGCTTCGTCGAGGTCTCCCCGCCGCAGGAGCACATCCAGGGCCCGCAGTGGTGGACCTCCTACCAGCCGGTCGGCTACAGGATCGCCGGACGGCTCGGCGACCGCACGTCCTTCAAGAACATGGTCGCCACCTGCCACGCGGCCGGGGTCAAGGTGATCGCCGACGCGGTGGTCAACCACATGTCGGCGGGCTCCGGCACCGGCACCGGCGGCACCGCGTACACCAAGTACGCCTACCCGGGCACGTACCAGGACCAGGACTTCCACGGCTGCCGGCGGGCGATCGGCAACTACCAGGACCGGTCCGAGGTCCAGAACTGCGAACTGGTGAACCTCGCCGACCTTGACACCGGCAGCGCGTACGTCCGGACCACCATCGCGCACTACCTGGACGACCTCGCCTCGCTCGGCGTCGACGGCTACCGGATCGACGCCGCCAAGCACATCGCCGCCGCAGACCTCGCCGCGATCAAGGCCGCGATGGCCAACCCCGGGGCCTACTGGGTCCAGGAGGCCATCTACGGCGCCGGCGAGCCGGTCCAGCCCGGCGAGTACACCGGCACCGGCGACGTGGACGAGTTCCGGGTCGGCACCGACCTCAAGCGGGTGTTCACCACCGGCAAGCTCGCCGACCTCAGCGGCTGGGGTGCCTCCTGGGGCTACCTGCCGAGCGGCCAGGCGCGCAGCTTCGTCGACAACTGGGACACCGAGCGCAACGGCTCCACGCTCGACTACACCTACGGCAGCACCTACACCCTGGCCAACGTCTTCCTGCTGGCCTCGCCGTACGGCGCCCCCAACGTGTACTCCGGCTACGCCTTCACCAACAAGGACGACGGCCCGCCCAACGGCGGCACCGTCAAGGCCTGCTACCAGGACGGGTGGAACTGCACCCACGCCTGGCGGCAGGTCGCCAACATGGTCGGCTTCCGCAACGCGGTGGCGGGCAGCGGGGTCACCGACTGGTGGTCCGACGGCGCCGACGCGATCGCCTTCGGCCGGGGCAACAAGGGCTACGTCGCGATCAACCGCGGGAGCGGCGCGATCACCCGGGCCTTCCAGACCGGGCTGCCGGCCGGCTCCTACTGCGACGTCCAGCACGGCGACCCGCAGCCGGGCGGCGGCTGCACCGGCCCGACGTACCAGGTCGGCGCCAACGGGCAGTTCACCGCGACGGTGGGCGCGGGCGACGCGGTCGCGCTGTACGTCCAGGGCGGCGCGAGCGTCTCCGGAGCCTCGTTCAACGTCAACGCCGCCACCTCGTACGGACAGAACCTCTTCGTGGCCGGCGACGTCGCGGCGCTCGGCGGCTGGGACCCGGCGAAGGCGCTGCCGCTCTCCCCGGCCGGCTACCCGGTCTGGTCGCTGGCGCTCTCGCTGCCGGCCGGCACGTCCTTCCAGTACAAGTACGTCCGCAAGGACGCGAGCGGCGCGGTGACCTGGGAGTCGGGCGCCAACCGGACGGCGACGGTGCCCTCGGGCGGGACGGTCACGCTGAACGACACCTGGCGGGCGTAGCCCCGGCGCTTCGCGGGGGCCCCGGCCGACAGGTGCCGGCCGGGGCCCCGTGTGTGGCGCGGCCGCCGGCTACCCCCGGCCGACGTACGGCATGGCCGTCGCCATCACGGTGGCGAACTGCACGTTGGCCTCCAGCGGCAGCCCGGCCATGTGGCGCACGGTGCGCGCCACGTCGGCCACGTCCATGGTCGGCTCGGGGGCGATCCGGCCGTCCGCCTGCCGGACGCCCGCGCTCATCGCCGCCGTCATGTCGGTCGCCGCGTTGCCGATGTCGATCTGCCCGCAGGCGATCCGGTACGGGCGGCCGTCCAGCGACAGCGACCTGGTCAGGCCGGTGACGGCGTGCTTGGTCGCGGTGTAGGCGATCGAGTGCGGGCGCGGGACGTGCGCCGAGACCGAACCGTTGTTGATGATCCGGCCGCCCTGCGGCTCCTGTGCCCGCATCTGCCGGAACGCGGCCCGGGCGCAGAGGAAGGCGCCGGTCAGGTTGAGGTCGACCACGGCCCGCCAGTCCTCGACGGCCAGCTCCTCCACCGGGACGGCCGGGCCGAAGGTGCCGGCGTTGTTGAACAGCAGGTCCACCCGGCCGTGGCGCCCGGCGGCCGCGGCGAACAGCGCGTCCACCGCGTCCGGGTCGGTGACGTCGGTCGGCACCGCGTCGGCCGGGGCGGCGCAGAGCCGGGCGGTCTCGTGCAGCGGTCCCGGCCGTCGGCCGGCCAGCACCGTCCGCCAGCCGGCCGCGGCGAGTTCGACCGCCACGGCCCGGCCGATGCCGCTCCCGGCTCCGGTGACGACGGCGATCCGCTGGTTCATGGCGTCCTCCTCGATGGCTGTTCCCGGTTGTCCCGGGAGCGATCGTTCCGGATCCGCGGGCCGCCGTCACCGGCCGGACCGCCCGGAAGCCGGAGGGCCGGGCGGCGGGCGCCGATCCGGGTGCCGACCGTGGCCCCCGCCGATCGGCCCCCGCCGTCCGGGGGGAGTGGTGGAGGCCTTTACCTGATCGCGAACAAACATTGGATTTCCGGTGGCCACCGCGCAACCGGCCCGCCCCGGCCCACGTCATAAGATCGCAGGAAGGCGCACCCCCGCGAGGGGCGGCGCGCCGCACCCCGGGGGACGCACCAGCGCCGTGCCCCCGGCATGTCCGGCCCCACCGGGGGGCCGCCGCCCGGCCAGACGGACCGGGCGCGACATCGGTCGGAGAGTCCTCACCGTGCTTAGGCAGTCGTCCCGTTCCCGTGCCGTCCTGTCCGGTGCCGCCGTGCTCGCCCTGGCCGCCTCGCTCGCGGCCTGCGGGAGTTCCGGCGGAGAGAAGGGGGACAGCGCCAAGGCGAACGCCACCGCGGCCGGGACCGGCAGCTCCTCGGGCAGCCCGAGCGCCACCGGCACCACCCCGTCCGCGGCCGCCAGTACGCCCCCGGCCGCCACCGGCAAGGTGCTGATGCCGACCGGGCCCGCGGCCAACCTCACCAAGTCCAGGGACACCGGCGCCGGCCCGATCCTGATGACCAAGGTGACCGGAGCCAAGTCCGGCGTCACCGGCCAGGTCTGGGTCTGGCTGCCGCCCGAGTACAACGACCCCAAGTTCGCCAAGACCGGCTTCCCGGTGCTCACCCTCTTCGCGGGCGGCCAGAGCAACGGCTACAACACCTGGACCGACAACCAGCTGCCGATCCAGGAGGAGAACGAGCGGCTGGTCAAGGAGGGCAAGGCCCACCCGTTCATCATGGTGATGCCGGTGCAGAACTTCACCAGCGACGAGAAGAACGCGCTGGACTGCTCCGACATCCCGGGCCAGCCCAAGATGGGCACCTGGATGGCCGAGGACATCCCGGACTTCGTCCGCGCCAACTTCCGCACCGTGAAGGGCCGCGACGGCTGGGGCGTGATGGGCGCCTCCACCGGCGGCTTCTGCAGCGCGAAGCTCGCCCTCCAGTACCCCCAGGTCTACAAGGCCGCGGTGCCGATCGACGGCTACTTCGCCCCGGACTCGCTGCTGTGGAAGGGCCACGACGCGGAGAAGGCCGCCAACAGCCCCGAGACGCTGGTCGCCCAGGGCAAGGCCGACGTGAGCATGCTGGTCACCGCGGGCGGCGCCAACCCGTACGAGACCAAGCTGGTCAAGGCCTGGGTGGGCAAGGCGGTCCCGCCGCTGAGCCTCGAGTACCACGAGCAGGCCGGCGGCAAGCACCTGACCTCGGACTTCAAGAAGATGATCCCGGACACCCTGGTGTGGCTCACCGCCCACCTCGCGGGACCGGCGGCCGACTGAGGCCCCTGCCCGCACCCGTACCGCCGGTGCCGGAGGCGCGTTCGCGCTCCCGGTGCCGGCGGTCTCGTTTTCCGGGGGCTCCGGGGGCTCCTCGGGATCTCCGGGCGCTCCTTCGGCGTCTTCGGGTGTCCCTCGGCGTTCCTCCGACGTTCCTCCGGCGCCGCGCCGCCGTCCGTCCGCAGGGCCGTGACCTGCGCGTCAATCGGACATTGATTCGCTTCTGATCGACTGCGAGCACCTTGGCTGGGGCGGTCCTCGACCGGCCGCCGCCACCCGCCGTGCCCCAAGCCGTGAAGAGAGTGCCATGCCGATCCACCTGGTGCCCCAGCCCGCCCCCACCGTGCCCGTCCAGGACCACTCCGGAGCCGACTCCCTGGGCGCGGACGCCTACGGCCTGGCCCCGGACGACGAGCCGGTCACCCTGCGGTTCTCCGGGCTGCGCCTGGTGTACGCCGCGCTGCGGCGGGACCTCGCCCGGCTGCCCAACGCGCTGCGGCTGCTCCAGCCCGACGAGGACGACAAGGGCGAGGCGCTGCTGCGGCACTGGAACTTCATGACCGCGATGCTCACCTGCCACCACGAGCAGCAGGACACCAGGCTCTGGCCGATCGTGCGCCGCTTCGCCCCCGAGCTGAGGCTGCTGCTCAACTGGCTGGAGGACGACCACCACAACCTGGACCACTCCTTCACCCGGGTCACCACCCTGGTGCGGATCGCCAGCCGGGACGCCGGCAGCGCCTGGCCGGTGGCGTACGCGGTGGAGGACCTGTCGGCCCGGCTGGAGACCCACCTGCGGATCGAGGAGCGGCAGTTGCTGCCCCGGATGGAGCGGGTCGTCGCCGAGGGCTCCCGGCTCGGCGGGCTGGGCGAGCTGCTGGACCTGCTGCGGCTGGCCGACGGCCCCGGCATGGCGGACGCGCTGGCCTGGCTGCTGGAGGGCGTGGAGCCCGCGCTGGTCGAGCGGCTGCTGGCCGAGTGCGACGACGACGTGGCCCGCAACTGGCCGCACTGGCACGCGACCTACCAGCGCTGCACCGCGCCGCTGTGGGGGCCGGCGGACGCTCAGGCCGGCCGGGCCGGCCGTGGCTTCGACGGTCTGGGGAGCGTCGCCGACTGACGTCGGGGCGCTTTCACGGCCCGTTGGTCTACGCGCGTGGCATGAGTCGGGCGGACAAGTCTCCGGCAGCTGCCGGACTTTCCTCGGCGTGCCGGTCGATCGCTCAACTCCCCATGCCCCCTAGGGGATTCGACCCATCGCTCTCGGGGTCGGGCGGCCCCGGCGGCTTCGGGCCGTACCAGGGAAGGCGTCAGGCCGACGGCTGATGGCGGGCCGGACGCACCCCACTACCGTCGACGGCATGACCACAGCGAGCAGGACCCCCAACCCGCACCGCACCCGCCTGCGGACCCGCTTCCGGCGCGGACCGGCGCTTCTCGCCGCCGGCGCCGTCCTGGTGCTCGGTGCCGGACTGACCGCCTGCGAGGGCGGCGTGGCGCTCTGCCTGGACGACCACAAGTGCACCGTCGGCATCAAGACCGACGGCGCCGACGCCTCCAAGACCGTCAAGATCTTCGGCGGCGACAACCCGATGAAGCTGACCATGAGCCACATCACGGACACCTCGGCCGAGGTGGCCATCGGCGAGGACAGGAAGACCGTCACCAAGGACTCGCAGACCTCCGTGGGCAACGTCAAGGTCACCCTGCGCAAGGCGGACAAGGGCGACCACTACGCCGAAGTGCACGTCGAGCGGGACTGACTGCCGGAGCGCCCGCGCAACGTTCCCCGGCACCGGTGGAACGTCTCCCGGCACTGACGCCGGCGTTCCGCGCCACTGACCGAAACACGCCGTGTCACCGGCCGATGCGTGCCGCGGCGCCGACGAGGCGGCCCGGTACCGGCAAGGTGTCCGGGTACCGACGAGTCGTCCAGGCACCGGCGAAGCGCTCCCCGGCGCCTACTCCGGCAGGCGGTTGAGCCACTCCAGCGGGGCGACCCGGATCGCCGTGTGCGGCGAACCGTCCCACTCCGCCGGGAGCCCCACCGCCGCCAGCGCGGCGACCACGGCCCGCCCGACCTCCACCGTCCGCCGCTCGGAGACCTCGGCCGTCTCCTCCCCGGTCCGGAACCCGCCGTAGCGCAGCATCAACCCCCGCCCGGCGGCGGCCGCCTCGGTGTCCTGCTGGTGGAAGAAGACGAAGCCGGTCGAGTCCTCCCCGGCCTCGCCGCCGATCTCCGCGTAGCCGCAGCTCGTGCAGCAGGTGAAGTCCATCGCCGCGACGATGCCCTCGTCCTCCAGCGCGTCGAAGGCGTCCGCCAGCCTGTCCACGTCGGTGGTCTCCGGCCAGGCCGCCTGCTCGGCCAGCCGCTCGGTCCACAGCGGAGCGACGATCCGCTCCGCCTCCTCCTCGGTGAGCCCCTGGTCGTCGAGGACCTCGACCAGGGACTCGGCTATCTCGTCCGGCTCCTGGAAACCGCACCGGATCAACTCGCGGGCCTGCTCCTGGGCTTCGCGCAGCACGTCGGGGGTCAGAGCCGTCTCCTCGGTCATGCCCGCATCCTCGCACCCGCCACTGACACTGCCCTCCGTGAGCCGGAGCCGTGAGCCGGAGCCGTGAGCCGGAGCCCTGGGTCGGGGCCCAGGGCCGGGGCCGGGCTTCCCGGTGCTACCGTCCGCCGGTGACTTCTCTGCTGCAACCGCCACTGATCACCCGGCTGCTGGCTGCCGAGCGGATCCTCGTCGCCGGTGCCGGCGGCGGCTTCGACGTGTACGCCGGGCTGCCGATCGCCCTCGCCCTGCGGGCCGCGGGCAAGGAGGTGCACCTGGCGAACCTCTCCTTCACCCACCTCTACGGCCTGCCCCTCGACGTCTGGGCGGACCCCGACGTGGCCCGGATCGAACCGGACACCGCCGCCCCCGAGGGCTACTTCCCCGAGCGCACCCTGGCCCGCTGGCTGCACCGGCACGGGATGCCCGACACCGTCTGGGCCTTCCCCTCGGTCGGCGTGCAGCCGCTGCGCGAGGCCTACCGCGCACTGGTCGCCCGTCTGGGCGTGGACGCGATCCTGCTGGTGGACGGCGGCACCGACATCCTGATGCGCGGCGACGAGGCCGGACTCGGCACCCCCGAGGAGGACATGGCGAGCCTGGCCGCGGTGGCCGGCCTGGCCGAGGTGCCCGAGCGGCTGGTCGCCTGCCTGGGCTTCGGCATCGACGCCCACCACGGCGTCAACCACTCCCTGGTGCTGGAGAACCTCGCCGCGATCGACCGGGCCGGCGGCTACCTCGGCGCCTTCTCCATCCCGCGCGACAGCCGGGAGGGCATGCTCTACCTGGACGCCGTCGAGCATGCCAGGGCCGCGTTCCCCGAGCACCCCAGTATCGTCAACGGCTCGGTGGCGGCGGCACTGCGCGGCGAGTTCGGCGACGTCCGGTTCACCGAGCGGACGAAGGACGAGCAGCTCTTCATCAATCCCCTGATGACGCTCTACTTCGGCGTCACGGTCGGGGCGCTCGCCGCCGAGAACCGGTACCTGGACCGGCTTGAGCACACCGTGGTGACCCGTCAGATCGCCACCGGCATCGCGGAGTTCCAGGACGAGCTGCCCCGGCAGCGGATGCCCCGGCAGTTCCCGCACTGACCGGGGGTGCGTGGGCGCCCGAAGGGGCCCGCGCGGCGGGCGGCGGCCGGGTCAGAACGCGGCGAGCCGGAACTCCAGGTTGCCGAACCGCACCTGGTCGCCCGGCTGGACCCGGACGCCGCCCGCTATCCGGCGCCCGTTCACGTGCGTCCCGTTGGTCGAGCCGAGGTCGTACAGCATCCAGCCGCCCGCCTCGTGCCGCAGTTCGGCGTGGTGCCGGGACACCGAGGCGTCGTGCAGCCGCAGTCCGGAGCCGGGGAGCCGGCCGATCGTCAGCTGCCCGCTCCCGGCCCCGGCCTGCGGCAGGTTCAGCCCCGGCAGCCGCTCGGTGCGCCAGGCCCGGCCCAGCCGGTCGCCGAAGGCGGAGACCCGGCCGACCGTGCGCAGCACGAAGCGCTCGACCGGCCCGCCGGTCGGCAGCCCGGCCACCGCCGCGTCCAACTCGCCGCGGCTGGTGGCGTGCAGGACGACGTCCATCCGGCCGAGGAAGGTGTCGTGCGAGAGCCGCCCGCTGCCCGCGCCGTCCCGGAGCATCCCGAGCGCCTGGTCCCGTTCGGCGTCGGAGGGCCGGACCGCGCCGGCTGGCCGGGCCGCGCCGGTGGGGAGCTCAGGAGGCGTCATGGCCAAATTGTCGGCGCGGCCGACTCCGGCTGTCCAGATCACGCCGTGCGCGGGCGCGGGATTCGTACGTCACGGCAGTCCAGACGCCCCGTCCCGGTGGCCGGTTCCGCGCGTCCCGGCCGGTCGCCCTCGCCCGCCCCGGGCTGCCGTACGGGCCGTCAGGCCTTGCGGGCGGCGGCCAGGATCTTCTCCGTGGTGTGCAGGAACCGGGAGGTGACCGCGCCCCGGTAGGCCTTGCCGAACATCTCCTTGGTGACCCACTTGCCGTCCTGGAGGTGGACCACGACGTACGCTGCCCCGGGGTCGGCGCCGACCACCTCGACGTCGCCCTTCGGCGAGCGGTGGGGGAGGGTGAGTTCGGCAGGCAGCGGCTCGGACAGGAAGGCGACGACCAGCCGGACGTCCGGCGTCACCTCGACGCCGCGGAACGGTTCGGCGGCGAGCAGGCCGGCCACCTCGTCCAGGGTGCGCAGCAGCGCCGGCACCGGGTACCCGAGCGACTTCTCCAGGTGCTCCTCGATCCGCCGGGTCAGGGCCGCGCGGTCGGGCTCGTCGGTGGTGAAGAAGACGTTGCCGGTCTGGATGTAGGAGCGGACGTTCTCCAGCCCGAGTTCGGCGAAGAGTGCCCGCAGCCGCTCCATCCTCACCGTCCGGCCGCCGACGTTGACGGCCCGCAGGAAGGCGATGTACGTGGTCGTGGTGGTCACCCCGCCAGTGTGGCACCGGCCGCCGACAACGGCCCGGCTGCGGCTGTCCGGTCCTGCCGCGGCTGTCCGTCCGGTTGTGGGTCGCGGCCACGGCCGTCCCGCCCGTCCGGTCGTCCGCGCCCGGCGGTTGTCAGTACCGGGTGCCAGACTGGCGGCATGGCTACCTGGCAGGATTTCGAACAGCAGGCCCCCGAGCTGGCGCCCCTGGTCCGGGCCCGGTTCGAGGCGAACAAGCACCACGTCCTGGCGACGCTGCGCAAGGACGGTGCGCCCCGGGTGAGCGGGACGGAGGTCGACTTCGTCGGCGCCGACCTGTGGATCGGGTCGATGTACGGCGCGGTCAAGGCGCGTGACCTCCAGCGCGACGCCCGCTACGCCCTGCACGCGCACCCCGGGGACGAGACCATGGCCGGCGGGGACTCGAAGGTCTCCGGCCGGGCGGTGGAGATCACCGACGAGACCGAACTCGCCGCGTTCGCCGCCGATCTGCCCGAGCCGCCGCCCACCCCGTTCCACGCCTTCCGGCTGGAGCTCGACCAGGTGGTGCACACCGCCCTGGAGGGCGACCACCTGATCGTCCACAACTGGCACCCGGGCCGGCCGGTGGAGAGGATCCAGCTCCACTGACCGGCCGGGTGCGGAGCAACCGCCCTACGGCAGAACGGACTTGAGGGCGTCGGGAGTGCGGGCCACGATGGCGTGCCCGTCGTCCGCGGTGATGATCGGGCGCTGGATCAGGATCGGGTGCTCGGCCATCGCCGCGATCCAGCGGTCCCGCTCGCCGGCCTCCCGGGGCCAGTCCTTCATCTCCAGGTCCTTCGCGGCCTGCTCGTCGATGCGGGTGATGTCCCAGGGCTCCAGGCCCAGCCGCTCCAGCACCTTCGCCAGCTCGGCCGCGGTCGGCGGCTCCTCCAGGTAACGCCGCACGGTGTACTCGACCCCGGCGTCGTTCAGCGCGCCGAGCGCGGCCCTGCACTTGCCGCACCGAGGGTTGATCCAGATCTCCATGCCGGCCACCCTACCGAGCCGGCCGGGCCCGCCTCCGGACCCGCCGCGCCGCGCGATTCCGTCCGTACGGGAACTCCGTTGTGCCCGCCGGTGGTTGACCGCACAGGAAGCGTGTCTCGGGAGGGGAGCACCGCATGGACGGCGCGGCGATCATCGAACAGCTGATGACCACGGACGTCAGGACCGATCCGTACCCGCTGTACGCCAGGGCCCGCGAGCTGGGCCCGGTGGTCCCCGCCGGGGAGGGCATGTTCGTGGCGACCGGCTACGCGGCGGTCAACAAGGTGCTGCGCACGCCCGCCTTCGGCGTCGCGACCGCCGAGATGATGTCCGGTCTGGCCCCCGAGTACGCCGCGCACTCCTCGCTGGCCCTGTTCGGCCGCTCGATCCTCCAGCGCAACGCCCCCGACCAGCCCAGGGTCCGCTCGCTGATCGCCTCGGTGTTCACCGCCCGCCGGGTCGCCGCGCTGCGTCCGGCGGTGGAGGCGGCGGTCGGCCGGCTGCTGGACGGGATGGCCGAGCAGGGCGCCGACGGCTCTCCGGTGGACTTCATGGACGCCTTCGCCTTCAGGCTGCCGGTCGGGGTGATCTGCGAGCTGCTCGGCGTCCCCGAGCGGGACCGCTACCGCTTCCGCGACCTCGCCTCCGACCTGACGGTGGCGCTGGAGATCATCCAGGACCCGGACGAGCTGGCCGTCGCCGACGCGGCCGCCGACGAGCTGGCCGGGTACTTCACCGGCCTGGCCGCCGAGCGCCTGGCCAGGCCGCAGGACGACCTGGTGACCGACCTGGCCCGGATCGCCGCCGCGGACGACGAGCGGCTCTCCGCCCGGGAGCTGCTGGCCAACCTGGTGCTGCTGCTGGTGGCCGGCTTCGAGACCACCACCAACCTGCTCGGCAACGGCCTGGCCCTGCTGTTTCGCCACCCCGAGGCGGCCGCCGGGCTGTGCAGTGGCGCGATCACCCCGGCCGGGTTCACCGACGAGGTGCTGCGCTTCGACTCCCCGGTCCAGGCCACCGGGCGGGTCGCGCTGGAGGAGGGCCTGTCCGTCGAGGGCGTGCCCGTCCTGTCCGGCGACGAGGTGACCCTGCTGATCGGCGCGGCCAACCACGACCCGGCCCGGTACGAGCGCCCCGAGGTGTTCGACCCGACCCGCACCGACAGCCAGCCGCTGAGCTTCGGCGGCGGCACACACTTCTGCCTGGGCTCCCAGCTGGCCCGGCTGGAGGCCGAGGTCGCGGTGCCCGCGCTGCTGGACCGCTTCGCCGGGCTCGCCCCCGGCGGCGTCCCCACCCGGCGTGACCGCCTGGTGCTGCGCGGCTACGAGACCCTGCCGGTGACCGTCCGCTGACCGTCCGCTGACCGTCCGCTGACCAGCGGCTTCCGGGCCGGATTCGGCCCCTCCGGCCCCGAGGACCGGGACGTTCGGCCATTCGTGGTCCTGCCACCCGTAGGAGAACATGGGGGATGAAACCGGCCAATCCGGACCGATCACCCGGAACGGCCGCCTGCCAGGAGGTCCCCCGTGCCCACAGCACCCCGCCCGCCGCGCCCCGCGGCGCTGGAGCCCAAGGCGCCGCGGTGGGTGCCCTGGCTGCCGGTGCTCCTGCTGGTGCTGGACCTGATCGCCGAGGCCGTCGTCCCCGACGCCGTCGCGGCCGGCTTCCTGCTGACCGCGCTGCCCGTGGTGGCCGCGTTCAGCTACGGCCCGGCGCTGACCGCCGTCACCACGGCCGGCTCGCTGGCGCTCCAGCTCGTCCTGGCGCTGCGCGCGGGCCACGTCGACGAGCAGCACCACGTCTGGGTCTACATCGCCACCCTGCTCTCCGGCGTCATGGGCACCGCGCTGTCCTGGCAGCGCACCCGGCAGAACCGGAACCTGCTCCAGGCCCGTACGGTCGCCGAGACCCTGCAACGCACCGTGCTGCGGCCGGTGCCCGAGCGGGCCGGCGGGCTGCGGGTGGCCGGCCTCTACCGCCCCGCCCAGGCCGAGGTCCTGGTCGGCGGCGACCTGTACGAGGTGTGCGACACCCGCTTCGGCGTGCGGGTGCTGCTCGGCGACGTCCGGGGCAAGGGCCTGGGCGCGGTCCGCACCGTCGCCGACGTCCTCGGCGCGTTCCGGGCGACCGCGTACGACACCCCCGGGCTGGTCGAACTCGCCGACCAGCTGGACCGCGCGGTGCTGCGCGACGCGGCCGACCGCGGCGACGACGAGCTGTTCGTCACCGCCGTCCTGCTCCAGTACCGTCCCGGCTCGGACTGCGTGGAGATCGTCAACCGCGGCCACACCACCCCGCTGCTGCTCGGCGGCGGGGGCATAGCCCCGGTGCCCTGCGCCGACGAGCTCCCGCTGGGCCTCGGCCACCTCGGCCCGGCCGGCGAGCGCAGCAAGGCGATCGCCGCCGCGCTGCCCCCGGGCCACACCGTGCTGCTCTACACCGACGGCGTCAGCGAGGCCCGCGACTCCACCGGCGCCTTCTACCCGCTGGCACCCCGGCTCGCCGCCCTCGGCACCACCGCCCCGGACCGGGTGGTCTCCTTCCTCGCCCAGGACGTCCACCGGTACGCCGGCCTGCTCGCCGACGACCTCGCCGTCCTGGCCCTCACCCCCGACGTCACCCGCTAGACCCGCGCTCACTTGCCGGACCCGCCCTCGCCGGGACCGCCCCACTCCCAGAGGTTCGCGAACAGCTCCGCCTGCTCCCTGGCGTCGTCGAGGGCGTGGTGGGTGTGCGGCAGGCCGGGCAGCAGTTCCGAGGGAATCGACCGCTTGCCGATCCCGGCGAACGGCACCCCGGCCCGCGCGGCGTACAAGGTCTTCAGGTCCGGACAGCCGGAGTGCCCGAACGGTCTGGAGCCGGTGAACCAACCCGCCCCGGCAAGCGCTTTTCGCCCGCCGCTCCCGTCACCCGGACGACCCCGCCAGGGTGCCTCCGGGGGCGGGAGTGCGCAGGCTGCTGGCAACGACCGGGCCCGACCGGGCCCCGACGCCGCGGCGCGGGAGGACGAGATCGACGGGACACGAACGGCGGGCACCGGCGGAGGAGCCGACGAGGGATCCGGCGGGGGAGCCGACGCGCGGCTGCTCGCGCGCGGCGCTCTGCTGGCGGCGCTGGGGGCCGTGGGGATGCTGCTGTTCGCGCTGGGGGAGGGCGGGCTGCTGGTGGTCGCGGCGGGCGTGCTCGGGCTGGTCGTCTGGGCCGCCGGCGTCTGGTGGTTCCTGGCCTACCGGGGCGCGGTCCGGGTGTTCGGGCTGCTCGTCGCGGTCGCGGCGCCGGTCGCGGTGCTGGTGCTCTTCGCCCACCACCGGCTGTGGCTGACGGCCCTGGTCATCGTCCTGTGCTGGGGAGCCGCGCTGGTCCTCGCCCGCGCCGCGCTGCGCAGAGCCGACCCGGAACCACCGATGCGGGCGGTCGCCGCGCCCGGGCCGCAGCGGCCGGTCCTGTTCATGAACCCGAGGTCCGGCGGCGGGAAGGTCGGCCGCTTCGGGCTGGTCGAGCGGGCGGAGGAACACGGCGCCCGGGTGGTCCTGCTCGACCACTCCGCTCGTACCGATGTCGCCGCGCTGGCCCGTACGGCCGTGGCCGAGGGAGCGGACCTGCTCGGCGTGGCGGGCGGCGACGGCAGCCTGGCGCCGGTCGCGGCCGTCGCCGCCGAGCACGACCTGCCGTTCCTGGTGGTCCCCGCCGGTACCCGCAACCACTTCGCCCTGGACCTCGGCCTCGACCGCGCCGACCCGTCCCGCACCCTGGCCGCGCTGACCGGCGGCGAGGAACTGCGGGTCGACCTCGGCGAGGTCTCGGGCCGGGCCTTCGTCAACACCGTCTCCTTCGGGGTGTACGCCGACATCGTGCAGAGCCCCGGGTACCGGGAGGACAAGGTCGGAACGGTCCTGGCGCTGCTGCCCGAGCTGCTGGCCGGCGAGGGTGTGCAGCGCGTCGACGCCCGGGCCGACGCCACCGTGCTCACCGACCGGCAGGCGCTGCTGGTCAGCAACAACCCGTACGGCTCGACCGAGGGCCTCGGCCTCGGCGATCGCCGCCCCCAGCTCGACGGCGGCGAACTCGGCGTGCTGGGCATCCGGGTGGACGGCGTGGCCGAGGCCGCGGACGTGGTCCTGCGCGGCACCCGGTCCACCGGGCTGCGAGCGCTGACCGCCCAGCGGGTGGAGGTGACGGCTGCCGGGGGCGAGGGCGGGGGCGCCGGCGCGGGCGAGCTTCCGGTGGCGGTCGACGGCGACGCGCTGCGGATGCCCGTACCGGTCGTGTGCACCCTGCACCCGCGAGCCCTGCGGGTCCTGGTGCCGCGCGACCGCCCGGGCCTGCCCGCCCCCGTACCGACGGTGAACTGGCGGCGGCTGGCCGCCCTGGCCTTCGGCCGCGCCGACCGCGGCTCCGACCGGACCTCCAGGGAGCAGAGCCGTGACTGACCCCTCAGCCTCCTCCCCGTCCGCCGTCGGGGCCGTGCTCGACGACCTCAGGGCGGTCGACGGCGCCGTCTACGGGGCCGTCGCCGCCACCCCGACCCCGGCCCTGGACTCCGCGCTGCGCCGGCTCTCGCGGGCCGCCGACCGCTCGAAGATCTCGCTGACCGTCGCCGCGCTGCTCGCCCTGCGCCCCGGCCGCCCCCGGCAGGCGGCGGCGGCCGGAGTCGGTGCGGTGGCGCTGGCCTCGGTGGCGGCGAACCTGGTCGGCAAGCAGCTGGTCCGCCGCCCCCGGCCCGACCGGGAGCGCGCCAGGGTGATCGTCGGCCGGCAGGTGCCGATGCCGGAGTCGGCCTCCTTCCCGTCCGGGCACACGGCCTCGGCGACGGCCTTCGCCACCGCGGTCGGCGTGCTGCTGCCGCCGCTGGCGGTGCCGCTGGGCGCGCTGGCGGCCGCCGTCGGCTACTCCCGGGTCCACACCGGCGTGCACTACCCGGGCGACGTCGCGGCCGGCGCACTGCTCGGCTTCGCGGCCGCGGTGGCGTCCCTGGCCGTCGTCAGGACCGCACCGCCGGGCGGCCGTGAGTGACCTGCCCGCGCCCCGGCCCGTCCGGCCGGTGGCTGCCGCAACGCCGCCGCGCGACGGCGGGCATCACCTCACGGACCTGGCCCTGCCACGCCGAGGGCTCCATGGCGAATCCACATCCTCGAAGAAGCCGCAGGCGTGATGGGGATTGCTGAATCCGCCACCCACCGACTCATCAGAGCGGGCCAGTTCCCCTTTCCGGTGGCGAGGGCGGGCCGCAGCTACCGGGTCTCCGTCAGGGCCCTCATGCACTTCAAGGACATTCCGGACGCCATTGTCCACGTCGACGACATCGAGAACGGCGCCCTCCACGCGGGCGGCGGCGTGCGGTAGGGCACGGTGCCCCCCGTTTCGCGACACCGTCGGCTCCGAGTCGGTCGCCCGGGATCCGACGGCTGCGGTGGTGCGGCCAGATCTCCCGGAACGATGAAGATCTTGGCGTGAGCCTGGCCACCAGACGGGTTCCTGCCGGCCCGCGAGTGGAACACGAGTGCGGGACCGGCTGGGAACCACGCCCCACTGGGTGGCGAATGCCGAGCGGCCACGGCGGAAGCGAGAGGGCTGATTCACTGGTGGTTCATGAGGCCGCTCTCGTAGGCGGCGATGACGAGCTGGGCTCGGTCCCGGGCGCCGAGCTTGGCGAGGAGTCTGCTGACGTGGAACTTGATGGTGGAGTGCGACAGGTGCAGTCCGTCGGCGATCTCCGTGTTGGACATGCCGTTCGCGATCAGGACGAGGACCTCGCGCTCCCGGTCGGTGATCTCGTCGAGGCGGCGGTTCGCTCCGACCGCCACCTGGGGGCGCCTGGTGAACTCGGCCACCAGTTTCCGGGTCACGCGGGGGGAGAGCAGAGCCTCGCCGTCGGCGATGACGCCGATGGCCGAGAGGAGGTCTTCCGGTGGGGTGTCCTTCAGCAGGAAGCCGCTGGCGCCCGCGTGGAGCGCGGTGAACACGTAGCGGTCGAGGTCGAAGGTGGTGAGGATCAGTATCCGCACCGGTGGCGGGTCCTCGCCGCCGAGCAGTCGCCGGGTGGCCTCGATCCCGTCCATCCCGGGCATCTGGATGTCCATCAGGGCGACGTCGGGCCGTTCCCGTCGGATGACCTCGACCGCCTCGGCTCCGTCGCCGGCCTCGCCGACCACCGTGAGGCCCGGCGTGGTGTCGACGAGCACCCGGAAGCCGGCGCGGACGAGGGCCTGGTCGTCGCAGATCACTACCCGCACGTCCCCGCTCACGTCCCCGCTCACGCCGATTCCCCGGTGGGGAACCGGGCCCAGACGCGGAAGCCGCCGAGCGGGAGGTGGCCGGCGGCGAAGTCGCCGCCGGAGAGCGCGACCCGTTCTCGCATGCCGATCAGGCCGTGACCGACATGACCGCCAGGGCTGACAGGGCTGCCATGGCCGCCAGGGCTGTCGGGCGCGACGGCGGGGCCGGGGCGGCCGGGCAGACCGGAGCGGCCGCGGCCCTCGTCGGTCACCTCGATCTCGATGCCGTCCGGGTGGTAGCTGACCTGGGCCCGGGCGCGGGCGGTCGCAGCGTGCTTGACGGAGTTGGTCAGGGCCTCCTGGACTATCCGGTAGCCGGCCAGGTCGATCGACGGCGGGAGCTGCCGGGCGGTGCCCCTGATCCGCAGCTCGACCTGGAGCCCGGTCCGGCCGGTCTGCTCGATCAGGAAGGGGAGGTCGCTCAGGCCGGGTTTCGCCAGGTCCGAGGCGGCCGCCGGGTCGTCGGCGGGTGACTCCTCCCGCAGCACGTCGAGCAGGGCCCGCATCTCGCGCAGCGCCGTGCGGCTGACCGTCTCGATCGCGGTCAGCGCCTTGGCGGCCTCGTCAGGGTGTCCGGTGATGACGTGGCGGCCGACGCCGGCCTGCACGGCTATCACGCCCATGCTGTGGGCCATCACGTCGTGCAGCTCGCGGGCGATGCGCAGACGTTCCTCGATGACCGTGCGCTGCGCCTCCTCGACGCGGGCCTGCGCCTGACGTTCCGCCTGGGACCGCAGCCCGGCGTCGTAGGCGCGCTGCGACCTGATCATCATGCCGGCCGCCCAGAAGGCCACGATCGGCGCGCTCTGTCCCAACCACATCGCGGCCCACACGTTGTCGAAGGTCACCGAGCTGCCGCCCATCGCCATGCCGACGCCGACGACGGCCTCGGTGAGCACCAGGCCGGCCACGGCCCGGGACCGCGGCTGCGAGAGCGCGAACTGGTAGAGGCACAACGCGACCGCCAGCGACGGGAACTTGACGAACCCGTAGGCCGCCATCGTGGCGTACGTGGCCAGCGACACCCCGAGGGCCGGCCGGGGCCACAGCCGTCTGGCCGCCACCGCGCAGGCCAGCAAGGTCAACAGCGCGTACCAGCCCGGGAGCGAGAGTCCGGCGGTGGCGAGCTGGGCGTCGGTGGGACGCCCCCACAGCAGGAGCGCCATGCCGACCGCCACGTCCAGCCCGACGAGTTGGACGCGGGTCAGCCGTTTGGTGAGCGGGGGCCGAAGCACGCCCTGACGCTATTCGCGGGCGCGTGGGCGCGTCATCCGTCTGCGGTCGCATCTTCGGACCTGTACCTCGGACCAGGTGTGCACACGGTGTCCGGGCCCGGGGCCCGGACACCGACTCCGTGCCGCGGCCTGATCCGGCGGACCGGCCGCGACCGCCATCGTGGAAAGCCATCCGGCACCTGACGATCCTCGAAGGATGGAGCATCCGCATGACTCTCGACCGAGCACCCGCTCCGGATCAAGCACCGGGTTCCGGCCGGGCACCGGTTCCGGTGTCCGAGCCCGCCGCCCGCGGCGAGAAGATCACCAAGATCCACGGCACGGGCGACGCGAAGGTCACAGCTCTGGACGCCGTCGACATCGAGATCGAGGGCGGCGCGTTCACCGCGATCATGGGCCCGTCCGGCTCGGGCAAGTCGACCCTGATGCACTGTCTGGCGGGCCTGGACTCGGTGGACGGCGGCCGGATCTGGATCGACGACATCGAGCTCACCGCGCTGCGCGAGCGCGAGCTCACCGAGCTGCGCCGCGACCGGATCGGCTTCGTCTTCCAGTCGTTCAACCTCATCCCGGCCCTGACCGCCCTGGAGAACATCACCCTGCCCATGGCGATCGCGGGCCGCACGCCCGACCGGGCCTGGCTCAACGAGATCCTGGTGACCTTCGGCCTGGCGGACCGGCTGCGCCACCGGCCCTCGGAACTGTCCGGCGGGCAGCAGCAGCGGGTCGCCTGTGCTCGCGCCCTCGCGGGCCGGCCGGAGATCGTGTTCGCCGACGAGCCCACGGGGAACCTGGACTCCCAGGCCGGGACCGAGGTACTGCGGCTGCTGCGCCGGAGCGTGGACGAGCTCGAACAGACCGTCGTCATGGTGACCCACGACCCGACCGCCGCGTCCTTCGCCGACCGCGTGGTCTTCCTCGCCGACGGCCGGGTGGCCGGCGAGCTGCGGTCCCCGACCGCTGAGGCCGTCCTGCACCGGATGCGCCAAGGCGGGGGGCACCGCTGATGCTGAAGGTGGCGCTGCGCGGCATCTTCGCGCACACAGGACGACTCGCGCTGTCCTGCCTTGCCGTGGTGCTCTCGGTGGCCTTCGTCACCGGCACGATGATCTTCACCGGCACGATCAACGGGGCCTTGGACGACGCCGCGGCGGCGAGCGCCCCGGACGTCACCGTCACTGCCCCGCTGCCGGCGGGCACGGGGCCGGCCGAGGCCGGCGACGCGGTGCAGCGGGCCGCGGTTGGCGAGGGCGGCACGCTGCCGGACGCCGACACCCTGGTCGGGAAGGTGCGCGCCGTGCCGGGCGTGGCGGCGGCGTACCCCGACGTCACGGTCGACACCGCGACGCTGACCGACTCGCAGGACAAGGTGATCGACGCGGCCGGCGGGATGTCCGGCCTCGGCGCCAAGAGCAGCATCCCCGTACTGGCAGGCAACTGGTACGACTCCGACCGGTCGCCGGTGCGGCTCGCCCGCGGCCGGGCACCGCAGGGCCCTGACGAGGCCGTGCTCGACCGCATCTCGGCGGACCGCGCCCACGTGCGGATCGGGGACACGATCCGGGTGGTCGCCGTCCCCGGCACGTTCGAGGCCAGGGTCACCGGCATCGCCGACTTCAAGGCCGCCGGCCAGGGCAACACCCGCGTCTACGTCGACACCGCCACCGCCCAGCAGCGGCTGCTCGGCAAGCCCGGCGCGGCCACCTCGATCCGGGTGGACGCCGCCGCCGGTGTGACGCCCGCCGATCTCCGTCGCGGCCTCGCGGCCGCCCTGGGCGGCGCGGTCCAGGTCCAGGCCAAGGATCCGACCGCCGTGAGCCCGGACAACGGGGCCGGTCAGACCACTGACTTCCTCGGCATGGTGATGACGGGCTTTGCGGTGGTGGCCGTCCTGGTCGGCGTGCTCCTCATCTTCAACACGTTCTCGATGCTGGTCGGGGCCCGGACCCGCGAGCTCGGCCTGCTGCGCGCGATCGGCGCGAGCCGCCGGCAGGTGAACCGGTCCGTCCTGCTCGAAGCCCTGGTCCTCGGCCTCCTGGGCTCCACCCTCGGCATCGGCGCCGGGATCGGGCTGGCCGTCGGGCTGCACGCGGCGATGGCCTCCTTCGGCCTCGACCTGGGCTCGACCTCGCTGGTCGTCGGGCCCGACGCCGTGCTGGTCGGCTACGCCGTCGGCACCGTGGCCACGCTGGCCGCCGGAGTGATCCCGGCGCGGCGCGCGGGACGCATCCCGCCGATGGCCGCTCTCCGCGATGCGGCCGCGCCGAGCACCCGGCCCGGCCGGGGCCGCAGCCTGACCGGCGCGGCGCTGCTGCTGGCCGGGGCCGGTCTGCTGATCGCGGGCCATGCCGCGACGGCGCCGGGCATGATCCTGACCCTGATCGCCTTCTTCCCGCTCGGGCCCGCTCTTGTCCGCGGCGTCGTCCCGGTCCTGACGGCCGCCGTCCCGCGGCTCTTCGGGCCGATCGGCGCGATCGCCGCCGGGAACACGCTGCGCAACCCGCGCCGCACTGCCGCCACCTCGGCCGCGCTGATGATCGGCATCTGCGTGGCAACGGCGATGGCCGTCTCGGCGGCCTCCGCCTCGGACTCCATGGCGGCTCGCACCGACCGGATGCTCGGCGCGGACTTCATCATCAGCGGACAGCACTCGCAGGCGCAGTTCGGGCCCGAGGCCGCCGGGGCGGCGCGGCGCGTACCGGGAATCGGCGAGGTCGTCAGGGAACGGATCACCAGGGCCACGCTCACCGCGGGAGCGACCACGCTGTCCACCACCGTCTACGGCGACGAGCCCGGCTTCCCCACCGCGATGCACGAGACCTACACAGCGGGCGACCCGCAGGCCGCGCTCGCCCACGGCCAGATCGTCCTCGTGGACGCCATGGCCGAGCGACTCGGCGTCGGCATCGGCGACCACGTCACCCTCGCCGGACCGGGCAGCCCCCCGGTGACCCTGACGATCGGCGCCCTTCAACGCCAAGAACCGCCCGGCATGTCGATGGGCCGGGTACGACTCGCGCCCAGTGTCGGATTCGACGTCCTGTCCACCCTGGCTCCCACCGCCTCCGACACCACCCTGTTCGCCTTCGCGGCCCGCGGCGCGGACCCGACAGCGGTCGGGAAGGCGCTCACCACGGCGCTGGCCGGGTATCCGCAGCTGGCCGTGCAGGACCGGGCGGCCTACAAGGCATCCGTCCGGAACAGCGCCGGCCGGATGCTCTCGATGGCGTACGGGCTCCTGGCCCTCGCGGTCGTCATCGCGGTGCTGGGCGTGGCCAACACGATGGCCATGTCGGTCGGGGAACGGACGCGCGAGATCGGCATGCTGCGCGCGGTCGGCGCCTCACGCCGCGAAGTCCGCCGCATGGTCCGCCTGGAGTCGGTCGTGATCACTGCCTTGGGGGCTCTGTCGGGACTGTCGCTCGGCATCGCCTGGGGGATCGCCCTCCATCGAATGGCGGGTGAGGGTCAGACCATCCTGTCAGTGCCCTGGATCACCCTTGCGGAACTGGCGGCGGCTTCCGTGATCGCCGGCGTCCTCGCGGCGCTGACCCCGGCTGTGCGGGCGGCTCGCCTCGACATCCTGTCCGCGCTGGCCGCGGACTAGGAACGCGCCGCGTTCCCGCTCGGCAGCGGTGCCGGGATTTCCATGCGAACGTGGACGTCGACGCGCCCGGCTTCGCATGGGCGGCAGGGGGATCAGCTCTGTGGGAACTGCTGCCGGATTTGCCCACGGTACTGGCTGGGTGTCCCCGGTCCATCCTCCGAGCTACAACTTCCTCAGGCTCTCCTTCAGCTCCCTGGCCACACGCAAATCGGGCCGAACGAGGTCCACCACCCTGGCCACGGAATCGGCTTCAGCCGAGGGGTTCCTCATATCGAGGCAGTGCTTACGGAGCAGTTCCTGGGGAAGGTCGTCGAAGCCCACATGTCCCACGATTGCGGCGATCACCTCGGCCGAGCCCCTGCTGGCCTCGACGAACAGGCTGGCAGACAGCTCGTGCTGGACCCAGTGGGACTTCATCGAGTTCTCTGAAACGATCGCGAGCATGAATCGGGAGTGCTGGATCCCGCTCTTCACCTTCTTAATAATCGAATCTCCGGGCTTCAGTTCCCAGTCGTCCAGCCAGACGCGGAGGTGCTTCCGCCTCATTCGCTCGGCGATCCGTACGACCTGCTGTCGATCGGCAGAGGAGTAGCAGACGAAGACGTCATGGTTGACGTCAGGCATCAGACCCCACCCCAATCGCTTGACCCGGGTAGCAGAGCCCGGCAGTTGGGATCGTACCGCGCCCGAGCGGCGCCTCATGTAGAGTTAACGTCATCCTGACGATTAGTGCCGTTGTCGAGGGAGGGGACCCTATGGACAGCGCGACGTACGACCTCTTCATCTCCCATGCCTCCGAAGACAAGGAGGCTTTCGTTCGGCCGCTCGCTGGCATGCTGCACGAGCTCGGCCTCGCGATCTGGTATGACGAGCACTCCCTGCGCATCGGCGACAGCTTGTCCGCCTCGATCGATCGCGGTTTGCGCGACGCGAAGTACGGGCTGGTTGTGCTCAGCCCAGCATTTCTCAAGAAGCCGTGGCCCGAGTACGAGTACCGCAGCCTGGTCACTCTGGAGGGAGATGGCTCGAAGCGCATCCTGCCCGTCTGGCTTGACGTCGACCGCGAGGACATCATCCGCTTCAGCCCACATCTGGCGGACAAGTTTGCCGTACAGGCGTCCGGTTCCCCACGAAAGGCTGCATTCGCGGTTCTGGAGGTTGTGAGGCCCGAGGCGTCTCGTGAGTTCAAGCGCCGGGCTGCGCTGGAGCCCGTTCGCAAATCCTCTGACGACTTGGTTCCGGCGCCGCCGGGACCACCTCTCCTCACCAGCCAGCTACGCCGGCTGAACTTGATCCGTGAAGCTCTGTTCGAGACATATCCCCAAGCCTGGGACGAGATGGTGACGGACTTCCGTCGGGACATCCCGAGCGAGCGTGACTCCGAGATCGGAACATGGGAGTCCATCGCAGGCATCTATTTGGGTACCTGTCGGCGTTTCACCCTCGACGGGGAGGAAAAGAGGAAACTCTTTCACGCGCTCTTGCGCGAGTCCCTCGGGGATGAGATCGCAGTTGACGCGGTTCAACCATGGCTCAGGTGGGCCAGGGAGGCCATTCGGGCGGAACTCTGACGGCCTGGTGCGTGATTGCGACAGTCAGTCGCATTGCCGCCGAAATCACGCACCAGGCCGTCAGTCCAGCTCGTATGGGTTGGCCGCGGCCGGCTCCTGGTCACTCAGTTGTAGGGCAGCGCCCTCGACCATGCCGCCCTACTTCCGCACCAGAGCCAAGAGCCCCCGCTGGCTCTGGTGGCGGAGTCGGGTTCGACCGAACTTCAACAGGCACCGCGAGGCGAGGCAGTCATATCGTTCCTACCGCTGCCTTCAATTCGTCGACGAAGGTCTGCCATGATGGAAGCAGGGAAACCGGCCCGAGTGGATCGAGGCGTTCGAGGAGCTTGTGTCGGTGCTGGGGGAAGCGCTTCTGGAAGCTGTCCAATCGGCGACCGGAGTATCCGCTGGCCTTGGCTAGCGAGTCCTTGAGTAGCTTCTTGGGGTCGGCGACCTTCTCAACGGACGTTCCCTGGGGCAGGCTGAGTGGAATCTTGCCCTTCGGGTTCTCGGCGACCTGGCGGATCGAAGCCTCGTCGAGCAGCAGCCAAGCCTCAAGCATCCGGACTGGGACGACCGCGATGTGCGGGCAGTCTGGCCACTCGGACGCAACGGCTCTTGCGATCTCTTCCTGGCGCTCCGACACGCCTGCCCGGTCGGCGTCCCGGTGGATCGCGATCAGGTCGTAGTCGTCGCCGAACTTCCTCGCCACACGCAGCTTGTCCGGCACGGAGTGGGCCGCAACGTTGCTCAGGCGGCTGAAGTCTGGCGAGGTGACGGATGCCGTTCTGCCGGCACGGGCCACGATGGCCTCGATGTGGCGGACCAGACCGTCATCGCTGGTGCCCTCGCCGGTGAAGAGGATACGGAGCGTCACATGTCCTCCAGGTCGAGCGTGATCTGGGCTCCTGGGGGAGTGGTGAGGTAAGGGAGGATGTCGGCCTTCGTTACGTAGGTGCGATTCCCCTCAGTGACCCGCCAGGTATTGCGCAGCGGACGCAGCCGCAGGGCACGTGCGACCGATCCATCCTCCAACCGGTGCAGTGCGGTGTCCGCAAAGAGGAGGTCATCAGGTGAGACCAACTGGACGACACCGGGGGAGTGGGTGTTGATAAGCACCTGCCGGAACGGGTTGTCTGTTCCTGGGGCGGTCATCGGATCGACGGCGAGGTCTCGGACGAGATCCACCATGGGGACGAGATTGGCCGGGTGGATTCCGTTTTCCGGCTCCTCCATGCACAACATGCCCCGAACAGTGGGGTCTTCGAGTAGGACGCACAGCGCGAGGAAACGCAAGGTGCCCTCGGAGAGGCTTCGGGCCGGAAGCATCATGCCGTCCGACTCGCGAACCTGGACGGTCAGCAGTTGACGGACTTCGTCCTGGTCCACGGTCAGGTCACTGACCTGTACACCTGTCAGGTCGGACAGGCGGCCTGCGACGCGGGCGTACACCTGCTCTGGGTCCTCGCCGGAAACGGTGTGGGCGACGCGGTACAGGGCCGCCGGCAAGTGGACGCCGTCCACGCCCATCACCTGCGGGTCGATGAAGCGGTCGGCGCTGCGCAGGGCCGAGGGCTCCAGAGCGAGTCGTCGCCAGGACTCCATCTCCCGCCGTGCGGCGAGGATGGTCGGGTCGTCGCTGGAGGTGATGGTGGAGACCACGGTGGCGGGAGCCCGGGAGGCGGCGGCCGGCTTGGGCTGGCCCCGGCTGCCGCCGTCCTGGTGGATCTTGACGATCGGGCCGCTGGACTCGGCATCGATGTCGGTTGAGATGAACGGGGCACCGCTTCGGTGTCCGGTGATCACCTTGTCACGGAACTGGCCGGCGCTGTGCGGGAAGCGGAGATGCTGCTTGGCGGCGCCTTTCGTGATGTGCCGCAGTTCCTCGCGCAGGAGTGTGAGGCGGCCGAAGCGGTCGAGCCCCGAGGGGTCCTGGTAGCCGATCTCGAGTTCGTAGCGGAGGAAGGAGGTGGTGGGCTTCGTGGCCCGCCCGAAGTCGTCCTCGATGGCTAGCGGAACGATCATCTCTGCGGCGAATCGCATACGCAGCCCCCGGGAGCCGAATCCCTTCCAGAAGAGGTCGCGAGGGTCACCGTGTCGTTCGCCATGGACTCCGCGGACCTCCTGGGCCGCCTCCATCATTGACTTGTCAGCGAGCAAGGAGAGGAACTGGACGGCGTCGAACACATTCGACTTGCCTGTGCCGTTCGCGCCCGCGATGCAGGTGAAAGGCCCGAAATCGATTTTGGTGTCCAACAGGTTCTTGAACCCGTGGACTTCGAGTCTGGTGAGCATCAGGTGCTGGCCTCCGAAGCGTCTTCAGGTGTGAGGGTACCTGCCTGCGAGGTCATAGACCGTGGCCTCACAGGCGATGGTGGTTCGGACCCTGACCGGGAGCGCGAAAGGCGATCGTTCGGATCTTAGGTGGGAGCCGGCCAGTGCGGCCCTGCAGGGTGCAGCCGAGGCGTCGGGGTGGCGTGCCGAATCCGTGGGAACCGTCGTAGACCGGTGCGCCTGGGACGGTGGTGCCGGTGTCCACGCCGAGCGGGGTTCCGTGGCGGTCGACGATCAGGTGGTGCTCTTCGGATCCGAGGCGGGCATGGTCGACAGGTGAGAGGCCGACAAACTTTCCTGTCTGAGGGCTCGCATGTGTGATCCGTCCATGGACTGCGCCATGGACGGATCACACATAGGTGATGCAAGGCCCCTTCGAAGTCGCGCCAGGCGGCAGCCGGGACGACGACGCACAGCCGGCGGCTACTGATCGTCACGTGCGTGCGGGTTCCGCTGCGGCGGTTCAGGCCACTGAGAGGACCTGTGCCGAGATCGAACCCAGTGCACTCCCATTTCACATCGCGAGCCGCAGAGCACACGGAACGAGTCCGCCGCACGACATTTCCGCAGGTCAGCGAGGTGCTGGCCTGCGGAAACGGTGAGAGATCGAACTGCGTTTCCGCAGGTCAGAGGCCCTCTACAGGTCGTAGTAGAGCTCGAACTCGTGCGGGTGGGGCCGGAGGGCGATCGGGGCGATCTCGTTGGTGCGCTTGAAGTCGATCCAGGTCTCGATCAGGTCCGGGGTGAAGACGTTGCCCGCGAGGAGGTACTCGTGGTCGGCTTCCAGGGCCTCCAGGACGGCGGGGAGGGAGGACGGGACCTGGGGGACGTTGGCGTGCTCCTCGGGGGCCAGCTCGTAGAGGTCCTTGTCGACCGGCTCCAGCGGCTCGATCTTGTTGCGGATGCCGTCGATGCCGGCCATCAGCATGGCGGAGAAGGCCAGGTAGGGGTTGGAGGACGGGTCCGGCGCGCGGAACTCGATGCGCTTGGCCTTGGCGTTGGAGCCGGTGATCGGGATGCGGATCGCGGCCGAGCGGTTGCGCTGCGAGTAGACCAGGTTGACCGGCGCCTCGAAGCCCGGCACCAGGCGGTGGTAGGAGTTCACCGAGGGGTTGGTGAAGGCCAGCAGCGAGGGGGCGTGCCGCAGCAGTCCGCCGATGTAGTAGCGGGCGGTGTCGGAGAGCCCGGCGTAGCCCTGCTCGTCGTAGAAGAGCGGCGAGCCCTCGGTCCACAGCGACTGGTGGACGTGCATGCCCGAGCCGTTGTCGCCGAAGATCGGCTTGGGCATGAAGGTGGCGGTCTTGCCGTTCCGCCAGGCGACGTTCTTGATGATGTACTTGAACAGCATCAGGTCGTCGGCGGCGTGCAGCAGGGTGTTGAACTTGTAGTTGATCTCGGCCTGGCCGGCCGTGCCGACCTCGTGGTGCTGGCGCTCGACCTCCAGCCCGGCCGCGGCGAGTTCCAGCGACATCTCGGCGCGCAGGTCGGCGAAGTGGTCGACCGGCGGGACGGGGAAGTACCCGCCCTTGTACTTGACCTTGTAGCCGCGCACGTCGCCCTCGGCGGCGCCGCTGTTCCAGGCGCCGGCCTCCGAGTCGATGTGGTAGAAGGACGCGTTGGCGCTGGTCTCGAAGCGGACCGAGTCGAAGACGTAGAACTCGGCCTCGGGCCCGAAGAACGCGGTGTCGGCGATGCCGGAGGAGGCGAGGTAGGCCTCGGCCTTCTTGGCGACGTTGCGCGGGTCGCGGCTGTACGCCTCGCCGGTGACCGGGTCCTGGATGAAGAAGTTGATGTTGAGGTGCTTCTCGGCCCGGAAGGGGTCGAGGCGGGCCGTGGCGAGGTCCGGCACCAGAGCCATGTCGGACTCGTGGATGGCCTGGAAGCCGCGGATCGACGAGCCGTCGAACATCAGGATCTCGGACGGATCGAAGGTCGCCGCGGGTACGGAGAAGTGCTGCAAGACGCCCGGCAGGTCGCAGAAGCGGACGTCGACGAACTTGACGTCGTTGTCCTGGATGTACTGCTTCACTTCGGCGGCGTTGTTGAACATCCATCCTCCTCGGTGCGAATTTGGCTCACCATAGGAATGGGTCGTTTCCAGCCGGTGACCCGGTCGTTTCCTAGATGTTAACCACGGCCGCCGCGCGGGTGGCAAAGATGGACGGGCCTGTACAAATCGCCTCGCCGAGCTGGGCGTCCTTCCGCAAGTGGTCTGGACCACTTGGAAAGCCCGGGAACGACGGTTCACCCGGTCGGGGGGTGCTGCCCCGACCGGAGGGGAGCCGGTGGGGGTGCACGCCGTCAGCCCGGTTAGTGTGGATTCGTGGACACCAGAGAAGCGTTGGGATCGTGGATCGACGGCCCCCGGGCGGCCGCCGAGAAGTTGGGCGCCGACTTCGGCTACCGCGGCGAGCGCCTCGGGCTGCCCAAGGAGGGCCCCGGCTCGATCGCCGGCCCCGGCCGGCGGATCGGCGCCCTGTTCGTGGACGGGTGGCTGGTCGCCCTGATCTCGTACGGGCTGATCGCCCGCGGCGACCAGGCCGAGGCCAACCTGTGGACCAGCCCGCTGTTCTTCCTGGTCGCGGCCCTGCTGCTGGCCACCACCGGCACGACGGTCGGCAAGCGGCTGTTCGGCCTCCGGGTGGTCCGGCTGGACGGCAGGCGGGCGACCATCCCGCAGGTCCTGTTGCGCACCCTGCTGCTCTGCCTGGTGGTGCCGCCGCTGGTCTGGGACCGCGACACCCGCGGCCTGCACGACAAGGCGGTCGGCACCGTCGAGGTCCGGATCTAGCGCCCGGGGTCGGTACGGCCACCCCGGGCCCGTACCGGAACCCCGGGTCCCGTAGGACACAGAACGGCCCCGCCGCGGAGCTTCCGCGGCGGGGCCGTTGTCGTCAGGGGAGGGAGGGTCAGCGGGCCTGGCCGCCCTTGGGCATCCGGGCGCCCTTCGGCATCGGACCCTTGGGGATCGGCGCCTTGGAGAGCAGGTCGCCCAGCGCGCGCAGGCGGTCGTTGGTCTCGGTGACCTGGGTGGCGGTGATGGCGCGGGGCAGGCGCATCAGGTGGACCTGGAGCTTCTTCAGCGGGATCTCACCCTCGCCGGTGCCCACCACGATGTCGTGCACCGGCACGTCGCCGACCACACGGGCCATCTTCTTCTTCTCGGAGGCCAGCAGCTGGCGGACCCGGTTCGGGTTGCCCTCGCCGATCAGCGCGATGCCGGCCCGGCCCACGGCGCGGTAGACCGCGTCCTGGTTGCGGGTGACCGCCACCGGCGTCGTGCTGGAGCTCCAGCCGCGCCGGATGTTGTCCAGCACCGCCGCCACGGCCCCCGGCTGCCCCTCCATCTGTCCGAACGCGGCGCGCTCGGCCCGGCGCCCGAAGACGATCGCCATGGCCAGCACGGCCACGATGAAGCCCAGGATGCCCAGGTAGACGGGGTGCTCGATCGCGAAGCCGATGGCGAGGAACACGCCGAAGGTCAGCAGGCCGACGCCGGCGATGATCAGGCCGATCTTGGTGTCGACCTTCTTGGTCATGGTGTACGCCAGACGGATCTGCTTCAGCCGTCCGGGGTTCTCGGATGTTTCCCTCGCCATAACGCTCATGGTACGTGGCACGGGTACGGGATATCCAAGCCCGGGTACCCGTTCGCCCCAACCGTGACCCGAGCGCCCGTACACCGTCGCACAGAGCGACGCCGGGGCCATCGCCGACGCCGAAGCGTCACCGCCGCTCGGACGGCCCGCCCCGCGGCCGCACTTGGAGCCGCACCTACGGCCGCACCGACGGCCGTGTCCCGGCCGGTCCGGACACCCCGGACGCCCCGGATGCCCCGGACACCGCCACCACCTCGTCGTGCCGGCGGTCCGCCGCGTACCTGCGGTTCTCGCACACCGCCGCCCAGGCGTTGCGCCGCGCGTGCCGCTGGCCGGGAGCGAGCAGGACGCTCTCGGCGAACCGCAGCGCCACCCCCACCGACCGGATCCGCATCCCCATGCCGAACAGCTCCTCTCCTGGCTGTGATGGCCGAGAAGAATCGAACGCCCATCAGGCGTCCAGAGTCCCCACCCCGTGTTACCAGTCCGTGACCAGGCAGTCAAAGCGTGGTGAAAACCGGAAGGGCGGAGCAGCCGCTCCGCCCTTCCATGGCTTGAAACCTACCGGTGGCCGTCAGACAGCTGCCTGCGCGCGCCGCTCCAGCGCCTGCCGGTACAGCCGGCCGGCCCGGTACGAGGAACGCACCAGCGGGCCCGACATGACGCCCGCGAAGCCCAGCTCCTCGGCCTCCTGCTGGAGCTCGACGAACTCCTGCGGCTTCACCCAGCGCTCCACCGGGTGGTGGCGCAGCGAGGGGCGCAGGTACTGGGTGATGGTGATCAGCTCGCAGCCGGCGCCGACCAGGTCGGCCAGCGCCTGGCTGACCTCCTCGCGGGTCTCGCCCATGCCCAGGATCAGGTTGGACTTGGTCACCAGCCCGGCCGCGCGGGCCTGGGTGATGACGTCCAGCGAGCGCTCGTAGCGGAACGCCGGGCGGATCCGCTTGAAGATCCGCGGCACCGTCTCGACGTTGTGGGCGAGCACCTCGGGGCGGGAGGAGAAGACCTCGGCCAGCTGCTCGGGCACCGCGTTGAAGTCGGGGATGAGCAGCTCGACGCCGGTGCGGCCGGCCTCGCGGCCCGCGGTCATCGCGTGCACCTGGCGCACCGTCTCGGCGTACAGCCAGGAGCCGCCGTCCGCCAGGTCGTCGCGGGCGACGCCGGTGATGGTGGCGTAGTTGAGGTCCATGGTGACGATGGACTCGGCGACCCGGCGCGGCTCGTCGCGGTCGAACTCGGCGGGCTTGCCGGTGTCGATCTGACAGAAGTCGCAGCGGCGGGTGCACTGGTCGCCACCGATGAGGAAGGTCGCCTCGCGGTCCTCCCAGCACTCGAAGATGTTGGGGCAGCCGGCCTCCTGGCAGACCGTGTGCAGCCCCTCCTTCTTCACCAGCGACTGGAGGGCGTTGTACTCCGGCCCCATCTTCGCGCGGGTCTTGATCCACTCGGGCTTCCGCTCGATGGGGGTCTCGCTGTTGCGGACCTCCAGGCGGAGCAGCTTCCTGCCGTCGGGCGCGACAGCGGACACGTGCGACTCCTAGAACTAGACGGGGTACCCCCAGGGTACGCCTGTGGTTGTGGGGCCTTCGCCGGGCCTGCCGCCCTGCAATCGCAGGGCAACACGGCTACCGGTCGGTAGATTCCCGGTGGCTGCCGTGATCTCCGGCGGCCGCCGGGCGGGCGGGACGGGAGGTGCTCAGCGGCTGAGCGCCGGCTCCGGCAGCTCGGCGAGGACGTCGGCCAGGTGCCGTTCGACCGCCGGCGCCGCCTCGGCGACGGACAGCTCGCGCTTCAGCTCGCCGGTGAGCGAGGCCACGCCCGCGTCCCGGATGCCGCACGGCACGATCTTGTCGAACCAGGTCATGTCCGGGGCGCAGTTGAGCGCGAAGCCGTGCATGGTCACCCCGCGGGCGACCCTTACCCCGATCGCGGCGAGCTTGCGGTCGTCACCGCGCTGGCCGGCGTTGGAGGGCGCGTACTCGGGGCCGGCCAGCCGCGGGTCGATGCCCAGCGGCAGGCCCATCCGCAGGGTCAGCCTGCCGATGTCCACCACCTGCGCCGGGTCCACCACGGCGTCCGGGATGGACTCGCCCAGCACCCAGACCCCGCTGCGGCCCTCGACCCGGGCGGTGTCGATGCCGAACCCGCCCGCGGTGCGGATCAGCGCCTCCTCCAGCCGGCGGACGTAGGCGATGACGTCGATCGGGTCGGGCAGCTTGACGATCGGGTAGCCGACCAGCTGGCCGGGGCCGTGCCAGGTGATCTCCCCGCCGCGGTTGACCTCCACCACGGGGGTGCCGTCCAGCGGCAGGTCGGCGGGGTTGGTGCGCTTGCCCATGGTGTACACCGACTGGTGCTCCAGGAGCAGGACGGTGTCGGGGATCTCGTCCGCGACCCGCAGCGCGTGCAGCCGCTGCTGCTCCTCCCAGGCCTCCTGGTAGGGCACCGTCCGCTCACCTATGCCCATGTGGACAAAACGCACGTTCTCGCTCACCGCTGCCGCTCCTTGCCAGGCGTTCGAGACCAACCTCGCCACTGTACGCCCAGCCGGGCGGGACCCCTTCGGCCGCCCGTGGGCAGCCGCCCCGCCCGATCGGCCCCACCTCGCTTGGTCCCCGTTCAGCCCCCCGTTCAGCCCCCCGCTCAGCCCCCGCTCAGCCGCCCGCGAGCAGCTGGAGCCGCAGCGCGAGCTGGAGCTCCAGCGACCGCTCCGGGTGGTTCCAATCCCGTCCGAGCAGCGCCTCGACCCGGTCCAGCCGCTGGACCACGGTGTTCACGTGGACGTGCAGCTCGTCCTTGGCCCGGGTCAGGCTGCCGCCGCAGTCGAAGTAGGTGCGCAGGGTGCGGACCAGCTCGGTGCCGCGCCGGGCGTCGTACGCCAGCAGCGGGCCGAGCGTCGCGCCGACGAAGCCGTCCACGTCGTGGCCGTCGCCGAGCAGGACGCCGAGGAAGCCGAGGGCGCGGGCCGAGGCGCCCTCCCCGGCCCGGCCGAGCACCCGCAGCGCGCGGACGCAGCGCAGGCCCTCGCCGTACGAGGCGGCGGGCGCGGACGGTCCCGCGGCGGGGCGGCCGGCACCGACGGTGACCGGGAACCCGGCCAGCCGGGCCAGCCGCTCGGCGGCCTGCCCGGCGGTCTCCTCGGGATCGCCGGTGCCCCCGGTGCCACCGGCGCCGCCGTTCTCGGCGGGCACCAGCAGCACCACCGTCTCGGCGTGCTCGGCGCTGACGCCCCGCGAGCCGAACAGGTAGCGCCGGGCGGCGCCCGCCAGCCGTCCCCGGTCGTCGTCCTTACCGTCGGCCGGCTCCGCGACCAGCACCAGGTGCGGCCGGGCGAGGTCGACGCCGAGCCGACGGCCGCGCGCGGTGAGCCCGGCCGGGTCGCGCTCGGGCGCGGTCAGCAGGTCGGTGAGCAGTTCGCCGCGGACCCGGTTCTCGGTCTCGGCGACCGAGCGGCGCAGCAGCAGGAGCAGCGCGGTGACCACACTGGCCCGCTCGAACAGCCGCCGGTCGGCGTCGTCCAGGTCGGGCCGGCCGCGCAGCACCATGGTGCCGATCGCGTCGTGTCCGGCGAGCACCGCGCAGACCCACTGCTCGCCGTGCCGTACGGACCGGCCCTCGGCCCGGGAGGCGGCGACCGCTCCGGCCAGTTCCGCGGCGGGCGCGGAGCGTCCGGCCAGCGGCTCGCCCTCGGCGTCCAGGACGGCTATCTCGCCGCCCAGCAGGACGGCGACGGCGGCGGCGACGTCCGGGACCTCGGCGCCGCGCAGCACCAGGTCGGTGAGCCGGTCGTGGGCCTGCTCGGCGCGCTGGACGGCGGCGGAGTGGGCCCGGACCAGCTCGTTGGCGGCGTTCAGCTCGGCGAGCGCGGCCCGGGTGTCGGCCAGCGACTTGGCGGTGTCCAGGGCGATCGCGGCGTGCGCGGCCAGCGACCAGAGCAGCGCGACCTCGTCGGGGGAGAAGGCGCGCGGCGTGCGGTCGGCGGCGAACAGGACGCCGATGACCCGCCCGCCGATCAGCAGCGGCACCCCGATGATCGCCACCAGGCCCTCGTCGAGCACGCCCGCGTCGATCGTGCCGGTGTGGTGGAAGCGTTCGTCGGCGCGGTAGTCGGGGGTGGCGTACGGGCGGGCGGTCTGGGCGACCAGCCCGCCCAGTCCGTGGCCGAGGCTGAGCCGCAGGGTCTGGAAGAGGACGGAGACCGAGCCGTCGGTGACCCGCATGTAGGTGTCGCCGGCGGCCTCGTCCGGCAGGGTCAGGTACGCGGTGTCGGTGCCGAGCAGCATCCGGGCCCGGCGGACGATCGCCTGGAGCACGGTGTCCAGGTCCCGGGAGGCGGCGAGGTCCCCGGCGGTGTCGAAAAGGGCCGTCAACTCGGCCTCGCGGCGCCGGTGTTGACGCAGGGTGCGGTGGACCCGCAGGGCCTGCCAGGTGGCGTCGTCGATCTCGGCGAGGACGGCGGCCGACGCACCGCGGCGGCGGGCGTCGGCCAGCACGTCGGCGAAGTCCTCGGTGGCGGCGCCGGAGGCGAGCAGGTCGAGCAGTCGCCGCAGCGCGGGCGCGGCGCTTTCGTGAGGGTGGTTCATGGTGCGTGCTGCCAATCGGCGTCGGTTCCGTCGGTCCGAGAGAGCGCGATCGTACCGGCTCGGGACTCGGGCGACGGCGGGCTTCCCGGCGGGCTCGGGGCTCAGGCGACGGCGGGCTTCCCGGTGGCGGCGGCGTCCGCCTCCTGGCCCTGCTGCCCGTCCGCTCCCGCGGCCCCGGCGTCCGGCGCGTCCTCCGCGACCTCCGCGAGGTCCAGGCCCCTGGTCTCCCGGCCGCAGAGCACCGCCAGCACGGTGATCGCCGCCGCGATGGCCACGTACACCGCGATGGGGGTGGCGCTGCCGTAGTCCTTGAGCAGCGCGGTGGCGATCAGCGGCGCCGGGGCACCGGCCGCCACCGAGGAGAACTGGGCCCCGATCGAGGCGCCGGAGTAGCGCATCCGGGTCGCGAACAGCTCGGAGAAGAAGGCGGCCTGGGGCGCGTACATGGCGCTGTGGAAGACCAGGCCGACGGTCACGGCGGCGACCAGCGAGCCGAAGGAGCCGGTGTCGATCATGCCGAAGAAGACGAAGGCCCAGACGCCCACCCCGACCGCGCCCACCAGGTACACGGGCTTGCGCCCGACCCGGTCGGACAGTGCGCCGAACAGTGGGATCAGCGTGAACTGGATCGCGGAGGCGATCAGGACGGCGTTCAGCGCGGTCTGCTTGGAGAAGTGCGCCTGGGTGACGGCGTAGGTGAGCACGAAGGTCGTCATCACGTAGTAGGAGATGTTCTCCGCCATCCGCGCGCCCATGGCCACCAGCACCTCCCGCCAGTGGTTTCGCAACACCTCGACCAGCGGCGGCCGTTCGGCACCCTTCCGCTCCTTCTCCCGCTGCTGCTTCGCCGCCAGCGCCTGCTTGAACAGCGGCGACTCGTCCACCGCGAGCCGGATCCACATCCCGACCACGACCAGCACCGCGGACAGCAGGAACGGCACCCGCCAGCCCCACGCGAGGAACTGCGCGTCCGACTGCACCGTCGTCAGCAGCGACAGCACCCCCGCCGCCAGCAGGTTCCCGGCCGGTGCCCCGCCCTGCGGCCAGGACGCCCAGAACCCGCGCCGCCGCTGGTCCCCGTGCTCCGACACCAGCAGGACGGCGCCGCCCCACTCGCCGCCGAGCGCGAAGCCCTGCACCAGCCGCAGCGCCGTCAGCAGCACCGGCGCCGCGGCCCCGATCGAGTCGTACGTCGGCAGCAGCCCGATCGCCGTGGTCGACCCGCCCATCAGCAGCAGGCTCACCACCAGCAGGCGCTTGCGCCCGACCCGGTCCCCGAAGTGCCCGAACACCAGCGCCCCGAGCGGCCGCGCGGCGAACCCGATCGCGTAGGTCAGGAAGGACAGCAGGGTCCCGGTCAGCGGGTCGCTGTGCGGGAAGAACAGCTTCCCGAACACCAGCGCCGCCGCCGTGCCGTACAGGAAGTAGTCGTACCACTCGATGGTCGTGCCGATCAGGCTCGCGGCTACCACTCTCGGGAGTGAGCTGCTCGCCGTCGTACCTCGCGCAGAGGCGTTCATGGCCACCACTTCCAGAACCAGGGGGGAGACGATGTCGCCACAAGGTAGGAAGCACCGGACCCCGGGACTATGTGGGCGGCCCACACAGTCCCGGGGTCGAATATGCCTGTCCGCCCTATGAGCGGGCCGGTCGGATCCCGGAGCGCTCCCCGCTCAGTGCGCTGTCCAGCCGCCGTCGACGGGAAGGCTGGCGCCGGTGATGTAGGAGGCGGCGGGGGAACAGAGCCAGAGGGCCAGCTGAGCGATCTCGTCGGGCTCGATCAGGCGCTTCACGGCGGTGCGGTCGAGCATGATCCGCTCGACCACCTCGTCCTCGTGGATGCCGTGGGCGAGCGCCTGGGCGGCGATCTGCTTCTCCACCAGGGGGGTCCGGACGTAGCCGGGGTTGATGCAGTTGCTGGTGACGCCGTACGGAGCGCCCTCCAGCGCGACGGTCTTGCTCAGGCCCTCCAGGGCGTGCTTCGCGGTGACGTACGCGGACTTGAAGGCGCTGGCGCGCAGGCCGTGGACGGAGGAGACGTTGACGACCCGGCCCCACCCCTGCTCGTACATGTGCGGCAGGGTGCGGCGCAGGATGCGGAACGGGGCCTCGACCATGACGCGCTGGATGAGGGTGAAGCGGTCCGGCGGGAACTCGTGCACGGGCGCGACGTGCTGGAGGCCGGCGTTGTTGACGACGATGTCGGCGTCGTCCGGCAGGGCGTCCACGGCCCCGGGGTCGGCGAGGTCGGTGACGATCGCGCGGCCGCCGATCCGCTCGGCGAGTTCCTCGGCCGGGTCGGCCGCGAGGTCGACGACGTAGACCCGGGCGCCGGCGGCGGCGAGGGCCTCGGCGCAGGCCCGGCCGATGCCCGAGGCGGCCCCGGTGACCATGGCCGTGCGGCCGGCGAGCGGGCGGGCAGTAGAGGTGTCCATGGCCGAGAACGGTAGGAATCCGGCGGCCCCGCTCCCATGTGGCGGACCGCCACAGCATCCCGTTGGGCTGTGGTGTTGTCAGCCATGCGAACGGCGCGGGGTCCGAACGGTGGATCGACCGGTCGATCGGCTGACGGTTCGGCTGCGGATGACCAAACCCAACGTGAGCGCGCTTCCCCACAATGGGCGCGGTTGCTTCACCCGTTCGGTGGATTGCTCGGTCAGATCCACCCATAGCGCCCGAATGCTCGCTACATTCACGCCGATTCCCGACAGGGGGCGCCGCCCCAGGCCGCCGAAGTGCTGGTGAGGCCAGGTGCGACGTCCGAGAGGTGTTGACAGACATGCCCCAACGGCCTGCAACCGACAGCCCGGCGTACGGACCGCTCGACCCGCTCGGCCAGCACCGAGGTCCGGTCGGCCGGACCCTTCCGGACGCCCCCGACGCCCTGACCGCCGACACGCTGGCCGCCGACGCCCCGGGCGCCGACGACCTGCGGCTGCCCGTGCAGGCCACACCTGAACGGCACGAGAACCCCGTCTCGCCCGCGCCCGCCTCGGCCCGCGGCCCCGGCCACTCCGGCCCGGCCCCGCAGAACGGCCAGCTCGCGGCGCTGATCGAGGAGGCCGGCTTCTCACACGCGGGCCTCGCCCGCCGGGTCGACCAGCTCGGCCTGGAGCACGGCCTCGACCTGCGCTACGACAAGACCTCGGTCACCCGCTGGCTGCGCGGCCAGCAGCCGCGCGGCGCCACCCCGGCGCTGATCGCCGAGGTCTTCACCCGCCGGCTCGGCCGCCGTCTCACCGCCCAGGACCTCGGCCTGGACGCCTGCGCCCCGGTCTACGCCGGCCTGGAGTTCGCCGAGACGCCGCAGGAGGCGGTGGACATCGTGGCGAGCATGTGGCGCAAGGACAACGGCCCGCAGTCCGAGCTGCGCCGGATCGCCTTCACCCCGGCCGGCCTGGTCGTCCCCAGCCGGGACTGGCTGATCGGCCGTACCGACGAGCGGGTCGCGCGGGACGGCTCCACCCTGGGGCCGGGGGGGGGGGCGGCCGGGGGTGGGGGGGGGGGGGGGGGGGGGGGGGGGGGGGGGGGGGGGGGGGGGGGGGGGGGGGGGGGGGGGGGGGGGGGGGGGGGGGGGGGGGGGGGGGGGGGGGGGGGGGGGGGGGGGGGGGGGGGGGGGGGGGGGGGGGGGGGTCAGGCCGCGAGGGCGGTGCCGGCGGTCAGGTCGGTGGCGCGGCCGGCGGTGACGTCCTCGACGCGGCCGGTGGGGATGTCGTAGACCCAGCCGTGCAGGGCGAGCCGGCCCTGTCCGAGGG
>NZ_MSJQ01000263.1 GCF_014596515.1 Streptomyces sp. CBMA156
GGCCGCGCCGCTGGCCGAGCCGCGCGTCGTCGTCGCGCCGCCGGTGCTGGGCGCGGCGCTGCTCGGGCTCGACCACCTCGCGGTGGGCACCCAGGCGCAGGACCGGCTGCGCGAGGCGTACGAGACGGACCGGCCGGTGGCCGCCTGACGCAGGCTCACCACATGCTCTCCCCCGCCGGATCCGCACATCCGGCGGGGGAGGGAACCGCGGCTCCGCACGCCCCCGGCGGGAACCGCACCACCGGCCCCGGTCGTGTCAAGCGGGTACCGACATCCGCCCCCGTCCGGGGAGACTGGTGCCATGGCCCCGTCCCGTGTCCTCCTCGCCGCCGCCCTGCTGGCCTGCGGCAGCGCAGCCGTCCTCGCCGGCTGCACGCCCGCCGACTCCGCTCCCACGGTGGCCGCCGCCTCCGCCGCCGCCCTGGCCGACGAGGGCGCCGACGACCTGCTGGACGAGGACGACGGCCTGTTCTACGAGGAGGAAGAGGAGGCCGGGCCCTACTCCCCCGGGGCCGGCCCGTCGGCCGTCACCCCGGCCGCCTCCGGGCCGTCCGCGGACCCTTCCGCCGATCCGTCTCCCGACCCGTCCGCGGACCAGCCGGCCGAGCCCTCTGCCGGGCCCTCCGCCCTGCCCTTCTCCGGGCCCGAGTGCGCCACCCCCACCGGGCTCCCCGGCCACGAGGTGCTCGTCGTCGTCTCCGCCGCCCCGGACGGACTCACCGCCCGGCCCGCCCGCTTCGGCTGCGGCCCGGTCGGCTACGAGCCCACCGGCGCCCCCACCCGCTACGGCTTCGCGACGGCTGGCGTGGCGGCGACCCTGATCGACGAGCCGTACGGCGACCCGGTCAGGCCCGTCCCGCTCCACGAGCTGATCGCCCACCTCGACGACTGCCTGGCCGGCCGCGAGCCGGCCGCCTCCCCGGACGGCTGCCACGGCAACGCCTACGACGTGGTGCTGGACTCCCACGGCCGGATCATGCGCATCGGCGAGGTCGCGGCGTCCTGACCGGGCCCGGCACGGCGGCGGCGCCCGCCCGCCGGACCTACGGCGCGACCAGCCCGAACTCGTAGGCCTGGATGACCAGGTGGACCCGGTCGCGGGCGTCGAGCTTGGTGAACAGCCGGGCGACGTGGGCCTTGGCGGTGGCCACGCTGATGGTCAGCTCCGCGGCGATCTCAGCGTTGGACAGACCCCGGCCGACCAGGGTGAGCACCTCGCGCTCGCGCCCGGTGACGGCCTCGGCGACGGGCCTGCGGGGCCGGGCCGTTCCCTGCGGCCGGGCGGCGAACTCGCCGATCAGCCGGCGGGTGATGCCGGGGGCCAGCAGGGCGTCCCCCGCGGCGACCACCCGGATGCCGTCCAGGATGGTCTCCAGGGCGAGGTCCTTGACCAGGAAGCCGCTCGCCCCGGCGCGCAGCGCGCCGTACACGTAGTCGTCGTCGTCGAAGGTGGTGAGGACGAGGACGTGGGTGGGCAGGCCGGGGTCGGCGGTGATCCGGCGGGTGGCCTCGATGCCGTCCGTGCCCGGCATCCGGATGTCCATCACGGCGACGTCGGGGCGCAGCCGGGCGACCAGGTCGACGGCCTCGGCGCCGTCGCCGGCCTCGCCGACCACCTCCAGGTCGGGGGCGTCGGCGATCAGCACGCGCAGGCCGGTGCGGATGAGCGGCTGGTCGTCGACCAGGACGACACGGATCACGGTCCCACCTCCACGGGGGGCTGGACGGAGGCCCGGACAGGGGCCTGAACGGGAGTCCGGGTGGGGGTCTGAGCGGGGGTTCGGACAGGGGTCTGGACGGGGGCGTCCTCGGGAGCGCCGTCGGGCAGCGGCAGCCGGGCGGCGACGAGGAAGCCGCCCCCGGGGCGCGGCCCCGCACCGAACTCGCCGTGCAGCAGGGCGACCCGCTCGCGCATGCCGGCCAGGCCATAGCCGGTGCCCGGGGTGCCGGTGGTGCCGGCCGCCGCCCCGGTGCCCCGGTCGGACACGGTGACGTCGAGCTCCCGCGGGCCGTAGACGACGGTGACGTGGCAGTCCCGGGTGCCGGAGTGCTTGATCACGTTGGTGACCGCCTCCTGGACGATCCGGTAGGCGGCCAGGTCCACCTCGGGCGGCAGCGGCCGGACCGCGCCGCGCCGGGTGAGCGCCACGTCGACCCAGGCGCCCGCCGCCCTCCGCACCAGCCGGTCCAACTCGCCGAGCCCGGGCACCGCTTCGAGCGGCGCGGGCTCCCCCTCGCCCTGCCGCAGCGCGCCGAGCATCCGGCGCAGCCCGGCCAGGGTCTCCCTGCTGGTGGCCTCGATGGCCTCCAGGGCGCCCCTGGTCTCGGCGGGCTGGGTGTCCATGACCCGGCTGCCCATGCCGGCCTGGATCGCGATGATGCCGATGTTGTGGGCCACCATGTCGTGCAGCTCGCGGGCGATCCGCAGCCGTTCGGCGGTGACGGCCTGCTCGGCGGCCCGGCCGCGCAGCGCCTCGGTGTGGGCGCGGCTCTGGTGCACGGTGTTGCCGACCAGCCAGGCGATCAGCACGGTCGTGGCGAGGCCCGTGTAGGCGAGCGGGTTGACGGGGTAGCCGATGGCGACGCCGTGGAGGAACAGTCCGGCGAGGGTGGCGAGCGGCAGCGCCAGGGCGCTCAGCGAGACGCGGCGGGAGCGGGTGGCCGCGCAGTAGCCGACCACCCCGTCGGCGATCAGGAACTGGAGCGGCGCGGTCTCCGGGACCCGCACCATCCCGAGCGCGAAGACGCCGCCCGCGAGCGCCACCGCGACGGCGGCCAGCGGCAGCCGGACCAGCAGCGCCGCAACCAGGGTGGTGACCACCGCGGTGACCGTCAGCGGCATGTCCTCCAGGTTGCCCTGGTAGGAGAGCAGGTGGCGCAGCTCGTCCTCGCGGGTGAGGAAGCGGAAGGCGACCAGCGCCGTCCAGAGCGCCCCCACCCACACGCCCGCGGGCAGGCGCCTGAGCAGCGGCGGGCGGGGTTCGGTGATCATGGCGCGATGGTAGCGGCGGGCCTCCGGGCGGCACATCGGCCCGGGGGCGTAATCCCGGGGGCCAGTGCGGCGGCCCGTGGTTGTGGCCCGCGGCCCGATGCCGGGGACCGGCTCCGACCGGCACCGTTGGCCCCGTGATCGAGATCGAGCGACTGACCAAGCGGTACGGCGCCACCACGGCCGTCGACCGGCTGACCTTCACCGTCCGGCCCGGCGCCGTGACCGGTTTCCTGGGCCCCAACGGCGCCGGGAAGTCCACCACGCTGCGGATGATCCTGGGCCTGGACACCCCCACCGGGGGCACCGTCACGGTGGCCGGGGTGCCCTTCGCGAGCCGGCCACGCGGTCTGCGGCACGTCGGCGCCCTGCTGGACGCGGGCGACGTGCACGGCGGGCGCACCGGCCGGGCGCACCTGGCGGCGCTGGCCCGCGGCAACCGCATCCCGCTCGGCCGGGTGGACGAGGTACTGGCGGAGGTCGGCCTCGGCGGGGCCGCCGGACGACGCATCGGCGGCTACTCGCTGGGCATGCGGCAGCGGCTGGGCATCGCGGGCGCGCTGCTCGGCGACCCTCCGGTGCTGCTGTTCGACGAGCCGCTGAACGGGCTGGACCCGGAGGGCGTGCGCTGGCTGCGCGGACTGTTCCGGCGGCTCGCCGACGAGGGGCGCACGGTCTTCGTCTCCAGCCACATGATGGCCGAGATGGAGCACACCGCCGACCACCTGGTGGTGATCGGGCGCGGCCGGCTGATCGCCGACGAGAGCCTGACCGAGTTCGCCGCCCGGGCCGGCCGGGCGACCGTCACCGTCCGGACTGCCGAACCCGACCGGCTGGCGGGCGTGCTGACGGCGGCGGGCGCCACCGTCGGGACCGGCCGGGACGGCGCCCTCGCGGTGTCCGGCCTGGACGCCACCCGGATCGGTGAACTCGCCCTGGAGCAGCGCCTGTTGCTGCACACCCTGACCACCAGGAGCGCCTCCCTGGAGGAGGCGTTCATGGAACTGACCGCCGACAGCGTCGAGTACCCCGCCGGAGAGTCCCGTTGAACACCATGACCGTCGACCACCACGCCGGGCCCCGCGCCCACGCCGAGCCCCGCGCCCGCTTCGCCGACCTGCTGGCCGCCGAGTGGATCTCGTTCTGGTCGCTGCGCTCGGTCCGCTGGGTGCTCGGCCTCAGCGCCCTGGCGATCGTCGCCGCCGGCCTCAAGTCCGCGCTGTACACCCGCGACCACTACACCCCCGGCGAGGACGACCCCGCGGTCATGGCGCAGGTGGCGCTGCACGACGCGTTCGACCTCGCCGGCGCCGACATCCTGATGCTGGTCGCGGGCGGCATCGGCGCGATCGTCATCGCGGGCGAGTACGCGACCGGGCTGATCCGCACCACGCTGGCCGCCGTGCCCGACCGCCGGGCGGTGATCGTCGCCAAGGCCTGCGTGTCGGCGGCCGTGCTGTTCGGCTACGGGGTGCTCACCGTGGGTGTCTCCTTCGGCCTGACCCAGGCGATCCTCTCCGACGCCGGCATCGGACAGTCCCTCACCGACCCGACCGCCCTGCGGTACGTCGCGGCGGCGGTGCTGTTCGGCCCGGTCTGCGCACTGGTCGGGCTGGGCCTGGGCACCCTGATCCGGCACGGCGCCGGCGCCGTGGTCGGCACCGTCGTGGTGCTGTTCTTCGTCCCCTCGCTGGTCACCGAGCGCTACCGGTGGAGCGCCGACCTGCTGCACGCCCTGCCGCTGCCCGCCTGGCAGCGGCTGGCCAGGACCACCCTGGTGGGCCAGCGCCCGTCCGAGTACCCGGCCACCGTCGCGGGCTCCTGGATCACCTTCGCGGCCTGGTCGCTGGCCTCGGTGGCCGTCGCGGCGCTCGCGATCCGGCGCCGGGACCACTGACGGCCACCCCGGGACCACTGACGGCCACCAGGACCACCGGCCGCCACCGGTCCGGCCCGGGCATCCGGGCCGGCCCCGGGTCAGGGCCCGTCCCCCAGCCGGGGCCCGCGGGCCCGGAAGCTGCCCCGGCCGGAGGACATGTCGGCGACCGCCACCAGCAGCGCGGCCAGCACCAGGCCGGCCGCGACCGTCACCCCGAGCTGGAAGGCGAGCGCCCAGTCCGGGCGAGGCCCGGCGGCGTGGGCGAAGAACACCGAGCCGACGACGGCGATGCCCACCGCCGAGCCGACCCGCTGCGCGGTCTGCAACACCCCGCCCGCGCTGCCCGCCCTGGCCACCGGCACCTGCTGGAGGGTCAGCGTCTGGTTCGGGGCGATCACCAGTCCGCTGCCGATCCCGGCGACCAGCAGCGGCAGCGCCGTCGTCCAGCCCACGTGCGGCCCGGACCACAGCTGCACCGCGAGCGCCGAGGCCAGCAGGCCGGCCAGCACCAGCACCAGTCCGGCCACCACCAGCCGCCGCCCCAGCCGGCTCACCAGGCGCCCGCCCACCGCCGCGGCCACGCCCGAGCCGACCGCGAACGGGGTGATCGCCAGGCCCGCCGTCAGCGCCGAGTAGTGCAGGCCCGCCTGGAGGTAGAGCGTGAAGATGAAGAAGATCGCGGTGAACCCGGCGAAGTACACCAGCGACAGCAGCGTCCCCGCCGCGTACGAGCGCACCGCGAACAGCGCCATGCTGACCAGTGGTTCGCGCCGTCGCCCGTAGTGCAGCTCCCAGCCGACGAAGGCGACGAGCAGCACCGCCGCGAGCGGCAGCAGCAGCCAGCGGGTCGCGCCGTGCCACTGCTGCGCCTGGACGAACGGCAGGAGCAGCGCGACCGTCCCGGCGCCGAGCAGCAGCACCCCGACCGGGTCGAAGTCCCGGTGCCCGGCCCGCTCGGCGGCGGGCGGCGGCGCCGGCAGCAGCCGGTAGGCGATCGGCAGCGCGGCGACGCCGATCGGCAGGTTGACCAGGAACACCCAGCGCCAGCCGTTCTCCGGGCCGACGGCGTGGATCAGCAGGCCGCCGAGCAGCGGCCCGACGGCGGTGGACAGCCCGATGGTCGAGCCGAGCGCGCCGAAGGCCCGGCCGCGGTCGGCGCCCTGGAACAGCACCTGGATGAAGCCGGACACCTGCGGCACCAGCACCCCGCCGGCGGCGCCCTGGAACAGCCGCGCCAGCACCAGCCACTCCTGGTTCTGCGCCGCCCCGGCGAGCGCGCTCGCCACGGTGAACAGCGCGAGCCCGGCGAGGAAGACGGCCCGCCGGCTGCGCGCGTCGCCGAGCCGCCCGGAGGGCACCAGCACCAGGCCGAAGGCCAGCGCGTAGCCGCTGAGCACCCACTGGAGGCCGCTGTCGGACATGTGCAGCTCGTCCCGTACGGTCGGCAGCGCGACGTTGACGATGCTGACGTCCAGCAGGGTCATGAACCCGGCGACCAGGCAGACCGCGAGTGCCCGCCAGCGGCGGGCGGCGGCCCGGCCGCCGACGGCGGTGGCGCCTGGCTGCGTCGGCTGCGTGGAACTGCGCGGAGGGTCGGCGGTCATGGGAGCCCCTTCCCGGGGGTCCGGGGGCGTCCGGGCCGACGGGCGGCCGTCGGTCGACTTCGCTCGGCCCATCCTCGCCCGGCCCTCCCGGGGCCGCCACCCCGGGCCGTCACGCCGTGTCACCTGCCCACGACCACCCCCGGATCACGCAACCGGGCCGCTCCCCCGGGCCGCAGCCGGCCGCGTCACCCGAACGGCCGAACCGGATCGCGACCGGCGCCCGCACCCCGGAGGCTGACGGCATGACCGTCGCCACCGAGACCCCGCCGTCCGCCCCACCGGTGCTGGACGTCCGGCAGCGGAACGTCGTCTTCGGCACCATCGTGCTCGGCATGCTGCTGGCCGCCCTGGACCAGACCATCGTCGGCACCGCGCTGCCCACCATCGTCGCGGACCTGGGCGGGGCCGCCCACATGTCCTGGGTGGTGACGTCCTACCTGCTGGCCGAGACGGTGGCCACCGTGCTGGCCGGCAAGTTCGGCGACCTGTACGGCCGCAAGCTGCTGTTCCAGGTCTCGGCGATCGTCTTCGTCGGCGGCTCGTTCCTGTGCGGCCTGGCGACCGACATGACGCTGCTGATCGCCTGGCGGGCCGTGCAGGGCATCGGCGCGGGCGGCCTGATGGTCACCTCGATGGCGCTGATCGCGGACGTCATCCCGCTGCGCGAGCGCGGCAAGTACCAGGGCGCGATCGGCGCGGTGTTCGGCGTGGCCACGGTGATCGGGCCGCTGCTGGGCGGGCTGTTCACCGACCACCTGTCCTGGCGCTGGGCGTTCTACGTCAACGTGCCGATCGCGGTCGTGGTGGTGGCGGCGGCCGCCAGGACCATCCCCTCGGTGCGCTCGGTGGTCCGCCCGGTCGTCGACTACCTGGGCATCGTGCTGGTCGCGGCCGGCGCCGGCGCGCTGATCCTGGCGACGAGTTGGGGCGGCAACCAGTACGCCTGGAGCTCCGGGGTGATCATCGGCCTGTTCGTCGGCGGCGCGCTGGCGCTCGGCCTGTTCTGCTGGGTGGAGACCAGGGCGGCCGAACCGATGCTGCCGATGCGGCTGTTCCGCAACCCGGTGTTCACGGTCTGCTCGGTGCTCAGCTTCATCGTCGGCTTCGCCATGCTCGGCGCGCTGACCTTCCTGCCGACCTTCCTCCAGTACGTGGACGGCGACTCGGCGACCGTCTCCGGCGTCCGGACGCTGCCGATGGTGATCGGTCTGCTGATCGCCTCGGTCGGCAGCGGCAACGCGGTCAGCAAGACCGGGCAGTACCGGCTGTTCCCGATCGTCGGCACCGCGGTGATGGCCGTCGGCCTCTACCTGCTCTCCCGGCTGGAACCCGGCACCGGCACCTTCCTGGCGTCCTGCTACATGTTCGTGCTCGGCGTCGGCATCGGGCTGAGCATGCAGGTGCTCACCATCGCCGTGCAGAACACCGTCGACTACGCCGACCTCGGCACCGCCACCTCCGGGGTGACCTTCTTCCGCACCATCGGCAGCTCCTTCGGCACCGCGGTGTTCGGCACCATCTACGCCAACAGCCTGAACACCGAACTCGGCCGGGGCGTCGACACCGCCGCCCGGCTCACCGGCGCCGACCCCGCCGTGCTCGGCCGCGCCGCCGAGAGCCCCCAGGGCCTGCACCAGCTGCCGGCCGACCAGGCCGCGCCGATCATCCAGGCCTACTCCGACGCCCTGCACACGGTGTACCTGTGGACCATCCCGGTGGCCGTGGTCGGCTTCGTGGTGGCGCTCTTCCTCAAGCAGGTGCAGCTGCGTGACACCGCCAGGGCGGGCTCCACCGACATGGGCGAGGGCTTCGCCCAGCCGACCACCCCCGACTCCGACCCGCACCTGGAGTACTCGGTCTGCAAGATCGTCCGCGGGGTGGACCTCGACACCGTCCGGACGATCGTCTCCGACGCCGGCACCCGGGTGGACCTGGCCGGAGCCTGGGCGCTGATGGAGGTGACCGGCCACACCAAGGCCGTCGGCCACGCCTCGCTCGACCTCATCGCCGCCCGCAAACGGGTGCCGCCCGAGGTCCTGGAGCCGGTCTTCGACCGGATGTCCGCCGAGGGCTACCTGCTCCGCGAGGGCGACCGGCTCTCCCCCACCGAGGCCGGCACCCGGGAGATCCGCTCCCTCGGCCGCGCCTGGTCCGACTGGCTCAACGCCCGCCTCGACGCCGACGCCGGCCGCCCCCGCAGCCCCGGGCTCCGCGCCGCGGCCGACGCCATCGCCTGGCGCCTCCTGGTCGAGGACCTCACCAACGGCCTCCCCGCCCACGCTCGCCCCAAGGACGCCGCCAGGGCCTGACCCGGCCGCTACAGGCGGGTGGTGTCGAGGTCGATGTCGAAGGGCTCCGGGAGGCGGACGGGCGTACCGAAGGGGTGCGGACCGCTCTCGGCGGCGTAGCCGAGCCGGGTCGGCTCGCTGTACAGGGTGCAGCTGCGGTTCTGCCGGTCGACCAGGAGGTAGAGCGGAGCACCGTACTGGCCGTAGCGGCGGCGCTTGACCACGCGGTCGGTTTCCGCGTTGGAGGGGGAGCTGACCTCGACGATCAGGAGAGTCTGATCGGGCAGCAGCGCGCCTTCGGTCTTCTCGGCGAGTTCGGCCGGCACGACGGCCAGGTCCGGGATGTACCAGTTCTCGCTGCCGGGCAGGTCGAGGTCGCCGGACCCGGACACCAGATCCAGCTGCTCCAGACGCGGGGTGATCTGGCGGCGGACGACCTCAGCGGCGGACTCGTGCGCCCACGATGGCGACATGGGGGTGATGACTCCCTCGATGATCTCGGTGCGGTCGCCCGCCGTATGCCGGATCGCGTACTTCAGTGCCCTCTCGGGGTCGCTGACGATGCTGTAGTCGCCAGGGACCTGGGGTGCCGTACTCACAACGCGTCTCCTTCCCATTGCGGATTCTCTCCCAGACCGTACGGCCATTCCCTCGATCGACCGGGATCGGACGTGTCTCGACCGTCGGACCTCCCTGTCCGACCGGTTCATGCCGGAACCCGTTGTCAGTCGGCCGGAACCTCCACCGGAACCGGGGCCGGGGCGGGGAGGTGGCGGCGGGAGGAGAGGACGATCACGGCGAGGCTGGCGAGGGCCAGGGCCGTCACCACGCTGAGCATCACGGCGTAGGAGGCCAGCGGGGAGAGCGCCGCGAGCGCCGCGGGGAGCAGGAAGCCGGAGTAGCACAGCGCGTAGTAGACGCCGGTGATGCCGGCCAGGTCGTCGGGGGTGACGATGCGCTGGATCTCCAGCAGGCCGGAGACCACCCCGATGCCGTAGGCGGCGCCGAGGAAGACCGCGCCGCACAGGCCGAGCAGCGGGGAGCGGAGCGCCGCGTCGCCGGCGCAGACCGCCATGCCGCAGGCCATCAGCACCATGGAGACGATGACGCCGCGCGCCGAGGAGAAGGAGTCCAGGCGCTTGGCGAAGGGCTGGACGAGGGCGCCGGTGCCCAGGGTGAGGACGGTCAGCAGGGTCGCGTAGGCCAGCGACCAGTGGCCGAGCCGGTCACCGACCAGCTGCGGGGTCACCGCGTAGGCGACGCCGGCCGAGCCGAACACCCACGGGGCCATCGGCAGGATGACCCGGACGAAGCGCCGGTGCCCGGCCGCCGGGACCTTGAGGTCGGCCCAGAGGCCGCGGACGGCGGCGGTACGGGCCCTGGTCTCCACGGCCTTCGGCAGCAGGAACAGCGCGGGCAGGGTGACCAGCAGGTGGGCGAGGTACGGGGTGACCATCGGCCAGGGGCCCCACTGGGCGAGCACGCCGGCCACCCCGGCGCCGAGGCCGAAGCCGAGGGTCAGGGCGAGCGAGGCGCGGCGGGCACCGGCCCCCGGGTCGGCGGCCGGGTCGTGCGGGGCCTGGGAGAGCTCCTTGACCCAGCTGGTGCCGACCGCCATCGCGATGCCGACGGCTATGCCGGTGAGGAACCGCCCCGCGTAGATGGGGAGTTCACCGGTGACACCGCCGCACAGCACTCCGCTGGCGGCCAGCGAGACGGCCACCGCGCCGATCATCAGCGGGCGCCGCCCGTAGCGGTCCGAGGCCGCGCCGCCGACCAGCAGCCCGGGGACCAGCCCGAGGACGTACGCCCCCAGGAAGGCGTCCACGGTGACCTCGGAGTAGCCGCCGAGGTCGCGGTACATCAGCAGCAGCGGGGTGAACTGGTTGCCGCCCCACCCGCAGCAGAGCATGGCCAGGGCCGCGAGCAGCCAGGGCCTCCCCCGGCCTGACGGTGCGACGGGTCCGGCGGACGGCTGCCGGGTGGTGCTCATGGTGGTGCTGCTCCTTGTCGGATGGCCGGATGGCCGGATGGGTCGGCGTACCGGCCTGACGGTGCGTCAACATGACGGCATGACGGCATGACGGATCGCCGGGTCCCGGCGGTCCGTCGGGGCGGGCGCGCGAACGGGTGCCGCGCGCCGGAAGGACGGGAAGCTCAGCGGTCGGTGACGGTGCGGTGGGCGTCCAGGTGGGCGCGCAGCGCGGCGGTGAAGCCCTCGGCGTCGCGGGCGGCGATCCGCCCGACCAGCACGGTGTGTTCCTCGACCAGCGAGGCCAGCCGCTGCGGCTGCCGCTCCGGCCGCTCCTGGAGCAGCTGGACGGCCATTCGGCGCTGGCGGTCGCGCAGCGTCCCGTAGAAGCGTTCGGCCAGCTGGTTGCCGGCGGCCGTCACGATGCCCCGGTGGAAGGCCTCGTCGGCGTCGGCGAAGGCGCCGAGGTCGGCCCGGCGGGCGGGTTCGCGCTGCTGGTCGATCAGCCCGGTCAGCTGCCGCACCAGCGCGTCGAGGCCGTCCGGGCGGCGGGTGATCCGGCGCACGGCGGTGCTCTCCAGCGCCTCGCGCAGCTCCAGCACGTCCTCGGCCTCACCGGGCCCGACCGGCACCACGACGGCTCCGCGCTTGGGGAAGAGCTGGAGCAGACCCTCGGCCTGCAACCGCAGGAAGGCCTCCCGGACCGGGGTGCGGCTGAGCGAGGCGCGCTCGGCGATCTCGCCCTCGCTGATCAGCGTGCCGCCGGGGAGGCCCCCGCCGAGGATGAGGTCCTTGGTCAGTTCGTACGCGCGGTCCGCGGCCGGGACGCGAGCGGGAGGCGGGGTGTCGGCCATGGATCACACCGTAGCACCATAGACGCAAGCTTGGATGCAACAGCCCGGGACGGATCGTGGTGACCACCGGCAGCATCGATTTCCGCAGCATCGATTTCCGTACTGCTCAGGGCCGGAACAATGCGCTTTCTCACTCCCTCCCCCAGGACCGAGGATGGGCGGGCCAGCCAGCCAGCCGGGAGGAAGCCTTGTCCCCTGTGTCGCCAGCCCTGCCGCCCGTCGATCCGGGTCTGCTGCCGCTCACCGCCGAGTACCGCCCCGAGGGCCTGTCCGTCGGCGGTGTGCTCCTGAGCGAGGCGGCCCGCCGGTACGGCACGCCGCTGTTCGTCTACGACGAGGAGCACCTGCGCCGGCGCTGCCGGGAGGCGGTGGCCGCCTTCGGCCGGGGCAACGTCGCCTACGCCTCCAAGGCCTTCCTGTGCACCGCGATGGCCCGCCTGGCCGCCGAGGAGGGCCTGCTGCTGGACGTCGCCTCCGGCGGCGAGCTGCGCACCGCCCTGTACGCCGGGGTGGCCCCGGACCGGATCGTGCTGCACGGCAACAACAAGGACGAGGCCGAACTGCGCACCGCGCTGACCGTCGGCCTGCGCCACATCGTGGTGGACAGCTTCGACGAGCTGGACCGGATCGAGCGGCTGCACCGCGAGGAGGGCCTGCCGCCGGCCCGGATCCAGCTGCGGGTGGCGCCCGGCGTCGCGGCCGGCGCCCACCAGGCCATCCAGACCGGCGGCCACGACTCCAAGTTCGGCTTCGGCCTCGCCGACGGCGCCGCCGCGGCCGCGGTGCGCCGGGCCGAGGCCTCCGCCGCCGTCCGGCTGGAGGGCGTCCACGCCCACGTCGGCTCCCAGGTGCTGGACCCTGCCGAGCTGGCCGACGGAGCCGCCGCGGTGGCCCGGTTCGCGGTGGAGCACGGCCTGCGCCGGCTGACCGTCGGCGGCGGCCTGGGCGTGGCCTACCTGAGCGGGCAGAGCGCCCCGTCCTTCGCCGTCTGGGCCGAGCGGGTCCACGCGGCGGTGCGCGGCGCGGGCTGGAGCGGCGAGGTGGCCGTCGAGCCCGGCCGCTCGATCGCCGCCAGGGCGGGGCTGACCCTGTACCGGGTCGGCACCGTCAAGCGGATCGAGGACGTGCGCACCTACGTCAGCGTGGACGGCGGGATGAGCGACAACCTGCGCCCCGCGCTGTACGGCGCCCGCTACGAGGCCTTCCTGCCGCGCTGCCCCGAGGCCCCCCGCCCGCGGCGCGCCCGGCTGGTCGGCAAGCACTGCGAGAGCGGCGACGTGATCATCGACGACGCCGCGCTCCCCGCCGACCTGCGGGTCGGCGACCTGCTGGCCACCCCGGTGACCGGCGCCTACGGCTACGCCATGGCGTCCAACTACAACAAGCTGCCGAGGCCCGCCGTGGTCTTCGTCCGGAACGGCGAGGCCCGTCTGGTGGTGCGCCGGGAGACCGAGCACGACCTGCTCCGGCTGGACGTCGCCGCCACCGGGGACGGCACCACGGGCGGCACCGGGGAACCGGTGGCCGCGGCGCGGGCGTACACGTCCTGATCCACGACACAGGCCTTAGCCTGGGCCGATGCTGAACAGCGCCCGTCTGCTCGTCCTCCTGGAGATCGCCCGCCGGGGCACCATCGTGGCCGCGGCCCAGGCCCTGCACCTGAGCCCGTCCGCCATCTCGCACCAGCTCGCCCGCCTGGAGCAGGAGCTGGGCGTCGCCCTGGTGGAGCGGGCTCCGCAGTCGCTGCGCCTGACGCCCGCCGGTGTCCGGCTGGCCGAGCACGCCCAGGCGATCGCCGATCTGATGGCCGTGGCGCAGGACGACCTGCGGGCGCACTCGGAGGGCGCGGCGGGCGTGCTGCGGCTCGGCTTCTTCGCGTCCGCGGGGCTGGACCTGCTGCCCCGGGCGCTGGCCGCGTTCGCCGCCGGGCACCCCCAGGTGGAGCTGGAGCTCATCATGGGCCAGCCGCACGAGCTGGTCCCCGACCTGGAGGCGGGCCGGCTGGACGCGGCCGTCGTCTTCGAGCACCCGCTGGACCCCTGGTGCCGCCAGGCGGCGGTGGACGTGCGGATGTACTTCGACGAGCCGCAGCTGGTCGTGGTGCCGCTGCGGCACCGGCTCGGGCGGCGCTCGGTGGTGCGGCTCGCCGAGCTGGAGGGCGAGAGCTGGATCGGCACCCACGGCGGCAGCACCGGCGAGCCGGTGCTCGAACGCGCCTGCGCGGCCGAGGGGTTCCGCCCCCGGGTGCGCTGCCGCAGCGACCACTACCAGGTCACCATCAACCTCGCGCGGGCCGGCATGGGCGTCGCGCTGATCCCGGCGCTCGGCCTGGCCGACAGCGCCGGGGTACACGTCTGCCGGCTGGACCACCCCCAGCTGCACCGCCGGATCGGCGTGGCCACCCGGGCCACCAACCTCAACCCGGTGCTCCAGGCCTTCCTCACCGAACTCGGCTCCGCCGCAGGGGAGATCAGGTCACTGCTCGACATGCAGTGGGCGGACTGACCTCCCCGCGGGAGGCGGCCGGTCCGGGCGCCGGGCCGCGGGCCGGCGGGTGTGCCGTGCCGCACGGACCGGCATCCGCCCGTTGACGGGAAACCGATGGTCCGTCGGACATCCGCACTCCTGGTCGCCGCCGCGGCCCTGCTGTCCGCCGCGGCGACCCACGACCAGTACGCCCCGGCCTCCGTCCTCGCCGACGAGGCCGAGGACGCCGAGGACGCGGGCACCGCGGGTGGACACACCCCGCGAGGCCTCCGGCCGGCCACCCGGTGGCCGGCCGGTTCAGGCGGCCCGCTGGGCCCAGGCCGCGAGGGCCCGGCCGACGTCGCGGATGGCGTGCAC
>NZ_MSJQ01000264.1 GCF_014596515.1 Streptomyces sp. CBMA156
CTACCCCTTCGAGATGGACACCGTCGTCCGGCTCTCCGGGGACCGACTGGTCGCCACCCACTACGGGCTCTACAACACCGTCTGCGGGGTCGGCATCACCCTCGGGAACCTGCTGACCGGCGCGGCCCTGGACGCCGCCCGCGCGGCCGGGCTCGCCGCGCTCCCCTGGCTCGCGCTGTGCGCCCTCGGAGTGATCTGCGCGCTGTCCCTGCACGCCCTCCACCGTGGCCGGCGACTGGCCGGGCCCGAGCCGGTGCCCGCCCGGTAGGGCCGCGGGCTCCGGCCGCCGGGAAGCCGCCGAACGGCGGATCCGCGGGCTCCCTCCCCGGCCCGCGGGTCCGCCGACACCCCCTCAGGAAGCTTGTACCGAACGGTCCGTTTCCTCATACTTCCGGTCAGTGTCTGTCAGGAGCAGATCATCCGCCGCGCTTCCGGAAAGCCCCGGCCGGACTCCGCCCACCGCCTGACCGCGCTTCACGGCCCCGACCCCCAGGGCCGCTCACCCCCCAGGAGGAGATCGGTGAGGACCACGCGCAGGACCCCCCGCACCGGCACCACACGCCACTTCCGCCTGCTCGCCGCGGCCCTCGGCCTGCTGACCGCCACCGCGGTCGCCGCGCCGGGCGCCGCCGCCGCTCCCACCCGCACCGCCCCGCCGGAGCAGTTGTCGGCGGTCAGCGAAGCCGTCCTGAACGCCGAGGTCGACGGCACCGCCTGGTACGTCGACGAGGCCGCTGGACGCGTCGTGGTGACCGCCGACAGCACCGTGTCCCCGGCGTCGATCGCCAAGCTGATGGGCGCCGCCGGGCCCGCCGCGTCCACCCTGGCCATCCACCGGGTCAGCGGCGTGTTCACCCCGCTGGTCGCCGCCGGCGACGCCATCTACGGCGGCCAGTACCGCTGCTCGCTCGGCTTCAACGTGGTGAGCGGCAGCACCCACTACTTCCTGACCGCCGGGCACTGCGGCAACGTGGCCTCCGACTGGTACACCGACGCCAACCACACCACCAGGATCGGGCCGACCGTCAGCACGACCTTCCCCGGCCACGACTACGCCCTGGTCCGCTACGACAACTCCGCACTCAGCCACCCCGGCGGCTTCACCTCCGCCCCGAACGCCTACGTCGGCGAGGCGGTGAAGCGCACCGGCTCGACCACCGGCACCCACGGCGGCTCCGTCACCGGGCTCAACGCCACCGTGCGCTACACCGGCGGCGGCACCGTCACCGGCCTGATCCAGACCAACGTCTGCGCCGAACAGGGCGACTCGGGCGGCCCGCTGTACGACGGCGCCAAGGCACTCGGCCTCACCTCGGGCGGCAGCGGCGACTGCACCTCGGGCGGGACGACCTTCTACCAGCCGGTGAACGCGGCACTCTCCGCGTACAACGTCAGCGTGTACTGACACCCAGCCGTCCGAGCCGTCGGCCCGCCGCACCGGTGCGGCGGGCCGACGGCCGTGTCCGGGGGCGACCGGTCAGCCCGCGTACACGTCCTCGACGTACCGCCCGGCCTCGATCAGGCCCTGGAGCCAGGCCCGCGCCCGCCGCTCGTCGGCCCCCGGCGTGTGCTCCCGGTACAGCGCCCGGAAGGCCGCCCTGACGCCAGGCGCCATCCTGGCCCCGTCGCCGCACACGTACACCTCGGCGCCCGCGTCCAGCAGCTCCCAGACCTCGGCCGCCTCCTCCGCGATCCGGTCCTGCACGAAGCGCCGCCCGTCCTGCGGACGCTCACTGAAGGCCGGCCGCATCGAGACCGCGCCGGCCGCATCGGCGGCCTCCAGCTCGCCGCGGTGCAGGTAGTCCGCGTCCGCGTCGTCACAGCCGAAGTAGAGCAGCGCCGGGGCGAGTTCGGCCCCCTCGGCGAGCAGCGCCCGGCGGTCCGCGACGGCTCCCCGGAAGGGCGCCAGGCCGGTCCCGGCCGCGATCATGACCACCGGCGTGCGGTGGCCGATCCGGAACGCCTCCCGGCACGGCTGGATCCGCGCCAGCACGGTGTCGCCGACGGCCACCCGGTCGAGGTGGCCGGAGCCGGTGCCGCGGAAGGTGCCCCGGCCCGAGCGGGCCGGACCGCTGAGCACCGAGACCATCAGCTCCACCTCGTCCGGACGGCCGGTGGGCGAGGAGGAGACCGAGTAGTGCCGCGGCCGGATCGGGGGCAGCAGCTCCAGCAGCACCGGCCAGGTGAGCCGCTCCTGGACCGCGGGGTGGTCCTCGACCAGGTCCAGCAGGGTGCGCGGGTCGTCCTCGGGCAGCGCCTCCAGCGCGGCCCGCTCGGGCGGGCAGGGGTTGAGCGCGGCCAGCGCGGCGCGCTGCCCTGCGCTCGGGCGGTCCTGCAACTCGACGTGCCGGGTGAGCAGTTCGCGCACCGTCAGCGGCCGGTCGACGGCCGGTCCGGTGCGCCGGTGCGCCACGATGCCCAGCACCGTCTCCGGATCCGCGCCGAACAGCTTGGCGGCGCGCTCGACCAGCACCGGGTCGTTGGCCGGCAGCACGGTCAGGTGGTCGGCGGTCCGGTAGCCGGTGCCCTCCGGCAGCGCGAGGCGGACCAGCCGCTTCACCCGGTGGTAGGCGGGGTCGGTCAGGCTGCCGACGGCGGTGACGGTCAGCTCGGCCATGTCGTGCCGGGCCGCCAGCGCGGCCAGCGGGCCGCCGGTCACCTCGGTCACCGAGTACGCCGCCTCCGGCTCCGACGCGGCCGGGGCGTCGGCGTCCCCGTACCGCGCCAGCAGGGCCTCGCGCAGCTCCTCGGTGAACTGCCGTACGGCGCCCGCCAGGTCGCCCGAGGCGTCGGCCTCGGCGCGGGCCAGCAGCCGGGTGCCGCCGAGCGCGGCGAGCCGGTCGTCGATCAGGGCGGGGACGCGCTGGTAGGTCGCGGCGTAGGTGCGGTCACCGATGCCGAGCACCGCGTACTCGACCCCGGCGGCCGGCCGGCCCGCCTCGGCCCCGTCGGCCCCCTGAGACTCCCAAGACTCCTGGGACTCCTGGAGCCGGCGGACGAAACGGGCCGCGTCGTCGGTCGGCTGCCCGTTGTACGAGGCGGCGGTGACCACCACCGGCCGGCCGGTGGGCAGCCCGTCCGCGTACGCGTCCAGCGGGGCGATCTCGGTCTCGCAGCCGAGGTCGGCGGCGGCCTCCGCGAGCTGCCGGCTGAACTCCCGGCAGGCCCCGTAGTTCGAGCCGTGCAGGAGCAGCAGTCCGGTCCCCCGGCGGACCCTCCCGGGACGCTCGGCCGGCACGCCGACCCGCCGCTCCACGGCCGCCGCCGCGGCGGAGACCGGGACGGGCGTGCGCCGGGCGAGGCCGAGGGTGAACCCGTCGGGCTTGATGGTGAGCGTCTGCTTGAGGCTCAGCCGGTAGTCGGCGTGGTCGATCAGCCGGTAGCGGTGGACCAGCATGCCCAGCAGCATGACGGCCTCGTGCAGCGCGAACTGTCGTCCGATGCAGGCGCGTTCGCCGGTGCCGAAGGGCTTGAAGGCGTGCGGGGAGCGGCCCTGCTCGCGCTCGGGGTCGAACCGGGACGGGTCGAACAGCTCCGGGTTGTCGCCCCACACCGGATCGCGGTGCAGCATCGGCGTGCTGACGAAGACCGTTTCCCCGGCGCGCAGCGGGATGCGGCCGCCGAGCAGGGTGTCCTCGCGCGCCTCCCGGCTGAACGCGGGCGCCGTCGGCCACAGCCGCAGCGCCTCGTTGAGCACCTGCCGGGTGTGGCGCAGCCGTCCGACGTCCTCGTAGCCGGGCTCGGGATCGGCCTGGTCGCCCCAGAGTCCGTCCACCTCCCGCTGCACCTGCCGCAGCACGGCCGGGTTCTTGACCAGGTAGTACAGCGCGAAGGAGAGCGCGCCGGAGGTGGTCTCGTGGCCGGCGATCAGGAAGGTGATCACCTGGTTGCGGATGTTCTCGGCGTCCAGCCGGCTGCCGTCCGAGGGGCGCACCGCGCCGAGCATCAGGCCGAGCAGGTCCTCGGCCGGGCCCTGGACGCCCTCTCCGGCGCGGGCGGCGATCACCTCGTCCACCACGGCGGCCAGGTAGTCGGCGTCGGCCCGGAAGGCGGCGTCGCGTTCGCGGTGGTCCGCCTCCGGGTCGCGGGTGAGCTGGGTCATCGCCCAGTCCAGGCAGCGCACCATCGCCTCGACGAAGGGGTGCGGCTCGTCCCGCTCGAAGGAGCCGAAGTCGAAGCCGAAGCCGGCCAGCCCGATGGTGTCCAGGGTCATCCGGGTCATGTCGCCGGGCACGTCCACCGGCAGCCCGGCGCCCTCCCTGCGGTCCCAGGAGGCGACCAGCCGGCGGGCCACCCGCAGCATCACCGGGTGGTAGGTGCGCATCGAGCCGAGCGCGAAGGCGGGCATCAGGATGTCGTGCGCCCTGGCCCAGTTGGGCTCGTCGTTGTAGGCGGTGAACAGGCCGTCCCCGGTGAACTGGCGGACGTTCTCCAGGCCGGGCCCGATCGACTTGGTGAACCGGGTCTCGTCGGCCAGTTCCTCGACCAGCTCCAGCCCGCTGACGATCAGGGCGTCCCGGCCGTGCAGCCGCTGGCAGAAGACCGGGCCGTGCTCTCTGGCCAGGTCCATGGTGCGCAGCATCGGGACGGCGACCGGCGGCGCGGACGAGATGTCCACCAGGGGGACGGCGCCGCGCCCGGCCCCGGCCACGTGCTCGCCCTCGGTCGTGCTCTCCACGGTCTCGGTCATCGGTGGGCCCCTCCCACGGCAGGAAACTTATCGCTTCCTCCACTCTGCGCCCACCGGGCGGAACCGCGGACCGCAGTCACTACATGATTGTGTAGTGCCGGGGGTGCCCGCGGACTTGCCCACGGACCGTCAGCTCTGGTGCGCGCGGGCGCCACGGGGAGGAGAACCACACATGCGGACGAACGAGGGCTGCGCGCCCGTACCCGACGGCGGCCGGGACGCCGCGGTGATCTGGCGCAACCGGGCGCTGCGGCTGCTGGACCACGTGCCGCTGCCGATCGTGGTGTGCGAGTTCGGCGGCCGGATCCTGATCGTCAACCGTGCGATGGCGGCCGAATTCGGCCGGTTGCCGGGCGAGTTGCACAACCGTAGGATTCTGGAGTTCTTCACCCTGTGGGACAGCGCCACGCTCCAGGCGCTCACCGAGGCCGTCCGGCTGCACCGCCGCTCGCGGTACCCGGCGCGGGTCTCCTGGACATCGGTCGGCGGGCGGGAGCGGCACGGCGAGATGACCGTCGACCTGGTCGGCGACACCCCGGAGCAGACCCCGAACCTGCTGATCTCGCTGCGCGCCGCCGAGCCCGCGAGCGAGGCCACGCCCGGCCCGCGGACCGAGGTCAGCCCGGTCGAGGCGCGGATCCTGGCCGCGGCGGCCCGGGGCGACACCACCGCGCAGATCGCCCGCGAGATCGGCGTCACCACGGACGGGGTCAACTACCACCTGGCGCGGCTCTCCCGCCGCTGGCGGGTCCCCAACCGCACCGCCCTGGTCGCCCGCGCCTACGCCACCGGCGTCCTGGTCGCCGGGACCTGGCCGCCCCAGCCGGCCCGACATGACGAATCGTCAGCTCGGTGACCGGGCAGGCCACTTATTGATCCCGGGCGGGCAGGCCTCCGGCAGCGGCGTCAGCCGGTCGGGCGCCGCCGCGCCTCGATGAACGCCGTCGTGGCCGACGGGTCCGGGAGCGAGCGCCCGTACGCCTCCCCGAGCCGCACCAGGGTGGTGACCTCCGTCGTCCAGCCGTGCCCGTCGAGCCAGCCGTCGGTGCCGGGCCCGAGCCCACCGCGCCACAGTGCAGTGAGGTGGGCCAGCTCCGGGTCGTGGGGCGTGCGGCTCACGTCGCGGCCCTGCTCCAGCAGCAGCCGGCTGCCCGGGGCGGCCAGCCCGGTCACCGTCGTGAGCAGAACGGCCGCCTCCTCGGCGGTCAGGTAGACCAGCAGTCCCTCGGCCAGCCAGGCCGAGGGGCGCGCCGGGTCGAAGCCCGCCGCGACCAGCCGGTCGGGCCACTGCCGGTCCCGCAGGTCGGCGGGCAGGGCGGTGCGTCCGGCGTGCGGCGTGGCGCCGAGCCCGTCCAGCACCTGCTGCTTGAAGGCCAGCACCGGGTCCAGGTCGAGTTCGAACACCCGGGTGCCGGCCGGCCAGTCCAGCCGGTACGCGCGGGTGTCCAGGCCCGCCGCCAGCAGCACCACCTGGTCGGCGCCGGCGTCGAGCAGCCGGTCGTCGTAGTGGCGGGTGCGCAGGATGCCGTGGGCGACCAGGGCCCTGCCGAGGCTGCTGCCCGTACCGGAGAAGTCGAGCGGCAGTCCGGCGGCGGTGACGAACGCGGCGGCGTACGGGTCGACGAAGAGCGGGGTGGGACGGGAGCTTTCGTAGGCCCGCACCCGGGCGACGGACAGGGCGGTGCGGGAGACCGGGCTGAACGGTTCTGAGGTCGTCATGCCAGGCAATCTACATCGCCACCGATGCATCAGTGAAGATGTATTCTGTCGGACATGGACGGCGTGCAACTCCTCAGACTCGGCAAGCGGTTGACCGAACTCGGCCGCGCCCTGATCATCGACCCGGCCTCCGAGCACCTCACCGCCGGCGAGATCGCCGTGATCGCCGACGTGTACCGCCACCCCGCCACCTCCGTCCAGGAGATCCGGGTCAGGACCGGCTTCGCCCAGAGCCACGTCTCGGTCTCCGTCGCCCGGCTGCGCGAACAGGGCCTGCTCGACGCCGCCCCCGACCCGGCCGACGGGCGGCGCACCCTGCTGACCGCCTCCGAGGTGGCCAGGCACGCCATCCGCTCACACGTCGCCCGGCCCGCCGAGCCGGTCATCGCCAAGGCCCTCCCGGACCCGGAGCAGGCCCGCCGGGTCACCGAACTGCTCGACGAGCTCGCCGGCCTGCTGCTGCCCTGACCCGCCCCCGGGCCGGTACGGACGGCGTGGCCGACGGCCGGACCGGTCAGCTCGCGAGGATCCCGGCCAGGCGGGCCGATTCCGTCCGGACCCGGCGGGGTGCGGCCGGTGCGGTCAGGGCGTCGAGTACGGGCAGGGTGGTGCGGATGCCTTCGGCCGCCGCGCACTCGGCGGCCAGCACCAGGGCGTCCGCCAGCCCGCGCCGGCCCGGCTCGGCGGCGAGCCCGGTGATCAGGGCCGCGAGCACCTCCCACACCGTCCGGCCCGCGCCGCCGCGCGCGCCTTCGGCCAGGACGGGAAGGACCCGGTTCGGCTTGGCCACGGACAGCTCCCAGAGCTGCGCGAGCCAGGCACCGAGCACCTCCGGCCGGAGCCGGCCGCGTGCGGTCATGGCGAGCACGGCGTCCAGTGCGGCGGTGCGGTGGTCCGCCCCGACGGCGGTCAGCCCATAGGCGAGCAGCAGGTGGCTCACCGGGCCGAACTCGCCCGGCAGCTCGGCGATCCGGGGCAGCAGGGGGTTGGTGCCCCCGGAGCCGCTCGTCGTGTCCGCCTGGAGCACCACGGCCGGCAGGCCGTGTGCGGCGACGGCCTCCGGGTGCCAGGGCGCCGCCCAGGGCAGGTGGGCCAGTTCGGTGGGCTGCGTCACGGCCACTCCGTTGAACCGGCCGGTCTCGGCCGGGTCGGGGAGGGTGTGGACCAGTCCGGTGACGCCGTCGGGTGCGGGCGCCCCGATGACGGCGCACGGGGCGATGCGCGGAAGGGTGGGCGGGGTGAAGCCGTTGTCGAGGCTCCGCTCGGGCATGGCCGGGGTCTGGACGTGGAACCGGTCGGGTGCCGGCGGCGCCGTGTCGGGAGGCAGGGCCCAACCGAGTGCGGCGGCGGTGGCGCGGACGGCCGCCAGCGCGTGCGGGGGCACCCGGAGGAGCGACTGGGCCAGGTCCGCGGGCCACGGGCGGGCGCCGGTGGCCCGGTAGGCCGCGAGCCGTTCGCCGAGCACGGCGGGGTCGATCGTGCCGTCGCCGGCGGTGGGGGTGGCGAGCAGCAGCGGCACCGGTGCGTCGGTGATCCGGCACGCCGCTTCGTTGGCGCGCACTGCGGGGATCACGGCTGGGGTGCGCAGGTAGAGCGGGTAACCGAGCAGGTCGGTCGCCTGCGCGGCGGACTCCCGGGGTCGGCCGGTCAGGGCGTCGAGCAGGCAGCCGAGTGCTCCGCCGATGCGTCGTGCCTCCCAGACCGGCACCGGGTGGTCGACGCGGCGGGCGGCGAGCGGGGCGAGGGCCGTCCGCAGCGCGGCCGGGTCGCGGTGGTGCTCCGCGACGAGGGCGGCGAACACGACCTCGAACTCACCGGGGCTGGGCAGGCGGTCGGCCATCAGGGCGCCCAGCCGCTCCGTGAGGTCGAGCGGCCCGGCGGGGGCCGCCGGCAGCGCGGCGGGCCCCGGGTGTGCGAGGGCGACGGGCGCGTCGTCCTGCCATCCGGCGGTCGCGTCCGGGACGGCGAGCAGGCGGCGGGCCTCCGGCTGGAGAGCGGGGCCGAGACCGGTGGCGGCGGCGCGCACGGCCTCGGCGGTGGCGGGGGTGGCGTGGGGCAGGTGACGGGCGGCCAGACCCAGGGCGCGTTCCTGGACCGCGGGGGCCGGATGGGTGAAGGCCACGGCGACGGCGGGCAGCAGGCCGTCGGCGCCGGCCGGGTCGCGGCGCAGCGCGGCGTCGGCCCGGCTCAGCTGGGCGGTGGCGAGTGCCTTCTCCGGGCGGGCCAGTACCGCGGCGGTGAGTTCGGTGAACAGTTCGGCCGACAGCCGGGTGTCCACGGTGTGCAGCGCCGCCTGGGCGGCCTTGGCGGCGGCGGGCGCGCCGTCGGCGGCCAGCCGGACGTGGTCGCCGGCCCGGGCGAGGACCTCCTCGGCGTCGGGTGCCAGTGCCGCGTACAGGTGGAGGAATCCGCGCAGGTTGCCGGGCCGGTCGCCGCGCAGGAGGCGCCCGAGGCAGCGGTCGATCAGTTCCGCGCGGTCGAGCAGGCCTTCGCCGGCCAGGGCGGTGAGTGCCGTGGGCCATGCGTCGTCGGGCCCGGATCGGGCGGCGTAGGGATCGGCGAACTCGGTTCCGACGTCCGGGACTTCGAAGAGCCGGCGGACGAGTTCGACGAGCCGGGGCCGGGCGCGCAGCCAGGAGAGCAGGGTGTCGTGGTGCGGCACCGGTTCGCGCAGGCCCCGGTCGGCGAACCACTCGCCGATCTCGCGGTGGTGGGAGGAGCGCATCAGGCTGCCTTCGCGCATCCAGCCGGTCACGTACCCGTCGGTGGCGGGGGGTTCGGCGCCGGACCAGACGGCGAGGCCGTTCAGGATGAACCAGCGGGAGCCGTCGCCTCGCGCGGGCAGCCAGGCGGCGAGCCGGCCGGCGAGTTCGTGGTGGAACGCCGCATCGCGGTGCGGCCGGAGCAGGGCCAGCAGGAGGGTGTGGATGTCGGGGTTGGTGGACCCGCCGCCGGGCCGCGGCCAGGTGATGTCGAGCAGGCGGCGGGTGGTCAGCCAGTCGTGGGCCTCCGCCGCGGTGGCGGCGGAGAGGATCCCGGCGAGCTGCAGGGCGGCGAGCTGGTCGTACGCGGCGACGTAGCGGGGGATGTCGCCGGAGGAGAGTTCGCGCACCAGCTCGGTGCGGAGTCTGCGCAGCGGTGTGCGCAGGTGGCGCAGGTCGGTGGCGGGTACCGGGAAGAGCCGGTCGATCACGCCCTGCGGGATCCGGGCGGCGATGAGCGCGCGCACCTCGTCCCAGCTGATCGGCTCGCTCGTACGGTCGGTCACGACACCCCTCCACTGCTCCGGCTGATGATCAGGAACCCAGGGTCCGTCTTCGAACCCCCGCCTGCGGGGCGACGCCGGGGCACGCACCTCGCCGCGTTGTCGTCGGTCGCCAATGCTCCGCAGTGGCTCCCTCCTCCGCCTTGCGATGCACGCACCCCAACGCCGCCCCGCCCGCCCTCCGGGCGGACGACGGGGGTTCGAAGACGGACCCTAGCGCGGCTCACTGACAGTCGTACCGGAGGGGTGACGCGGTCACTGTCGGCGACGGCGGGGCGTCAGGCGGCGGGCGGCGCGACGTCGGGCGGCGGGAGTCCGACCAGGCCCCCGCCGCCGTCCGCCGGGCACGGCTCAGCCCAGCGGCACGTCCAGGCAGGCCCTGCGGTGGCTGAAGGTGTCGATCGACCAGCGGCCGTGGTAGCGGCCGGAGCCGCTCTCCCCCACTCCGCCGAACGGAAGCTCCGGGATGCTCAGGTGGGCCACCGGGAGGCCGAAGTTCAGGCCGCCGGAGGAGGTCTCCTCGGCCAGCCTGCGCCGGGTGTCCCCGTTGTCCGTGAAGGCGTAGAGCGCCAGCGGGTGCTCCCGGTCGTTGATGAGGGCGATCGCCTCGTCGAGGCCGGCGACGTCGAGGATCGGCAGGACGGGGCCGAAGATCTCCTCCCGCATCACCGGGGCGTCCGGCTTCACCTCGGCCAGTACGGTGGGCGCGATGTAGCGGTCCGCGCGGTCGTGCCGGCCGCCGAACACGGTGCGGCCCGAGTCGAGGAGGGCGACGACGCGGTCGAAATGCCGCTCGTTGACGATCCGTCCGTACTCCGCCGAGCGGGCCGGGTCGGGGCCGTACAGGTCCTCGACCGCCCGGGCCAGCGCTCCCTCCAGCGCACGGGCCGTCGCCGGGTCGGCCAGCAGGTAGTCGGGGGCGACGCAGGTCTGCCCGGCGTTGGAGAACTTGGCGCGGGCCACCCGGGCGGCGACGACCTCGGGATCGACGTCCCGGTCGACGAACACCGGTGACTTGCCGCCCAGTTCGAGGGTGACCGGGGTCAGGTGCGCGGCGGCGGCCCGCATCACCACCCGGCCGACGTCGGCGTTGCCGGTGTAGAAGACGTGGTCGAAGCGCTCGGCCAGCAGGGCGGTGGCCGTCTCCCGGCCGCCCTCCAGCACCGTCACCGCCGCCGGGTCGACGTACCGGGGCAGCAGCCGCGCCAGCAGTGCCGAGCTGGCCGGCGCCAGCTCGCTCGGCTTGACCAGCACGGTGTTGCCCGCGGCGAGCGCGCCCGCCATCGGCACCAGCGCCAGCTGCACCGGGTAGTTCCAGGGCGCGATCACCAGGACGGTCCCGAGCGGGTCGTACCGGGTGTGGGCGGTCGTTCCCGGCGGCAGCCGGGTGAGCGAGGAGGCGGGCACCGGATCGGGGAGCAGCCACTGCTCCAGGTGCCGCGCCGTGTGGTCGATCTCCCGTACGGTGGAGTCGATTTCGGCGCGGTCGGCCTCGGTGCGCGGCTTGCCCAGGTCGGCGTGGAGGGCGTCGGCGATCTCGTCGCGGTGTCCGGTCAGCAGGGCGCACAGCCCGGTCAGCTGTTCGGTGCGCCAGGCGAGCGGCCGGGTGCGGCCGGTACGGAAGGCCGTACGCAGCCGGGCGACGGCCTCGGCCGCGGTGGGCTGGCTGGGCTGGTTGTTCACGGGGATTCCTCTCGGACGACGGGGTCGGGGATCCAGCTGCCGTGGAAGCCCGCCGGTACCCGTACCGGCAGGTGGACGGTGGCGATCGGGGCGCCGGTGAAGTCCTCGGCGGAGAGGATGACCAGGTCGCTCGCGCCCCGCCCCGGGTCGTGGACGTAGGCCAGCAGGTAGCCGTCGTCCTCGCTCCGGGCGCCGTCCCTCGGGACGAAGGAGACCTCTCCGGCGTGGCGGCCCGCGCCGAGCTGCCGCACGGTGCTGCTCTGCCGGCTCAGGTCGTGCTTGATCAGCGCGTCGCCGGCGGCCTCGGGGGGCAGGGCCTCCCGCCGGTCCGTCACGGCGAGGTGGCGCAGCAGGTCGGTGGCGACGGTGGAGTACCCGTAGCGGTGGGCGCCGCCGACCACCGCCGGGCTGACGGCGGGGAACTCCTGCGGCCGGTCGTCGAGCCGGGTCTCGGTGACCTTGCCGGAGACGGTGTCGACGGTCCAGCGGTCCAGGGTCGGGCTGCTCTGGCCGTCCAGCGCGCCGCCGGTGAACATCCTCGGGTAGCGGACCACGTCGATGACGACCCGGTCGCCGTCCTCGTGGGCGTTGAGCGTGTGGAAGACGAAGCAGGGCTCGACCTCGAACCAGCGGACCTCGGTGCCGTCGCGGGGCAGCAGCCCGACGCGGGCGCCGCCGGTCTCGTTCCAGACCGCCGGATAGGTCTTGCGCGCCAGGTTGTCGGCCGTGCCGAGCCGCGCCGAGAGGTCGAGGACGACGGCGAAGGTCCGGGTCAGCGCCATGTCGTGGACCACCGGCCGGTGCGGCATCGGGATGTCCACGGCCCGGGTGACGGAGCCCTGGGGGGAGAGCACCAGGTGACGCAGGTCCGCGCTGTCCCGCTGCCAGGTGATCGCGTGCAGTTCGCCGGTGACCGGGTCGAGCTTGGGGTGGGCGGCGAACCCGTCGGGCAGCGTGCCGCAGAAGTCGCTGGCCCCCACCGTCTCGATCTCGTAGGAGAGTTCGTACGGGCGGAAGCCGCCCTCGACCAGCGCGTAGGTGCGGTCTGCGTGCCCGATCACATGGGTGTTGGGCGCGATGTCGGCGATCCGCGGCGCGGCGCCGGGGCGGGCCCGCTCCCCCAGGGCCTCGGCCACCGCGGCGCTGCGGACCAGCCGGTTGCGGTACCACCTGGCCCGCCCGTCGAGCAGCCGCACCCCGTGCACCATGGCGTATCCGGCGAACAGGTGCCGCGGCCTGAGGTCCTCCGGCCGCATCCCGTTCGGACCGTTGCGCAGGTATCGGCCGTTGAGCTCGGCCGGGACGGTGCCGGTGACCGGCAGGTCGAACGCGGTGACTTCCGCGCCGACCGGCGTGTAGGCACCGGTGAACGGATCGATGACGGTGGACACCCGCTGACTCCTCCAGGCCGCTTCCGACTGCCGCTGCCCCCGCGGAGCAGCGTTAGTCGGATCAACGACCCACCCACCCTCCGGGTGACGGGCGACGGGCGGGAACCCGGCCGCCGCGCCCGCCGGGCCGGCGCCGGCGGTCCACCGGCCGGGCGCCGGGCGGGCGCCACGGGGTCACGTCGTCGGCGCCGCGCAGGCGTCCGAGCGGCTGCCCGGGGGCAGGAGCTTGCGCTCGCTGGCGGTCAGGTCCCTGGCCGCCAGCGCGCAGGCCCGTTCGCGCCAGGTATCCGGGTCGAGCGGCAGCACGTCCACGGCCGAGCCCTCCACCCAGGCGAGCCGCCCGCCGTCCTCCGACCAGTCGCCCGTGGCCCCGTAGCCGGGAGTGAAGTGGTACCGCTCCGCACCCCGGTCCACGTCCCAGAAGGTGAACGAGTTGGCCGTGGCCGTGGTGCTCAGCCAGGACGCGGAGGGGAAGCCGTTGAGCCACTGGACGCCCTGGTAGGCCAGCGTCCGCCAGGTGTGCTCGTCCATGTCGCGGATCCTGAGGCCCCCGGCGGTGGTGACCACGGCCAGCAGCCGGCCCGTCCGGTCGAAGGCCATCTGCCGGGGTGTGCCGTTCCCGGAGTCGAAGGTCTCGACGACCTTGCCCTCCTTGAAGTCCCAGATCTGGATCTCGTCTCCCCCCGTGCGGACCGCCACCTGTTGCCGGCCGGGACGGGCCACGCCGAAGACACTGGCGGCCGCGGTCGACAGCTCGACCGGTTCCTGGGTCGACGGCCGGTAGGTGCGCCCCGCCTGGGTGCCGGTCCCGAGGTCCCAGCGGGACACGTAGGAGACGGCCGAGACCACCGCGTGGTCGTCGCCGTCGAACCAGACGTTGACCCAGGCCGGGGTCTCGCCCGTCCGGGGATCGGCGCGCGCCGGATCGATGCCGGGGGGAGCGGGCAGGTCCAGGCGGCGGGCTTCGGCGAGTTCGGGGCCGGTGCCGCCCTGTTTCAGGTCCCACACGAGGACCCCGAGGCCGTCGGCCGTCACGGTCAGCAGCCGTCTGCCGTCCGGGCTGAAGATCGGGTAGCTGCGCGCGAGCGGGGTCGAGGGGCGCGGTGCCGCGAGCTGGCGACGGGTCTTCAGGTCCCACAGGCGCAGGGTGGCGCCGTCCGCGTCGATGCCGGCGACGCGTTCGTGGTCCACGTTCACGGTCCTGATCAGGCCGGTGAGCATGGCGGTGTCGAAGGGGGTCGGCGCGGGCACCCGGGCGACGACGAGGGTGCCGCCCGCGCTGACCGCCACCTTCATCGCGTCGGGAGGGCCCGCGAGGCTCACGGCCGGCGGTGTGGCCGAGTCGCCGACGACCTCGTCCTGCTGGGCCGGGGCGGGCAGGTCGAACGTGGCCGGCCGTCCCTCCTGGAGGTCCAGTACCAGGAACCGGAACCGGCCCAGCGTGGTCCCGAACCGCTGGACGGGGTTGATCAGGTAGCGCCCGGTCCGGTCGAGCCTGGGCACGTACAGCGGGCAGACCAGGCTCAGCTGGCTCGTGTCGTACTGGTGCTTCACCTTGGGCGGCCCGGTCAGGTCCCAGGCCTGGAGGACTCCTTCGGCGGTGCACCGGACGAGCGTGGAACCGTCCGCGCTGACCGTGACCTGCCCTGCCTCCTGGCTGCCCCAGGGCTCCTCGTCGAGGCGGCCGTCGGGCAGCTGCCAGCGCACCAGCCGGCCGTTCGCCCCCGCGGCGGCGCCGTCCGGGACGATCCGGCCGATCACGGCGGCACCGTCCGGCCCGAACCAGGCGTTCGACACGTTCCACCCGGCAGGGGGCGCGAGCGTGCCGCCGACCCGGGTTCCCCCCGCCGTCTCCCACACCGAGACCCCTTCGCCGGGGAAGGCGGCCAGCAGCAGCCGCGCCGGGGCGTCGAAGCGGAGGTCCGCGGCCGCCCTGGCGTTCTGGTGGGCCTGGTCGAGGTCCCGCAGCTTCACGGTTCGCCAACTGCCGTCACCCTGCCGGGTACCCGTCGTGAGGTGACCGTAGGAAGTGGAGAGCGCGACGGTGCGGCCGTCGACCGAGGCCGTGACCAGCCGGGCGCTCCCGTCCTTGATCTGGGAGAGGCGCGGCGACGCCGTCCCGAGGTCCACGCCCAGGACGTCACCGGAGGCGAGGCCCGCCGTGGCCCACGTACCGTCCTCGCTGAGGAACGCGTCCCGGATCTCGCCCCTGCCCTCCAGCGCGATCCGCTCGACGTGCCGCATCCGGACGTACTGCTCGAACAGGGCGGTCCGCGCCTCGGGGGTCGGGGCCGTGTGGTAAGCGGCGGCGCTCATCAGGGACGAGATGGTGAGCGACACGTCGTCGAGCCGGCTCGCGAGCTGGGCGAGCTGCGGGGAGGCGGCCCGCCGCAGGTCCTCGTCGAGTGCGCCGTTGGCCCTCAGGAGCAGGGTGGAGGCGACGACGGCGACGGCGAGCAGGACACCCAGGGTGGAGATGCCCGCCTGCCGGCGTCTTCTGGACCAGCGGGCCCGGGCCGCCTCCTGGGCCCGTCGGGCCAGGCTCGCTTCGAGGAACTCCCGTTCCGGTGCCGAGAGTTCACTCCCCCGGTGTTCGGTCCTGGCAACCGCGGTGTCGAGCAGCGCGCCCGTCAGGAGCTGTTCCCCGGCCCGGCCCAGCTCGTGCCAGCGCTCCAGGTCGTGGCGGAAGTCGGCGTGCCAGGTCAGGAACTGCCGGTCCCGTTTCACCTGGTCGGCCAGGGTGTCCCAGGCGCCGATGAGCGCCTCGTGCGCCAGCTCGACGGTCTGGCCGCGCTCCGGGTCCGCGCCGACGACCAGGATCCGCCGCTCCGCGAGCCGGACGGCGATCCGCCACCGCTCCTCCCCCGCCTCGGCCCGGCCCAGCACCGCGCGCAGCGGGGCCTCGCTCCCGGGCACCAGTCTGACCAGCGCGGTGAGCAGGCGCAGGGCGTCCTCCCGCTCGGCCTCCCCGACGCACTCGCGCCAGGCGGCCTCCGCGTGGCGGCCCAGGGCGCCCCGCACCCCGCCGATCTCCTCGTACGCGGCGAACCTCAGCCGGCCCAGGGCCCGTTCGTCCCAGAGCCGGGCCAGGACGAAGCCCAGCAGGGGCAGGGCGCCGGGCTCGGTGCCGGCGTCGTCCAGCATCCGGGCGACCAGCCCGGGGTCGTACGAGACGGCGGGGATCCGGGCGAGCGGCCGCAGGATCACCTCGGACATCTGGGCCCTGCTCATCGGCAGCAGCGGGCGGACGGCGGCCCGGTCCAGGGCCGGGCCCAGGACGGGGTGCGACAGGGCCGTGTCCAGGAAGTCGGCCCGGAGCGTGACGAGCACCCGCAGCCCCGGCGGGTGCGGGTCGGGGAACAGCAGCCCCACCGTGTCGTCGTCCGCCCGCCGGGGGTCGGTCAGCACCGCCTCGGCCTGGTCGAGGACGACGAGCAGCCGGCCGGCGCGTTCGCCCAGGGCCGCCCGGGCGATGGCCGCCAGGCCGTGGCGGGTCAGGGACTCCTCCAGGTGCCGCAGCCCGGCCTGTTCCAGTGGCCGTTCCGGCCGGGCCAGCCGGGCGAGTTCCACCGCGAGGGCGGTGCGCACCGGTATCCCGTCCGCGGCCCGCACCACCAGGACCTCGTGGCCCCGCGCCCGCATCCGCGGCACCACCGCGGCCAGGGCCAGTGAGGACTTCCCGCAGCCCGAGGGGCCGACGAGGGCCACGCAGGGCCGCGGTCCCCCGTCGAGGAGCGCGGTCACGTCCGCCGCCTCGGCGTCACGGCCGAAGTACACCTCCGCGTCCGCCTCCTGGTAGGTCCCCAGGCCCCGGAAGGGGGCGGCCGGAGCGAGCACCGGGGCGAGCGGCGGGACCTGCGCGATCAGCGTCCGCGTGGGGATCATGAAGCTCTGCCGGTCCCCGGAGAGCTGGGCGATCACGACCATCCCGACGACGGCCCCGACCTGCTCGTCCCAGACGGGGCTGCCGCTGAAGCCCCTGTCCACGGGGACGCCCTGCCGGTCGGCGCCCGAGAGCTGCACCCACCCCTCGGCGGTCGCGCCGCGCAGCCGCCCGGCGTGCCACACGCCGCCGGGGGCGCTGCCGGGGAACCCCGCGACCCGCACGGAGTGCTGCCACACGCTCGCCGGCGAGGCCATGGCCAGGGGGGTCGCGCCGGGGACCGGTGCCGCCAGCCGCAGGACGGCGACGTCCCCGGTGCCGTCGGCCCGGATCGGGACCCAGTGCGCCACCTCCGCCGCGACCGAGCCGCCGGTGCCGGACAGCGGCCGGTCCAGGGTCAGGGCCCCCGCCGGCGCCGTGACCTGGGTGCGCGGCAGCCCCAGCGCGTCGGTGACGACGTGGGCGCAGGTCACGGCCAGGTCCGGGGCGACCAGGAAGCCGACGCCGCCGGGCGTCCCGTCGGGGCCCGCGACGCGGACGATGGCGGAGCCCAGCGCGGCGTCCGCGTTCGCGGACCCGCTCGCGGTGCTCATCCCGCGCCCGTCACGGAGTGTCGCGCGGGGCCGGGGAGTTCCAGGTCAGGGTCACCGAGAAGTTGGCCTCGGTGGCCGTGCTCGCGATCACGATGTCCGCCTCGGCCGACAGGGAGACGCCGAACTCCAGCGTGATCTCGTCCGGCCGGTGGACGAGCCCGCTCAGCCGGCCCACGAAGCTGTCGGCGACCGGCCGGATGCCGTCCAGCATCTCCCCGAAGGAGCGCGACGCCCGCGCCACGGATCCGTTGCCGCGCCCGACCCGGGTCAGCGACTCGTCGACCTCACGGATCTGCACCCGCAGCACCCCGTCGGTGCCGTCCCCCAGCGGGACTTCGACCGTACGCACCTCGGCACCCACGCTCCGACCACCCTCCCCCGTCGACCGGCAGCCCTGTTCCCGTCAACGTTCGCACGGGGTGGGCGAGTTGCGGCAGATCCCGGAAGCAGGTGCGCCGGGGATGGCCGAAACCCGACCACCGGGCGCTCAGCGGGCGTCCGCCGCGCACCGGAACCCGGCGTGCCCGCTGGAGCTGTCCGGGCTGTTCGCCGTACGGGCGCCGACCCGGTAGCGGTTGCAGTACGAGCGGTGGCACATGTGGGAGCCGCCGCGGATGACCTTGTCGCGGCCGTCCGCCGGGCCCCCGGGGTCGACGGCGCCGACGGCGTGCTCGGTCGACCACCAGTCGGCGCACCACTCCCAGACGTTGCCGGACACGTTGTACAGCCCGAAGCCGTTGGGTTCGAAGGCGTCGACGGGGGCCGTGCCGCGATGGCCGTCGGCCGCGGTGTTCCTGGCCGGGAAGGTGCCCCGCCAGATGTTGCAGCGGTACTCCCCTTCCGGGTCCAGCTCGTCGCCCCACGGGTAGCGGGCCTGCGCCAGGCCGCCGCGCGCCGCGTACTCCCACTCCGCCTCGGTCGGCAGGCGCTTGCCCGCCCAGCGGCAGTACGCCTGCGCGTCGTCCCAGGACACGTGGACCACCGGGTGGTCGCCCCGGCCCTCCAGGGAACTGCCCGGGCCTTCGGGGGCGTGCCAGGTCGCGCCGGCCACACCGCACCACCACGGGGTACGGTCCGGGCGCGGCGCGCCCCGGCGCAGTGCGGCGGGCAGGAAGCCGGCGAACACGTAGGACCAGCCCAGCCGTTCGGCGTCGGTCCGGTAGCCGGTGGCGGCGGCGAAGGCGGCGAAGTGGTCGTTGGACACGGCGTGGGCGTCGATCCGGAAGGCGCTCACGCGGACCGGGCGGACCGGTCCCTCCCCGTCCCCGGCGAAGCCGTCGGTGTCCGCCGAGCCCATCAGGAACTCACCGCCCGGCAGGTCGATCATCGTGTCCCGCAGGCCGGCCCCCGCGGTGGCGGGCCGGGCGGCCGGGCGGAGGGGGACGCTCGTGGCGACGGGGGTCACGGCGGTTCGGGTGGGCCCGCAGCAGGCGTGGGGGGCGGTCGGGGTGTCGGGGTCGGGCATCGTACGGTCCTGTCATGAGGCGCGGGGGGCTGCCGGGCGGCATGGCCACCGCCCGGCAGCGGGGGCTGGGCGGTTACGCCGGGTCGGGGCCGCCGGGGGCCGTCGCGGGCGTCCGGTTCTCGGACGCGGCAGCGAAG
>NZ_MSJQ01000265.1 GCF_014596515.1 Streptomyces sp. CBMA156
GTGGGAGCTGCCGGACGCCGAGACCGTGGAACCGGACGGGGAGCAGGACCTGGCGATCGGCTCGGCGGTGCGTCAGCAGTACCGGGCCGCCCGCGACCAGGTCCACCCGGAGACGGCGGCCTGATCCGGGGTCGGGGTGCCGGCCGCCGGCCGGCGCGGATGCGTCACCCGGCGCCCGGTGGCAGCGTGGGACGGGACACGGCCACCGACGCGAAGGGCGGCAGGACGCCATGGCGCTGCACAAGGGGGCCGGCGGCGACCGCCGGCTGAGCATCGGCCCGTACCCGAGCGCCGCCGACCCGCTGGGCGCGATGAAGCTGGCCCCGCCGCTGCACCGGCTCGGCGAGGGGCCGGTCGCGGCCGACACCGCGTACCAGCTGATCCACGACGAGCTGATGCTGGACGGCAACGCGAAGCTCAACCTGGCGACCTTCGTCACCACCTCGATGGAGGCCCAGGCCACCCGGCTGATGACCGAGTGCCTGGACAAGAACATGATCGACAAGGACGAGTACCCGCAGACCGCCGAGCTGGAGCGGCGCTGCGTGGCGATCCTCGCCGACCTCTGGCACGCCCCCGACCCGGACGCCGCGGTCGGCTGCTCCACCACCGGCTCCAGCGAGGCGTGCATGCTGGCCGGCATGGCGCTCAAGCGCCGCTGGACGCGCCGCAACGCCGACCGCTACGCCGCCGGGGCCAGGCCCAACCTGGTGATGGGCGTCAACGTGCAGGTGTGCTGGGAGAAGTTCTGCAACTTCTGGGAGGTCGAGGCCCGCACCGCCCCGATGGAGGGCACCCGCTTCCACCTGGACGCCGAGCGGGCGGTCGCGCTGTGCGACGAGAACACCATCGGCGTGGTCGGCGTGCTCGGCTCCACCTTCGACGGCTCGTACGAACCGGTCCCGGAGATCTGCGCGGCCCTGGACGCCTTCCAGGAGCGCACCGGCATCGACGTCCCGGTACACGTGGACGGCGCCTCCGGCGGCATGGTGGCGCCCTTCCTCGACCCCGGGCTGGTCTGGGACTTCCGGCTGCCCCGGGTGGCCTCGATCAACACCTCGGGCCACAAGTACGGGCTGGTGTACCCGGGCGTGGGCTGGGCGCTCTGGCGCGACAAGGAGGCGCTGCCCGAGGAACTGGTCTTCCGGGTCAACTACCTCGGCGGCGAGATGCCGACCTTCGCGCTCAACTTCTCCCGGCCCGGCGCCGAGGTGGTGGCCCAGTACTTCGTCTTCCTGCGGCTCGGCCGGGAGGGCTTCCGGGCCGTCCAGGGCGCCTGCCGCGAGGTCGCCACCTACCTGGCCGGGCAGATCGGGAAACTGGACTGCTTCCGGCTGCTGACCCGGGGCGACCAGCTCCCGGTGTTCGCGTTCACCACCGAAGGGGACCTCCCCTTCGACGTGTTCGACGTCTCACGGCGGCTGCGCGAGCGCGGCTGGCAGGTGCCCGCGTACCGGTTCCCGGCGAACCGGGAGGACCTGTCGGTGCTCCGGGTGGTCTGCCGCAACGGCTTCTCCCGGGACCTCGCCGACCTCCTGCTGGCCGACCTCGACCGGCTGCTGCCCGAGCTGCGGCGCCAGCCCGTCCCGCTCAAGGAGCTCGGGGTGCCGGCCAGGTCCGGCTTCCACCACTGATCGTCCACACGGCGGAACGTCACGGTGGGGAGGGCGCAGCGAAGCGCCCTCCCCACCGGAGCATCCCGGACGGTCCCGGGCAGCCTCCCCCCGCGAGGCTGTCCGGGACCGGTGGGGGAACCGGGACCGGGTGCGGACCGATGACGGGTCGTCGATCGGTGTCCGAACGGTTCGCCGACGGCCGGACCGCACCGGCCAGAGAACTGTGCACGACGGCGACGTGCACGGTCGAGCGTCTCCGGGGGTTGTGAGACACTTCCGTCCGTCTCAGCGCCGTGACCTGGGATTTGGGACGCCGGGCCGGTGAGGTTGGAGAAGCGGAAACGCCGAACGGCCCGGGCCGGGACCCAGCCGGTCACCCGCCCCACGTCCCGTTTCGCGAATTTGGAGCGCCGTATTGGGTTCCGCCTGGAAGCAGCTGCCCGAGGAGCTGTCCGAGCCCGCCAGACGCCTGGCGCAGGAGCTCCGGGCCATCAAGGACGCCGCCGGACTGTCACTGTCCGAGCTGGCCGCCAGGACGCACTACAGCCGGGCGTCCTGGGAGCGCTGGCTCAACGGCAAACGGATCGTCACCGAGCAGGCGCTGGACGCGCTGGTCGGTGCGGTGGACTGCGACGGGGCCGCGCTGCGGGCGCTGTGGCGGCAGGCGGTGGCGGGGCCGGAGGCAGTGGCCGGGGCGGAGGCCGGGCCCGCCGTCACAGCCGAAGCCCCTGCCGAGGCCGTCGCTGACGGACCCTCGGGGTCGGAGGAGCCGACCACCGAGAAGCCGGCCGCCGACGAGGCGCTGGTGACCGGACAGGAGCCCGGACCCGCCCCCGCCGGCTGGTGGCGGCGCCCGGCGGCGCTGGTCTCCGTCGCCGCCGTCCTGGCACTGCTGCTGGTCCTGACCGGCCTGCGGCTCAGCCGGCACGACGGGCAGGCCGCGGCGGTCGGCGCACCGGCTGCCGGGTCGCCCTCCGCCGAGGCCGGCGGTACCGCCGGGGCCAGGACAGGACCGGACTGCCAGGCCGTCGGCTGCGCGCACAAGGACCCCAAGACCACCGGCTGCGGCAAGGACGCCAGGACCCTGCAGACCCAGGTGATCGGCAAGGTGGTCGTCTACCTCCGGTACAGCCGGACCTGCCAGGCCGCCTGGGCGGCCATCACCGAGGGCCAGCCGAAGGACTACGCGACGATCACCGACGGCAGCGGTGACAGCGAGACGGCGCTCATCCACTGGGGCTACGACAACTACTCGCCGATGCTGAACGCGGCGGACCCGGCCGTCACCTTCCAGGTCTGCGGGTACCAGCCGGCCGGCCACGACTGCACGGCGGTGGTCTCCGGCCTCGCCTCGGTGGTGGCCTCCACCCCGATCCCGATCGGGCCCGCCTCTCCCCCGCCGGGCGCCGGCGCGGGCGCACCCACGACCCCGGCCCCGGCCGACCCCGTCGCGACACCGACCGACCCCGTCGCCACGCCGGCCGGGACCGCCCCGCCGGCACCGGTCGGCCCGGCGGATCCGTCCTAGCCGCGGCCGGCCCGGAACCGCTAGTCGAGGTAGCCGCGAAGCTGCTCGGCGTACGCGTGGTCGCGGAGCTTGACCAGGGTCTTCGACTCGATCTGGCGGATCCGCTCCCGCGTCACGCCGAACACCGCGCCGATCTCCTCCAGCGTGCGCGGGCGGCCGTCGTCCAGCCCGTAGCGGAGCTGGACGACCTGCCGCTCCCGCTCGCCCAGGGTGGCCAGGACGGCGTCCAGGTGCAGGCGCAGCAGCAGGAAGGCCGCGGACTCGGCGGGTGAGGCGGCGTCGGCGTCCTCGATCAGGTCCCCCAGCGCGACGTCCTCCTCCTCGCCGACCGGGGTGTGCAGCGAGATCGGCTCCTGGGCCAGCCTGAGCAGTTCGCGCACCCGTTCCTCGGTGAGCTCCAGGACGGCGGCGACCTCGGCCGCCGTGGGTTCCAGGCCGCGCTCCTGGAGCAGGCCGCGCTGCACCCTGACCACCCGGTTGATCAGCTCGACCACGTGCACCGGCACCCTGATCGTCCGGGCCTGGTCGGCCAGGGCCCGGCTCATCGACTGCCGGATCCACCAGGTCGCGTACGTGGAGAACTTGAAGCCCCGGGTGTAGTCGAACTTCTCCACCGCTCGGATCAGGCCCAGGTTGCCCTCCTGGACCAGGTCCAGCAGGGTCAGCCCGCGGCCGACGTAGCGCTTGGCGACGGAGACGACCAGGCGCAGGTTCGCCTCGATCAGCCGGCGCTTGGCGATCCGGCCCCGCACCACCAGGGTGTCCAGCTCGCCGGCCGACGGGTCGGGCGGCGGCGGGTCGCCGTTCAGCCGCTCCTCGGCGAAGATGCCGGCCTCCACCCGGCGGGCCAGCTCGACCTCCTCCTCGGCGGTGAGCAGGCGGATCCGGCCGATCTCGCGCAGGTACTGGCGCAGCAGGTCGGCGGCCGGGCCGGTGTCGTCGGCGGGCGCGCGGCGCTCCTCCTGGTCCTCCTCCTCGGCCTGCGCTTCGGCCCGCGCTTCGGGATCGGGCTCGGGGCTCTCCGGGTGGCCCTCCGGCAGGCCCCGGGCGGGAGCCCTCGCGCCGTCCGGCGGCGCCGTCCCGGCCCGGGCGTGGTGGGTCTCCTGCTCCCCGGCCTGCTGCCGGCCCGCCGGACCGGCGGGGTTCGCTCCCGTACTGGTGGTGGTCGCTGCGACGAGGCCTTGCTCCACGGGCATCCCCTCGGGGCGGGCGCGACTCTGGCGGACCCGCGCTGTACGGAGGTGGGACGCCTTCCAGTGTGCGGTACGCCACACTCCGTGGCCGAGACTCGTGCGCCGACTTTCTGCACGGCCGGTGGTGCGGCCGGTACTACAGCGCCGCCGCACCACCACTGCGCAACTGCTGCCCGTACTGCTGGAGCTGCCACAGCTCGGTCTGCACCGCGTGCTGCTGCTCGGCCTCGGCCCGGGGCCCGAGCCGCTGGAGGTACCCGCGGACCTCGGTGATCCGCCGCTCCACCGCCAGCAGCCGCAGCTTGACCAGGAACTCGCCCGCGTAGATCGCGTCCACCTTGCGGCGCGAGCGCACCGGTTCGACGGTCAGCTCGGTGACCAGCGAGCGCACCCGGTCGTCCGGGGCCGCCTCGCGCACCGCGCTGGTGAAGTCGGGCAGGGTCGCCCCGTACGCGGCTCCGCCCGCCTTGGCGACGGCCTGCCGGACGGCGGTGTACGGCGGGGTCGGGAACTCGTCCTCGCCGTAGTGGTCGAAGGCCGGGCTGACCAGGTCGGGGTGCTGGAGCGCCAGCTTGAGCAGCTCGCGCTCGACGAACTGGGCCGGGTCGCGCGGGTTGAGCCGGAAGGCGGGCTGCGCGGGGCTCTGCGGCTGGGCGGGCTCGGGGCGGCGCTGGGCGGCTCCGCGCGGGTTCTGCTGGCGCTCGCGGTCCCAGCGGGCCAGCTGGGAGATCCGGCGGACGACGAACTGCTCGTCCAGGATGCCGAGCATGCCGGCCAGCCGGACCGCGTACTCGTGCTGGATCGAGCGGTCCTTGATCTTGGCGACGATCGGGGCCGCCTCCTCCAGTGCCGCCGAGCGCCCCTCCGGGGTGTCCACCCGGTGCCGGGCCACCGCCGAGGTCAGCGCGAACTCGAACAGCGGGACCGGGTTGTCGATCAGATGCTTGACCGCCTCGTCGCCCTGGGCCAGGCGCAGCTCGCACGGGTCCATGCCGCCGGGGCTGACCGCGATGGAGGTCTTGGCGGCGAACTTCTGGTCGTCCTCGAAGGCGCGCAGCGCCGCCTTCTGGCCGGCCGCGTCGCCGTCGAAGGTGAAGACGGTCTCGCCCCGGTACTGCGAGGTGTCCATCAGCAGCCGGCGGATGATCTTGATGTGGTCCTCGGCGAAGGCGGTGCCGCAGGTGGCCACCGCCGAGGTGACCCCGGCCAGGTGGCAGGCCATCACGTCGGTGTAGCCCTCGACCACCACCGCGCGGCCCGACTTGGCGATCTCCTTCTTCGCCAGGTCGATGCCGTACAGCACGTGGGACTTCTTGTAGATCGGCGTCTCGGGGGTGTTGAGGTACTTCGGGCCGTTGTCATCCTCGCGCAGGCGGCGGGCGCCGAAGCCGATCACCTCGCCGGCGATGTCCCGGATCGGCCAGACCAGCCGGCCCCGGAAGCGGTCGATCAGGCCGCCGCGCTGGCCCTGCGAGGCGAGGCCGCCGAGCAGGATCTCCTTGTCGGTGAAGCCCTTGCCGCGCAGGTACCGGACCAGGTGCTCCCACCCCGCGGGGGCGTAGCCGACGCCGAAGGTCTTCGCGGCCTCCTCGTCGAAGCCGCGCTCGCCGAGGAAGCGGCGGCCGATCTCCCCCTCCGCCGAGGCCAGCTGCTCCTGGTACCAGGCGGCCGCCACCTTGTGCGCCTCGACCAGGCGGGTGCGCTCGCCCTGCTGGTGGCGGGGGTTGTAGCCGCCCTCCTCGTAGCGCAGGGTGATGCCGGCCTGGGCGGCCATCCGCTCGACGGCCTCGGCGAAGGTGAAGTGCTCGATCTTCATCAGGAAGGCGATGGTGTCGCCGTTCTCCTGGCAGCCGAAGCAGTGGAAGACACCCTTGGCGGGGTTCACGTAGAAGGAGGCGGACTTCTCGTCGTGGAAGGGGCAGACGCCCTTGTACTCGCCACCGCCACCGTTGGTCAGCTGTACGTAGTCGCCGACCACCGCGTCGATCGGCAGTGCGCTGCGCACCGCCTGTACGTCTTCGTCCCTGATCCGCCCGGCCACCCCGGAAGTCTACTGGTGCGGCCGGGCCTTCCGGCGGGGAGCCGGGTCCGTCGGCCCCCGCGCCCCCGCACCGGTCACGCCCAGGCGGCGCCGACGAGCCTGGCGTGCAGGGCCAGGGCCGAGGCGTCCGTCAGGGTGGCGATCTGGTCGACGACCGTACGCAGCGCGGCGCGGTCGTCCTCGGCCTCGCGGTACATGGCGGCGAACACCGGGTCCAGCCCCTCGGGGGCGCGCTGGGTGAGGACGTACGCCAGCTCGGCGATCACGATCCGCTGGCGGGCCCGCAGCTGGGCCTGCTCGTCGCGCTGCATCACGTAGCGGACGGCGACCGCCTTGAGCACCGCGCACTCCAGCCGGACGTCCCTCGGCACCACCAGCTCGGCGGCGTAGCGGGTGAGCCGGCCGGGGCCGTAGCGGGCCCGGGTGGCCTGCTCGGCGGCCAGGCAGAAGCGGCCGATCAGCTGGCTGGTGAGGTCCTTGAGCCCGGCCCGGGCGCGCGCGGTGCCTTCGTACGAGCGGGGCCACCACTCCTGGGTGAGCAGCCGGTCCAGGGCGGCGGCCAGCTCCTCCGGTTCCGCGTCCGGGGCGTAGCGTTCGGCGACCTTGAAGAGCCCGGCGCGCTCGCCGGGGGCGCGCAGGGCGGCCGGCTCGATGTGACCGGCCTGGAGGCCGTCCTCGACGTCGTGGGTGGAGTAGGCCACGTCGTCGGCCCAGTCCATCACGGTGGCCTCGAAGCACTTGCGCCCGGCCGGGGAACCGGCCCGGAGCCAGCGGAAGACCGGCAGGTCGTCGGCGTAGACGCCGTACTTGGGCGAGGACGGGTCGGTGGGGTGGGCGCCCTTGGGCCACGGGTACTTGGTGGCGGCGTCGAGGGCGGCCCTGGTCAGGTTGAGGCCGACGCTGCGGCCCGGCCAGGGGGCGAGCCTGGCGGCGGGCTGCTCCTCCTGGGGCGCGAAGCGCTTGGGTTCGAGCCTGGTCAGGATGCGCAGCGACTGGGCGTTGCCCTCGAAGCCGCCGCAGGCCTCGGCGGCCTGGTCGAGGGCCTCCTCGCCGGTGTGGCCGAAGGGCGGGTGGCCGATGTCGTGGGCCAGGCAGCCGGCCTCCACGAGATCCGGGTCGCAGCCCAGGGCGGCGCCCAACTCCCGCCCGACCTGGGCGCATTCGAGGGAGTGGGTGAGCCGGGTGCGGGGGAAGTCACTGCGCATCGGGGCGACCACCTGGGTGGTGCCGGCCAGCCTGCGCAGCGCCGCCGAGTGCAGCACCCGGGCGCGGTCGCGCTGGAAGGCCGTACGGCCGGGGCGCTTGTCGGGTTCGGGGACCCAGCGGGCCTCGGCGGCGTGGTCGTACGGGATCGGGGCGGCGAGGCGGTGCGTGGTGTCATCCATATGCCCCTCACGGTACGCCGCGCCCCCGACACGCGGGGTGTGCCGCGCACGAAGGCGCGCGGGCCGGGGCGTGAACGGTGCGGGGCGGGCGGGTGCCCGCCGCGATGAGCCGGCCCCACCCGGACGGCGCAGCCCGTACGTCACGCCCCGGAGCCCGGAACCCCGGGCGTCCTCGGCCCTGGATCGGTCCTCAGCCTTGGACCGGCCCTCAGCCCTTGATCGCCTTCTGGACCACGCCGGCCATCGCCTCCTGCCCCCTGGCGTTGGGGTGGATCGGCACCAGCCCCCTGGCCGGGAGCGGCGGCTCGACCCAGCGCTTGTCCTCCCCCGCGCACATGTCGTGCCCGGCCGAGGGCCCGGCGAGGTCGACGAACACCGCGCCGGCCGCCTCCGCGCGCTTCCTGAGCATGCCGTTGAGCTGCTGCTCCTTCTCCACCAGGAAGCCCAGGTCGGAGACGGCCACCGTCTTGCCGAGCACCGGCAGGCAGCTCGCCGGGTCGGCCGGGAGCAGACCCGGATACCCGATCACGTACACCCTGGCCTTCGGGGAGCGCTTCCCGACGTCCTGGAGCACCTGGCCGAGCCGGTCGCCGGCCGCGTCCACCTTGCGCTGGACCTCGTCGGTGCCGTTGCCGGAGGCGTAGTGGTCACGGCAGGGCGACTTGCCGGCCCGGTCGCCGCCGTCGGTGATCACGCCCTTGAGGATGTCCACCAGGTTGTCCTTGGCGCACTCGGTCACGACCTCCATGAAGCCCGCGTCGTTGCCGCCGATGCCCAGGGTGACCAGCCGGGTGTCCGCGGTCAGGGCGTCCAGCTGGGCCGGGTTGGTTCCGCCCGGCACCTTCTGCGGGCCGGTCAGGTCCTCGGTGCGGGCACCGGAGCAGCTGACGTCCTTGAACTGACCGGCGGCGATCGAGAGCCCCTTGGCCACCAGGGACGGGTAGTTGGCCCCCGAGCGGTAGCAGCCGTCCGGCCCGCCGGCCTGCGGGGGGAGCTTCATCCCCGCGGTGTACGAGTCGCCGAGTGCGACGTACGGGCCGGTGGGCGGTGGGGTGGGGGTCGGCGACGCGGTCGCACCGGCCTGCGCGCGGTCGGGCACCGCGCCCCCGAAACCGGTTGTCCCCTTGCTGTCCGAACCCCCTCCGCCGGTGCACCCGGCCAGCAGCAGCGCCGCCGTCGCGGCGGTCAGGGCGAAGGTCGGACGTACGGTCCTCGGCATGGTCTCCCCCCGGGGAAACGAGTCACGGTCGGCTCCTCACGGCGGCCCGTCCCCCGGGCAGCCCCAGGGCCAACGAACGGCCGTGGCCGATGACTCCCGCCCCGGCGAAGTCGTCCCCCCGCGGGCCCGAACCGGCCGGAATCCGCCCCCGGCGCCCGGCGCCCGGAGCCCGCCGGCGCCGTGCGCGCGCCGTACCCGCCCCGCCGCGCGCCGTGCCCGCGCTACTCCGCGCCGCGCTCGTGCTCGGCCAGGAACTGCTCGAAGCGCCGCCCCAGTTCGTCCGCCGAGGGCAGGTCCACCGGCTCGGCCAGCAGGCTCTCCCGGCTCTCCGCGCCCGCCACAGCGTCGTACTGGCCCTCCATGCCGCGGATCGCCGAGCGCAACTCGCCGTCCCCTTGGGCCAGCTGCTCCTCGATGTCGGCGTAGACCTCGGAGACCCGCTCGCGCAGCGGGGTGCCGGGCAGCACCAGCCCGGTGGCGGACTGCACCGCCTCCAGGATCTGCACCGCCGCCGCCGGGTAGGCGGAGCGGGCGACGTAGTGCGGGACGTGCACGGCGAAGCCCAGGACGTCGCGCCCGGCCTCGGCCAGCCGGTACTCCACCAGCGCCTGGGCGCTGCCGGGGACCTGTGCCTGCTCGAACCACTGCGGGTAGCCGGGGGCGAGGTCCAGCCGGTTGCCGTGCGGCGTCAGACCGACCGGACGGGTGTGCGGCACGCCCATCGGGATGCCGTGGAAGTCGACCGCGAGCCTGACCTCGAACCGTTCCGCCAACTCGCGGACGGCACCCGCGAAACGCTCCCACTCGACGTCCGGCTCGGGGCCGCTGAGCAGCAGGAACGGCGCGCCGGCGGCGTCGTGGACGAGCTGGAGCAGAATCTCCGGCGGGTCGTAGGAGGCCCAGCGGTCGTGGTCGAAGACCATCGCCGGGCGGCGGGCCCGGTAGTCCACCAGACGGTCGTGGTCGAAGCGGGCCACCACCTGCGGCGATCCCGTCTCCAGCAGGTGGTCCACCACCTGGCCGCCGGCCTCCCCGGCGTCCATGAAGCCCTCGAAGTGCTGGAGCAGCACCAGGCCGGCACCGGTGTCGCGCAACTGCTCGTTGGCCGCGGCCACGGCGGCCACGCCCTGCTGATCCAGCTCGTACAGCGCCTGGAAGTCACGCACCGCGCACCCAACCCCGTTCTCTGCTCGTCCCGGTCGACCGGCTCCTCGTCCAGTCCAGCGTGCCGGGCCCCGCCGGAATTCCCGCCCCGGTCCCCCGTCCTGCGGAGGACTCGCCGGGGAACCGTCCCGGGAGCGTCCGGCGGCTCCCCCGACAACCCCCGGGGGACTCGCCCGACGGCCTCGGCCGACCGCTCCGGACCATGATCGCACCCGGGGGAAGAGCCCCTGGTCACGGCCCCGGAAGGGACCCGTCCGGAGGGCCCGCGAAGGACCCGCGCGGCCATGGGCGCGCCGCGAGGTGACGCACCGCCTTCTGGCGGGTATCGTCCTCTCGCTGCCTCGCATCGTCGCGTCGTCGTCACGTCGTCCGTAACGCCGTCGGCCACGTCCCGGTCCGGTGCTCGGCCAGTCACCCACGACGCATCTTGCCTTCACCTGGCCGCCCGCTTCCCTTCGCGCTCTCGTTTCCTCTTCGGCCATTTCGCGGACGCACACTGTCCCCTCGCTGCTCCTGCCGGACCGGTCCGAGGACCCGTGTCCGTTCCGGCACCCCGCGCCGCCCGTTCCGGGCCGTCGCCCCCACCCCGTCCGACCGGACCTCCGGCGTGCGCGGGTGCCCGGCGCACGGACCCGGGCCCAGGCGTACCCAGACCAGCGCACCCCGTGCCGTACCCCGGCCCGGGAGGCACCCTCCGACCGATGAAGGACCGAAGGTTCCGTGCCCGTACCTGTCATCCTCACCGGCCGCACCGTGCGGCTGGAGCCCCTCGCCGCGCGCCATGCCGAGGCCATCGCCCAGGCCGGCGCCGAGGACCGTACGACTTACGCCTTCACCCCCGTTCCGCACGGCCTGGAAGCCGCCCGCGACTACGTCGCGCGGGCGCTCGCGGAACAGGCGGCGGGCCGGTCACTGTCGTTCGCGACGGTGAACGTCGCCGACGGCCGGGTGGTCGGCTCCACCCGGTTCCTGGAACTCGACTACTGGCAGGGGCCGCTGGTGTGGCCGCCGGTGCCCGGGGTCCCGTTCGGCGATCCGGCCACGGCCGTCCCCGACGCGGCCGAGATCGGCAACACCTGGCTCTCGCCGCGCGCCCAGGGCACCGGCATCAACACCGAGGCCAAGCTGCTGATGCTGCGCCACGCCTTCGAGACCTGGGGCGTGCAGCGCGTCTCGCTGCGCGCGGACGCCCGCAACCTGCGCTCGCGCACCGCCATCGAGCGGCTCGGCGCGACCTCCGAGGGCGTCCGCCGGGCGCACTCGCGCGGGCTGGACGGGGTGGTGCGCTCCACCGCGTTCTACTCGATCCTCGGCGACGAGTGGCCGGCCGTCCGGGACATCATCGAGCTGCGGATCGCCGCCGCCACCTCGCCGAGCGCCCCGGATCCGGCGATCAACCAGGAGTGCCTTAGACAGGGCGGCAGCGGCGCCGGGCAGCTGATGATCACGGCCTGAGGCCGTACCCCCGCGCGTCGCGGCCTGGTTCCGCCGCCTCCAGGGCGTCCCGCAGGAGGCCGTGGTCGTCCCGGCCCCGGAGGTGTCCGGGGTCGGCCTCGACCAGGGCCGACACCGGCCGCCAGCCGCCCTTCACCCGGCCCACCCGGACGCGCCAGATCTCCCGGCCGTCCGTGCCGCGGTGCAGGTGCAGGACGCCCCCGGAGGTGTACGAGACCCAGCGCCCGTCCGCCTCCCGGGGCCCCAGACCGCGCCTGATCCGCTCCCACCGGCCGTCCGACCAGACCAGGTCGGGCACCGGGTACGGGCGGGGCAGGCTGATCGGTGCCAGGTGCGGTTCGCCGCCCGCGCGGACACCGCCCGGCTCGGGGAACGTCCACCCGGGCAGCGGCTCCCGGGCGGCCAGCCAGGCGCGCGGGATGCCTCCGGTGCCGGTGTGGGCGGCGACCACTCCGCCGGTGATGGCGGCGACGGTGTCCATGTCGCCGCCGGCCGCGATCGCCTCCCAGAGGGCGGTGCGGTAGTCGGCCAGGTTCCTGGCGGCGCACCACAGCGCGTACGGGACGGTGTCGGCCGCGGACGTGCGGCTGCCGTTGCCGAGCACCTGCGCGGCGACCCGGAAGTCCGGCTGGGCGAGCAGCTCGCGGGCCTCGGCCAGGCCGTCCCTGACCGGGCCGTCCGGGGTGAGGTCGGCCACCGACTCCAGGAAGCGCTCCGGAGTCACCGGCCGGGTGCGCGCCCGCACGGCGTACGCGGCCGCCACCGCGACCGCGATCGCGCCGTCCACGGCCTGCGGGTGGGTGTGGGTGATCAGGGCGGTGTCGGCGGCGGGGCGCACCACGGCCTCCGGGTCCGCGGCGTACGCGGCGCCGAGCGGGGCGACCCGCATCGCGGCGCCGTTGCCGTACGAGCCCTGGCCGTCGAAGAGTTCGGCGGCCAGCCGCCCGGCGTCGCCGCCCTCGCGGATCAGCCGGAGCAGCCGGTTGGCGGCCGGGCCGTAGCCGCGGTCGAAGTCGTGGCGGAGGGCAAAGGCGTAGGTGAGGTCGAAGCCGTCGATCGCGCCGCGCTCGCTGTGGGCGGCGTACACCGAGCAGGCCATCTCGGTGTCGTCGGTCCACGGCCAGGGGCCGGACGGTTCGGTGCGGGCGGCGAGGTGGGCCCGGGCGGTTTCCGGGACGAAGAACTGGGCGCCGAGTGCGTCGCCCACGGAGAGGCCGTCGAGTGCGTCCGCCGCGGGGCCGGTGTGCAGAACTGGTGTGGTCATATGCCCCCAGCTCAGCGGCTCGCCTGTCGGTCCGTCAACCTCCGCGGGCGCCGTCCCCACCGACGGGGGATGTTTCGCATACCTCCGAACGCGACGGGCAGGCACCGGGGCATGATCCGCGCGAATCCCCTCGACCCGGTCGCCCTGCTCGGCGCCGACCAGCAGCACATCGCCACCCGGGCGCAGCTGCGCCGCCTCGGGGTGCCCTCCGGCACCATCGCCCACCGGCTGCGGCCGGGCGGGCCCTGGCAGCAGGTGCTGCCCCGGGTGATCTGCCTCCAGAGCGGAAGACTGACGATCCACCAGAAGCTGCGGGCCGCCCTGGCGTACGCGACCCCCAAGGGGCGGGACCCCAGGATCGGGGAGGTGCTGCTGACCGGATTCGCGGTCCTGGCCCAGGCCGGGCTGCCGAGCGCCGGGCACCCGGCCGACCTGCGCTCCGTCGACATCCTGATCCCCGGCCAACGGCGCGTCGTCGACCGGGAGTTCGTCCGGATCCACCGGGCCTCCGGGGCGATGCCGAGCGGCTTCGAACGGGCCGACGGGCTGTGGAGCACCACCGTCGCCCGGGCGCTGGCCGATCTCGCCCCGAGGGAGACCGGGGAGCGCCGGTTCCGGGCGCTGTGCGCGGAGGCCGTCCAGCGACGGCACTGCGAACTCGGCGAGCTGCTCGACCAGTTGCTGTCCAGGCCGGGTGCGCTCGGGCTGCCCCGGGTGGCCCGGGTGGTGGAGGACCTGACGGCCGGGGTGCGGTCGGTGGTGGAGGGCGAGGCCCGCGAGCTGCTGGCCCACGCGGGCCTGCCGGAGCCGCTGTGGAACCCGGTGCTCTTCCTGGACGGCCGCTTCCTCGCCGTCCCGGACGCCTACTGGCCGCACGCCTGCGTGGCCCTGGAGATCGACTCCCGCTCCTGGCACCTGCGCCCAGCCGACCACGAACGCGGCCTGGCCCGTGCCAACCGGCTCACCGCCGCCGGCCTCCCGGTGGTCCGCACCACCCCGGCCCAGCTCCGCCGCGACCCGGCGCCGGTCCTCCACGAACTGACCGCCCTGGTCACCACCGGCCCGCACGCCCCGCACCCCCGCATCACCTGGCGCCGGGCCCGGTGAGGGGGGTGCTCCCCCCTGCGGCGCCGGTCAGCAGCGGGAGTCGATCTCCTGGAAGGTGGCGTAGTGGTCGGCGGACCAGTACTGCTCGCCCGAGGTGCCGGTCACGACGCGGCGGGTGCCCCGGTCGTTGGAGCCCGGGGTGACGACGGTGTACTCGTGGTAGTAGTCGCCGCCCTTCCTGGGCAGGCGGCTCTCCCGGTTCTCGAAGACGATGCCGTCGCGGTTGTAGGGGTACGGCCCGCCCTTGGCGATCAGGGTGAGGGTCTCCACGGCCTGGCTGGGGAGCTTGGTGCGGCAGACGTCGGCCATGGCCGGGTCGGTCGGGACCCAGGTGCCGGCCGGGGCGGGGGCGGTGCCGACGCCCCCGGCGGGCGGGCTCGGCTTGGGGGCCGAGGGCTTGGGAGCCGCGGACCCGGACGTCGAAGCACCGGCGGTGGCGGCCGCCGTGGGGCTCGCGGCGGCCTTGGGGTGACTGCTCCCCGTGTCGGTGAGGAGGTACCCGGCCCCGGCCAGCAGCGCCAGGATCAGCACGGCCACGGCGACGAGCGGGTTTCTGCGGTTGGTCATGCGGTCCAGCTTGGCAGGCGGCCGGGCCGCACCGGGCAAGCTACACACGTGGCCGCCGCCACACCGGCCGGTGCCCGGGGCCGCACACAGCTGTACGGCCGGGCGGGGACGGACGCCGTTGTCCGTCCCCGCCCGGCCGTGTCACGTACGCCGGTTCTCCTGCGCCGAGCTCCGGTGTACGCCCTCCCGACGGGAGGGAGAGCGGTCAGTCGTGCCCGCGCGTGCGGAGGGGATGCCTACCCTCCTCAGCGCGAGTCGCTGCCCGCCGTCTCGATGGCGGCGCGGCCGGCCTCCAGGCGCGCCACCGGGATCCGGAAGGGGGAGCAGGAGACGTAGTCCAGCCCCACCTCGTGGAAGAAGTGGACCGAGTCCGGGTCGCCGCCGTGCTCGCCGCAGACGCCGAGCTTGAGGTCGGGGCGGGTGGCCCGGCCGGCCTCGACGGCGTGCTTGACCAGCGAGCCGACGCCGTCGCGGTCGATGGTCTCGAACGGGGAGACCCCGAAGATGCCCTTCTCCAGGTAGGCGGTGAAGAACGAGGCCTCCACGTCGTCCCGGGAGAAGCCCCAGACCGTCTGGGTGAGGTCGTTGGTGCCGAAGGAGAAGAACTCGGCGGCCTCGGCGATCTGCCCGGCGGTCACCGCGGCGCGCGGCAGCTCGATCATGGTGCCGAGCTTGATGTCCAGGTGGACGCCGGTGGACTGGGCGACCTCGGCGAGCACCCGCTCGCACTCGTCGCGGACCAGCTCCAGTTCCTGGACGGTGCCGACCAGCGGGATCATCACCTCGGGGCGCGGGTCCCCGCCGGCCAGCTTCCGCTCGGCGGCGGCCTCGGCGATGGCCCGGACCTGCATGCCGAACAGGCCGGGGATGACCAGGCCGAGACGGACGCCGCGCAGGCCGAGCATCGGGTTCTGCTCGTGCAGCTTGTGCACCGCCTGGAGCAGGCGCAGGTCGTTCTCGTTCGGGTCCTTGCGGGCCTCGGCGAGGGCGACGCGCACCGACAGCTCGGTGATGTCCGGCAGGAACTCGTGCAGCGGCGGGTCGAGCAGCCGGACGGTGACCGGCAGGCCGTCCATCGCCTGGAACAGCTCCAGGAAGTCGCTCTTCTGGAGCGGCAGCAGGGTGGAGAGGGCGAGCTCGCGGTCCTTGTCGTTGTCCGCGAGGATCAGGTGCTCGACCTCCTTGCGGCGCTCCTCGCCGAGGAACATGTGCTCGGTGCGGCACAGGCCGATGCCCTGGGCGCCGTAGCGGCGGGCGCGCCCGCCGTCCTCGGCGTTGTCGGCGTTGGCGCGCACGGCCAGCCGGCGGCGGCCGTCGGCGTGCGACATCAGCCGGTGCACGGCCTGGACCAGTCCGCCCTGGACGTCGGCGCCGGCGTGCAGGGTGCCCTCGAAGTACTCGACCACGGGGGACGGCAGGACGGGGACCTCACCGAGGTAGACCTTGCCGGTGGCGCCGTCGATCGAGACGAGGTCGCCCTCGTGGATCACCTGGCCGTCGGCGGTGGTGAAGCGGCGGGCCTTGGTGTCGACCTCCAGCTCCTCGGCGCCGCAGACGCAGGTCTTGCCCATGCCGCGGGCGACCACGGCCGCGTGCGAGGTCTTGCCGCCGCGCGAGGTCAGGATGCCCTCGGCGGCGATCATGCCGTCCAGGTCGTCGGGGTTGGTCTCGCGGCGGACCAGGATGACCTTCTCGCCCGAGCGGGACCACTTGACGGCGGTGTACGAGTCGAAGACGACCTTGCCGATCGCGGCGCCCGGCGAGGCGGCGAGGCCCCAGGCGATCTGCCGCGACTCGGTGTTGGGGGCGAACCGGGGGAACATCAGCTGCGAGAGCTGGCCGCCGGTGACCCGCATCAGGGCCTCGTCCAGGTCGATCAGGCCCTGGTCGACCAGCTGGACGGCGATCCGGAAGGCGGCCGCGGCGGTGCGCTTGCCGACCCGGGTCTGGAGCATCCAGAGCTTGCCGCGCTCGATGGTGAACTCGATGTCGCAGAGGTCGAGGTAGTGGTTCTCGAGCTTCTGCATGATCGCCATCAGCTCGTCGTACGACTTCTTGTCGAGCTTCTCCAGCTCGGCCAGCGGCAGGGTGTTGCGGATGCCGGCGACGACGTCCTCGCCCTGGGCGTTGGACAGGTAGTCGCCGTAGACGCCCTGGGTGCCGGTGGACGGGTCGCGGGTGAAGGCGACGCCGGTGCCGGAGTCCTCGCCGAGGTTGCCGAAGACCATGGTGCAGACGTTGACCGCGGTGCCCAGGTCGTTCGGGATGCGCTCCTGGCGGCGGTACAGCCGGGCGCGGTCGCCGTTCCAGGAGTGGAAGACGGCGTGGATCGCGAGGTCCATCTGGACGCGCGGGTCCTGCGGGAAGGCCCGGCCGGTCTCGCGCTCGACGATGCCCTTGAACACCTCGACCAGTTCCCTGAGGTCGGCGGCGTCCAGGGCCAGGTCGTCGGTGGTGCCCTTGGCGTGCTTGGCCTCGTCCAGGGCCTCCTCGAACAGTTCGCCGTCGACGCCCAGCACGGTCTTGCCGAACATCTGGACCAGGCGGCGGTAGGAGTCCCAGGCGAAGCGCTCGTTGCCGGACTGGGCGACGAGGCCGGCCACCGAGGCGTCCGAGAGGCCGATGTTGAGGACGGTGTCCATCATGCCGGGCATGGAGAACTTCGCGCCGGAGCGCACCGAGACCAGGAGGGGGTTGTCGGCCTGGCCGAGCTTCTTGCCCATCTCCTGTTCGAGGGCGTCCAGGTGGGCGCTGATCTCCTCGTGGAGGGAGGTGGGCTCGCTGCCGGTCTCCAGGAAGACCTTGCAGGCCTCGGTGGTGATGGTGAACCCGGGAGGAACGGGGAGACCCAGGTTGGTCATCTCGGCCAGGTTCGCGCCCTTGCCGCCGAGAAGATCCTTGAGCTCCTTGTTTCCTTCAGTGAAGGAGTAAACAAACTTCTGCTGGGACGGCACGGGTCGGTCTCCTCGTACGCGGTTGCCCTGACGCCGGAGAACATACCCATTTCGAAGGCACTTCTCTGCCCTGAATAGGCCACCCGAGGCTCGTACCAGGCGGTAACCCGTTAGATCGAATGCACATAAAGGCGTTCATCCCTGTGGTGAAATCGTCCGCCTGACGCTAGTAAGCGTTCAGTTCTTGAACACAGCCAACCCGAACGTCGCACGATCAGGACGCACGGTAGCGACCGCGGTTCCGTCGCGTTGCCCCGGCTTGATTTCCTGCACCCGGATCGCCCGATCGACGGGCGGTCGGCTTCGGGAAGCGATTCACGGTCGACCTGTCCATTTCGTCCACCGACCGGCCGTCAGCCTCCACCGTATGTGGCAAGCGTCACCAGCGCATCCCACGGGTCGGACGTAGAACACCTCCGCCGATCGTCGCACTGTGTCCGGAAACGTGCCCGCTCCGTGATGTTCGGACGACGAAAAGGAGCCCTCTTGTCCAAAATGGACAAGAGGGCTGGGCCTTAGTGGCAGACGGCCCTGGAGGGTCGTTTTCTACACTTCGGCCAGATCATCCGCCGGAGGTGTCCGATTCGGCGTCCACGCCCGGCCGGGCGCAGTCATACGGATCGTCCAACCAGTGCTCGGGCAGAACCACCCGGTTGTTGCCGCTGGTCCGCCCGCGCGGGCCGTCCGCACCGGCCGGCCAGGCCTGGGACTGCTCCACCTGGGCGAGGGTTTCGGCCAGTTCGGCCAACGAGGAGGAGCCGGCGAGCCGCACCCGCAGCTCGGAGCCGACCGAGAAGCCCTTGGTGTACCAGGCGACGTGCTTGCGGAAGTCGATCACGCCGCGCGTCTCGTCCCCGATCCACTCGCCGAGCAGCTGCGCGTGGCGCACCATCGCCGCGGCCACGTAGCCGAAGTCGGGGCGGGCGTAGTCCACGTCGCCCTCGAAGATCGCGACCAGGTCCTTGAACAGCCACGGCCGGCCCAGGCAGCCGCGGCCCACCACCACACCGTTGCAGCCGGTCTCGCGCATCATCCGCAGCGCGTCGTCGGCCGACCAGATGTCCCCGTTGCCCAGCACCGGGATGTGCGCCGGGACGGACTCCCGCAGCCGGGCGATCGCCGACCAGTCGGCCGTCCCGCCGTAGTGCTGGGCGGCGGTGCGCCCGTGCAGGGCGATCGCGGCCACGCCCTCCTCCGCGCCGATCCGGCCGGCGTCCAGGTAGGTGAGGTGGTCGTCGTCGATGCCCTTGCGCATCTTCATGGTCACCGGCAGGTCGCCCGCGTTGGCGACGGCCTCGCGCAGGATCTCGCGCAGCAGGTTGCGCTTGTACGGCAGCGCCGAGCCGCCGCCCTTGCGGGTGACCTTGGGGACCGGGCAGCCGAAGTTGAGGTCGATGTGGTCGGCCAGGCCCTCCTCCGAGATCATCCGGGCGGCCTTGCCGACGGTCTCCGGGTCCACCCCGTACAGCTGGATCGAGCGCGGCTTCTCGCTCGGGTCGAACCTGATCAGCTGCATGGTCTTGGCGTTGCGCTCGACCAGCGCCCGGGTGGTGATCATCTCCGAGACGTACAGGCCCTTGCCGCCGCTCTGCTCACGGCACAGGGTGCGGAACGGCGCGTTGGTGATGCCGGCCATCGGCGCCAGCACGACGGGCGGCCACACCTGGATCGGGCCGATGTCGAGCGGCGCGAACTCGGTGTCCGACGCGGTGGGTGCGGGCGTGGCTGTCATGCGCGGCTGACCTCGGGTGGTGGGGACGGGACTCTCCATTGTCCCCCACCCGGGTGAGCGGCCTCCGCGTTGCGCCGGGAGGCCCCGGCTACGGGGCCGACCGCGGCGGGAACGTCGGATCCGGGTGGGACGGCGGCTCCGCGAACGTCGGATCCGGATGGGACGGCGGCTCCGGCGGTTCCACCGGCTCCGACGGCTCCACCGACATCGACGGGTTGACCGAGATCGACCCGGAGGTGACCGCGACGTGCATCCGGTTCGGGCTCCCGGGGTCCGCGAGCAGCGGGTCGATCCCGCCGTGCCCGCTGCCGGTCTCGCTGGTGAAGGCGTACCGGCTGTCCTTCGGCACGGTCATCTCCACCGAACCGGACGTGGCCGCGGCGTCCACCACGGCCGGGGCCTTGGCGAAGTTCAGCGACACCGAGCCCGAGTTCGCCCGGACCGTCACCCGCCGGGCGCTCAGGTTGCCGCCCCGCACCTGCCCGGAGGTGACGCCCACGGTCACGTCCCCCGAGGTGTCCGACAGCAACAGCTCCCCGGAGGTCAGCTCCATCCGCACGTTCCCGCTCAGCCCCTCCACCCGGACGGAGCCGGAGCCCACCGATCCGGACACCTCGGTCGCGGCCGGTACCTCCAGCTCGATCTCGGCGCCGCAGCCGAAGTCCGCGAACGGCAGCACCCTGCGGCAGCGCATGGCGACGGTGAGCACCCCGTCGACGATGGTGACGGACACCACCGGCTTGCGCACCAGCCAGTCCAGGCTCTGGTGGACCACCACGTGGCCCTCCCGGCCGGCCCGCACCCGGACCGAGGCGTTGCCGGTCTCCAGCCGGACCCCGCGGATCGCCTTGTCGTACGGCCGGCTGCTGCTGGTGCGCTGCTGCACCGCCATCGCCCAGGTCTGCAGTGCGCCGCCGGTCATGACCAGGACGATCACGGCCGCCCCGACGACCCGCCAGGCCTTCACCCCACTCACCGCTACCCGACCTCCAGGAAGCGCAGCACGGCCATCACCCGGCGGTGACTGTCCTCGGCCGGCGGCAGGTCGAGCTTGGTGAAAATCGAGTTGATGTGCTTGGCCACCGCGCTGTCGCCGACCACCAGCGAGCCGGCGATGGCCGCGTTGGAGCGGCCCTCCGCCATCAGGGCGAGCACGTCGCGCTCGCGCGGGGTCAGCTTCTCCAGCGGGTCCCGGTGCCGGCGCAGCAGCAGCTGGGCGACCACCTCGGGGTCCAGCGCGGTGCCGCCCGCCGCGACCCGCTGGAGCGCCTCCAGGAAGTCGTCCACGTTGGCCACCCGCTGCTTGAGCAGGTAGCCGACCCCCCTGGTGTTGGTCGCCAGCAGGTCCGCGGCGTAGCGCTCCTCCACGAACTGGGAGAGCAGCAGGACGGCCGTGTCCGGCCACTGCCGGCGGATCACCATCGCCGCCTTCACCCCCTCGTCGCTGAAGCCGGGAGGCATCCGGACGTCGGCGACCACCACCTGCGGGCGGTGCTCCTCGACGGCGGCCAGCAGTTCCTCGGCGTCCCCGACGGCCGCCACGACCTCGAAGTCCACCGCCTCCAGGACCTTGACCAGGCCGACCCTCAGCAGGACCGAGTCCTCGGCGATCACAGCACGCACGGCAACTCCACGGTGATGGTGGTGGGCCCCCCGAGGGGGCTGAGAACGGACAGCGTGCCGTCGACCGAGGCGGCGCGCTTGCGCAGGCCGGTGAGCCCGGTGCCGCGCGCCGGGTCCGCGCCGCCCACGCCGTCGTCGCTGATGACCAGCCGCAGCCGCCCGCCGGCCGCCCGTACCGAGAGGTCGACCCGGTTGGCCCTGGCGTGCTTGGCCACGTTGGTGAGCGCCTCGGAGACGGTGAAGTAGGCGACCGCCTCGACGGTCGGGGCGACCGGCTCGGAGAGGTCGACGTCCAGCCGCACCGGCAGCGGCGCGCGGGCGGCGACACCGGACAGCGCCGCGTCCAGGCCGCGGTCCTCCAGGACGGCGGGGTGCAGGCCGCGGACCAGGTCGCGCAGCTCGTCGATGGCCGCCTGGGCCGCCTCGTGGGCGTCGACGATCACCTGCATCGCCTCGGGCGGCACGTCCTTGAGGGTGCGCCGGGCCAGGCCCAGGTTCATCGCGAGGGAGGTGAGCCGCTGCTGGGCGCCGTCGTGCAGGTCGCGCTCGATCCGGCGGCGCTCGGCGTCCACCTCGTCCACCAGCCCGGCCCGGCTCTCGGCGATCTCCTCGACCCGCCGCTCCAGCGCCTCCACCCGGTCGGGGCCGAGCAGCCGGCGCGCCGCCCACACCTCCAGCCGGGCCAGCTGCGTCCCCGGCCAGGGCAGCACGGCCAGCAGCAGCACCCCGGCGAGGGTGAACAGGACGTCCTCCCCCGCCAGGCCGGTGCGCACGTCCGTCCCCGCGGGCATCAGCCAGACCCAGCCGTACACGGTGGCCAGCACCACGGCGGCGGCCCAGGCGTACAGCACCACCAGCGCGCCCGCCGCCAGCAGGGGTCCGGCCACCAGGTGGTAGAGGGCCTGACGCCAGGTCACCCCCAGCAACAGCACCTGGCGTCCCGCCGGCGGCCGCAGCGGCGGCACCTCCACCCCGTACAGGGCGCGCAGCCGGCCGCGCTGGACGGCGGTCAGCGGGCGGGAGCAGAGCAGGACGGCGGCGAGCGCGGGGAAGAGCAGTCGCGGATCGGTGACGGCCAGCCAGACCGGCAGCGCCATCGGCGTTCCGGCGGCCGTGAAGCGGATGTCCCGCCAGACCTCGGGCGACCACGGTGGGCGCCGGAGGCTCCTGACGAACGCTCGGCGCAACGTGGTGGAGGGCATGCCGGACAGCGTAGGGCCCGGTGATCACGGGCCGCCATGAAGGGGGGTTCCCAGTGGGGGTGTATCTAGCTACACCCCCGATTCGGTGTGGGGCACCACCGACAGGAAGGGGGTCGGAACGGAAGGCTTGAGGGCATGACGAGCACTGCATCGCACTCCGCCACTCCGCCGCACGGGCGGCCCGGCCCCGGGAGCCACGGGGGTGATTCCGGGGCCGCGCTCCGGTCGGGGGCGGAGGCGGAGGCGCCCGCGGCGTCAGAGTCCGCGATGTCGGCGGCTCTGGCGCCGCCGGCACGGGCGTCGGGACCGGAGGGGTCGCTGCCCACCGGGGCCGGCCCCTGGTCGGTCCGGGTCGTCGGGTCCGGGCGCGGCCGGGCCGCGCTGGAGCTGTACCAGCACGGCGAGTTGACCGACGTCCTGGTCGCCTCCCGGCTCACTCCGCAGCTGCTGCGCGGGGCGCGGCACTGCCCGTCCGCCGGGCGGGCCAGGCACGTGCTCGCCTGGGGCCGGCTGGCGGCCGACGGCGCGGCGCCCTCGGTGGTGTTCACCGGGCGGCGGCCGTTCCGCCGGGTACGGGCGTCGGCCGAGGTGGTCACGGTCGCCGGGCGGTTCTGGGTCTCCTGGGCCGAGGGCCCGTTCGACGCGGTGCGGGTCGAACACCCGGCCGGCGGGACGGCCGAGCGGCTGCCGCTGGAGCGGGTGCGGGAGCAGGGCCGGGGCCGGTGGCCCGCTCCCGGCCGGGCGCGTCGGGTCCGGGGTGCGGCATGAGCACCGCCGTCCTCGCCCCTCGCGCCGCTTCCCCGTACGTCCTGCCCGCGCGCTTCGCCCGGGTGCCGGTCCTGGCGGCGGTCGCGCTGCTGCCCTGGCTGGCGGTCCTCGCCGTCTGCCACGAGACCCCGTGGGTCGTGCTCGACCTCACGGAGTTCGCGGCCCTGCTCTCGCTGGACGCGCTGCTGCGCCGGCGCAGTGCCGCCGCGCTGTGGGCCGGCGCGGCGGTGGCCCTGCTGCTCACCGGGGACGCGCTGGCCGACATAGCCTGCGCGGGACCGGGCCCCGCGATGCTCGCGGCCCTGGTGATGGCCTTCTGCATCGAGCTGCCGCTCGCGGTGGTGTGCCTGCGGCTCGGGCGGGACGCCGCGGTGCGGGGCTGAGTCAGCCCCTCGTGGGCAGCTCGTCCATCAGCGCGCGGGTCTCGTCGTCCAGCGGGGTGTACGTGATCATCCGGCTCCCCTGCCGCGGGCTGAGCCAGAAGTTGGTGTACTCGCAGCGCAGCAGTCCGACACCGGGCACCCGGAACCGCTTGATGCCGTTCCCGGGCCGCATCACGTCGTGCCGCTGCCAGGTCTCCGCGAAGTCCGGCGAGGCCTTGAGCAGCCGGGCCAGCAGTGCCTTCCAGGCCGGCTCCGAGCTGTGGTCGGCCATCGCCGAGCGGAACCGGGCCACCATCCCGAGGCGCTCGGTGCGGTAGTCGACCAGCACCTCGCGGAACTGCGAGGGCGTGAACGCCATCCAGATCAGGTTGCGGTCCTCGGGTGCCAGTTCACCGAGGTCGCCGACGATCGAGGTGTACTGGGCGTTGGACGCCAGCACGTCGTAGCGGGAGTTGAGCACCACCGCCGGGTACGGCGCCAACTGCTCCAGCAGCAGCCGCACGCCCGGGGTCACCGAGGGGCACTCCTTCACCGGCGCCGGGTCGTCCGCGCCGGCCAGGGTGAACAGGTGGGCGCGCTCGCTCGGGTCCAGCAGCAGCGCCCTGGCCACCGCGTCCAGCACCTGGGTGGACACCTGGATTTCCCTCCCCTGCTCCAGCCACGTGTACCAGGTCACCCCGACCGCGGCGAGCTGCGCGACCTCCTCCCGGCGCAGCCCCGGCGTCCGGCGGCGGCCGGTCATCGGCAGGCCCACCTGCTCGGGCGCGATGCGCTCGCGGCGGCTGCGCAGGAAGGCGCCCAGCTCGTGCCGGCGGGCGTCGCCGGGGGTGGTCCGGTGCACGGCGTCGGCGGCCGGACGGGCTTGCGCGGGGCGTGTGGCGAGGCTCATGCTCCCCAGCATGCGACAGCTGCCAGCCCGTTGCCAGGCACTTCTTATACCCGGATAACCACACTCTGGTACCAGGGTACGGAGCGGCGGATCGTAGGACCGGTGACCCAACCACTCGCCGTCGCCCCCTCATCGAGCCGCACCGCCGCCACCCCTGGCACCGCGGCCGACCGCACCGCCGCCCCCGGCCCCGCCGGATCCGCGGCCGCCACCCTCGGCACCGCCGGGCTGGTCACCGTCCTGCTCGGCGCCTTCCTCCCGATGCTCGACTTCTTCATCGTCAACGTCGCCCTGCCCACCATCGACCACGACCTGGCCGCCGGGCCCGCCGTCCTCGAACTGGTCGCCGCCGGCTACGGCATCGCCTTCGCCGTGCTGCTCGTCCTCGGCGGACGCCTCGGCGACACCTACGGCCGGCGCCGGCTCTTCGTCGTCGGCGCCGCCGCCTTCGCCCTCACCTCGCTGGCCTGCGGCCTCGCCCCCGGCGCGTGGTCCCTGGTCGCCGCCAGGGCCGCCCAGGGCGCCTCGGCCGCGCTGCTGATCCCGCAGGTGCTCGGCACCATCACCGCCGCCACCGAGGGCGCCAGGCGCGGCCGCGCGCTCAGCGTCTACGGCGCGGTCGGCGGCATCTCGGTGGTGATCGGGCAGGTGCTCGGCGGAATGCTGGTCGCCGCCGACCTGTTCGGCACCGGCTGGCGCTCGGTGTTCCTGCTGAACGTGCCGTTCGCGCTGCTCGCCGTGGTGCTCGCGGTCCGCTACGTCCCGGAGAGCAAGGCCCCCCGGGCCGCCCGGATCGACGTCCCCGGCACCGTCCTGCTCACCGCCGCGCTGGTCTCCCTGCTCATCCCGCTGATGGAGGGCCGCGCCGCCGGCTGGCCGCTCTGGTCCTGGGTGCTGCTGGCCCTGTTCCCGGTCCTCGCCGTCGCCTTCGGCGTCGTCGAGCGCCGCGCCGAACGGCGCGGGGACACCCCGTTGGTGCCGCCGTCCCTGCTGCGCATCCCCGAGATGCGGCGCGGTCTCGGCATCGCGCTCCCCTACTTCGCGGGCTTCGGCGGCTTCATGTTCGTCATCGCGGTCGCCCTCCAGCAGGGCCTCCACCTCGGCCCGGTCGCGGCCGGCTGGGCCCTCGTCCCGATGGCGGTCGGCTACTTCTCCGCCTCGCTCGCGGGACCGCGGCTGATCAGCCGATGGGGCAGCCGGGTGCTCAGCGCCGGCGCCGTCGTGCAGGCCGCCGGCCTCGCCACCCTGGCCCTGACCGTCACGGCCGACTGGGCCCACTTCTCCCCGCTGCGGATGGCCCCGGGCGTCGCCCTCGCGGGCATCGGGCAGGGCCTGATCGGCACCCCGCTGTTCCGGGTCGTCCTCGCCAAGGTGCCCGCCGCCCGGGCCGGCGTCGGCAGCGGCGTCCTGGCCACCGGCCAGCAGTCCAGCCTCGCCCTCGGCGTCGCCACCCTCGGCACCCTCTACCTCTCGCTCTCCCCGAGCCTCGGCCTGGACCGCGCCCTCGTGCTCTGCCTGGGCATCCAGCTCCTCGGCTCCTTCACCATCCTGTACCTGACCACCCGCCTCCCCCGTTCCATCGGCTGATCCGGGCCCGCGGGCTCCGGGCTCTCGGGCTCCGACGGCGGCGAACGGCCTCGCGGCCACCGGTACTTCCGGTGGCCGCGAGGGCGTCGGCGTTCGCGGTACCGGTCCTCAGCGGTCGAGCCGGTCGAGCCAGGCGCCGAACGGGGCGTGGACGGCTTCGGCGGCCTCCACCTGGGGGTTGTGGCCGGCGCCGTCGAGGACGCTGGCGGCCATCCGGGGGTAGTGGTCGAGCAGGGCGAGCTGGTCGCGCCAGCCGACCAGGGCGTCCTGCCGGGTGGTGACCAGGAGGTGGTGGCCGCGGTGCTGCGGGGCGCCGTGCTCGGGCCAGCGCGGCAGCAGGAAGTCGGCTTCGAGCTCGGCGGCGGCCGCCCGGTCGTGCGCCTGCCAGCCCGGCCGGACGTACCGCTCGAAGAGCTCCCGGCTCTCCTCGGTCTGACGGGCCATGACGTACCGGAACAGCTCGCGGTCTGCGGCCGGGAGCCGGGCGACGAGTTCCTCGTCACGTTCGGCCACGGTCTCCTCGGGCAGGGCCCGGTCGGCGCCCCAGCGCACCACCGGAACCAGCAGCGCCGAGCCCAGCACCTGCTCGCCGAACCGCGCGGTCACCGCCCTGGCCAGCTGTCCGCCGAAGGACTGCCCGACCACGGCGAAGGGCTCCCGGCCGACCGTGGCCCCGATCCAGCCGAGAACGGCCTCGGTCAGGGTGGTTGCCGAGGCGGGGCCCGGCAGCCGGGGGCTGGTGCCGTGACCGGGGAGGTCGAGGTAGAGGCGCCGCCAGCCGGGACGGCCGGCGAAGGCGGGTTCGAGCGGGAGCAGCACGCGGTGGTCGAGGGTGTAGCCGTGGATCAGGACGATCGGGGTGCCCTCGCCGAAGGCGGTGTGGTGGATCGCGGAGTCGGTCATGACCGTAGCGTCCAACCGTGACACCGGTGACAAGGTCAAGCGGCGGGTCGGACGGCCGGGTCGGAAAGGCTCTTGACCACGTCCAGGTACTCCCGGATGGCGTCCCGGTTGCGCGTCAGACACTGGATCCGGCTGGTCATCCGGTCCGTCTCGGACTCCAGGGTGGCGAGCATCTCCGGTGTGGCGTCGACGAAGTGGATCGTCCGAGGGGTGTCGAGGCAGGGCAGGACCTGCTTGATGATCCGGGTCGGCAGTCCCGCGTCCAGCAGCCCTCGGATCTGCAGGACCCGGTCCACGAGGTACTCGTCGTACGCGCGGTAGCCGTTGGCCTCGCGGCGCGGCGTGATCAGCCCCTGCTGCTCGTAGTAGCGCAGCAGGCGCGGGGTGGTCTCGGTCAGTCCGGCGAGTTCGCCGATGCGCATGTGTGACCACCCTCACCCCGGGCCGGAGCTTCCCGGCTGGACCTTGACATGGATGTCAACGATAGACGATCGGGCCCATGCCCACTCCTGAGCTCCCCACTTCCGAACTCCGCACCCCCGGCCCGCCGGTGGCCCCCGCGCCCCGGCTGCCCTGGCCCGCGCTGCTGGCCATGAGTACCGGCGGATTCGTCACGATCATGACCGAGGCCCTGCCCGCCGGGGTGCTGCCCGCCATGAGCGCGGACCTCGGCGTCGGCCAGTCCGCCGCCGGACAGTCCGTCACCCTCTACGCGGTCGGCTCCATCGCGGCCGCCATCCCGCTGACCGCCGTGACCGGACGCCTGCCGCGCAAGCGCCTGCTGCTGGTCGCCGTCGGCGGCTTCGCGGCGGCCAACGCCGTCACCGCGCTCTCACCGAGCTACCCGCTCACCATGGCCGCCCGGTTCGCGGCCGGCCTGGTCGCCGGGCTGCTCTGGGCCCTGCTCGCCGGGTACGCCCGGGGCATCGTCACACCGGAGCAGCGCGGACGGGCGATGGCCGTCGCCATGACCGGCTCGACGGTCGCCCTGTCAGTGGGCGTGCCCGCCGGCACCCTGCTGGCCGGCCTGATGGGCTGGCGGGCCACCTTCGGGCTGATGAGCGCGATCGCCGTGGCGCTGACCGGCTGGATGCTGCTCGCACTGCCGGAGCTGCCCGGGCGCGAGGGCCAGGCCCGCACCCCCGTGCGGCAGGTGCTGCGGATTCCGGGCGTGGCCACCGTCCTGGCCGTCACGGCGACCTTCGTGCTCGCCCACAACATCCTCTACACGTACGTCGCCGCACTGCTCGAACCGCTGGGACTCGACGGCCGAACGGACGTCGTCCTGCTCGTCATCGGGCTGTCCTCGCTGGTGAGCGTCCTCGGCACCGGCGCCCTCATCGACCGGCACCTGCGCACCCTGACCATCGCCTCCTGCGTCCTCCTCGCCGTCGCGGCACTGGTCATCGCCGCCGCCCTGCTCGGCAGGACGGGCCTGCCCGTCTACGTCGCCGCCGCGGTCTGGGGCCTCGGCTTCGGCGGCGCCGCCACCCTCCTCCAGACCGCCGTCGCCGACGCGTCCGGCCCGGCCGGGGACATCGCCCAGTCGCTCCTCGTCACCTGCTGGAACCTCGGCATCGCCGTGGCCGGGATGGCCGGCGGCCTGCTCCTCGACCACGCCGGGCCGACCGCGCTGCCCTGGTCCGCCCTCGTCCTGCTGGCCGCCGCGCTGGCCGTGACCGTCGGCGGACGGCGGCACGGGTTCCCGGGGCGGGAGTGAGGGCCGGGCAGTACTCCTTCGTGTGAAATCGGCGCACGTTCCTCGTCATCGCCGCACGGCCCGCCCTACCGTGCGTCGCATGACAGCCGGCACCCACTTCCGCCAACTCCAGCGGCACACCCGCGAGTTGACAGACACCGAACAGCGGGTATCGGAGGACCTCCTCCGTGACGGCACCATCGCCCCGGAGAACGCCGCCACCGCGACCGGCCTGGCCGACTGGACGCTCCCCGGGGCCGCGGCCGGGCTCGGGCCTGCCGCCGACGCCCTGCTCGCCATGCGGGGCGAGGAGGACCGCTGATCCACCCGTGTGACGAGCGCCTGGCCGGCGCCGCGGAAGGGCGGGACCTGCCGGTGGTCATGCCCGGATCGCCGACCGACCTGCCGACCGGCTTCCGGTAGGCGGACACGAGCTGCGTGGCCGGTCGGGGGCGGGTCGGCCGGACCACAGCCGAGCGGGGCCTCACGACCGCCGAAGACCTCGGAGGGCCTCCGAGGACTACCGCCCGGGCAGGTACCCGGGTCGCCGCCCGTCGGGCGGTGGCACCTCGGCGCCGAAGGGGCCGACCCGGTGGGCGGCCAGGGAGGCGACGAAGCCGTCCAGCCGGGCGACGACCTGCCGCAGCGCGTCGACCGAGCCGAGGGGGTCGCCGGGATGTTCGAGGCCGTGGTCGGCACCGGGCAGTTCGAGGACCTCGTGGCCGGTCGCGTGGGCGGTCGGGCGGTCCCACAGCCGGTCGGCGCCGCCGCCGACCAGGAGGGTCGGGGCCTCGGTGCGGTGGAGGGCGCGGGCCACGTGGTCGACGGTCAGGACCGGGGTCAGCCAGGCCGCCGGGAGGTTCCGGTCCGCGGTGACGGCGCTCGCGAAGGAGGCGAGGGACTTGCCGACGAGCAGGCGGCACGCGCCGCGCTCGGCGTCGACGGCCCCGGTAACCTGCCGCTCGACCCAGGCGATCCGGTCGCCCATCGCGAACTCGACGAATTCTTCGGGGAGTTGCCACCACAGTTCCTGGACCGTCCAGCCGTGCCCGAGGAGGACGGACCGGGCGAAGTGCAGCAGCGGCCTGGCGGGCGAGTAGCCGGTGCCGGGGACGATCAGGGCGACCCGGCCGGGGTCGCCGGAGTGGCGGGTGGGAAAGGTCAGCGCGTTGCGGGCGGACATGGGCGCAGGGTACCCGCGCGGCCTGTGTCGCCGTGTCAACCCTGACCATCGTCATGGTCGTTACCTGACTTTCGGGTCGGGTGGAAAGGGCTCCTCGGCTTCTACCGTCCAGACCATGACGTACACGGACAGGAATTCCAGGACGGCCCGCCCGAGCGATGCCACCGGGCCCGGGAGAGCGGCCGGAACGACCGGGGCGAGCGGGGCGTCGGGCAGGGGCAGGCCCGCCCTCGCCGTGGCCCTGCTCTACGCGGGGGCCGGGGTGGTGGCCTGGCTGGCGCCGGAGCGGGGTGGCGGGGGCGGGGCGGGGCCGGTCCGCGTGCTGTCCGGGTGGTCGGCCGACGGCTACCGGCGGGTGGCGGAGGCCGTCGGCGACGCTCCGGACGCGATGGCCTCGCTGCTGGAGCCGGCCACCGAGGTCGGGCTGCTGGTGCTGGGGCTCCTGCTGGTGCTCTGCTGGTGGACGGCCCGGGCCCGGCGGGCCGCCGGGGTGGTCGCGGGGGTGGCGTTGGTCGGGCTCGGCACCGTGCTGGCCTACGGGGCGAGCGAGGTGCTGAAGGTGGTCCTCGACGAGGAGCGACCCTGCCGGGCCCTGACCGGGCTGCCGGCCACGGCCACCGCCGAGTGCCCGCCGCCGGGCGACTGGTCGTTCCCCAGCAACCACGCCACCCTGGCCGTCGCGCTGGCGACGGGGCTGGTGCTGCTGCGCCCGCGCTGGGCGCTGCCGGCCGTACTCGTCGGCGGTGCCACGGCGGCGCTGCGGGTGGCGGCCGGGGTGCACTACCCGCACGACGTGCTGGCCGGCGCCGCGCTCGGCGGCACCGTCACGGCGGCCGTGGTCCTCACCCTGCGGCCGGTGGCCACCGGCGCCGTGACGGCCCTGACCGGGGCGCCCGTGCTCGGGAAGCTGTTGTCGGCACCACCGATACCGTCGGCCCCGGGCTCGGGCTCGGGCTCGGGCTCGGGCTCGGGCTCGGGCTCGGGCGGGGCCCCGGCTCCGGGCTCGGGCGGGGGCTCCGGCGTGACCACGGCCCCGCAGACGACCACGCCCCCGGCCGTCTCAGTCCCGTGGGCCGCCCGCGCAGGTCGCGCCGAGGGTCAGCCCGGCCTCGTGGGCGAGAACGGCGGCGGCCGCCCGGTTGGCCACGCCGAGCCGCGCCAGGACGGAGCTCACATGGGCCTTCACGGTGCCTTCCACCACCCCCAGTCGGCGGGCGATCTGGCCGTTGGACAGCCCTGCGGCGATCAGGGTCAGTACGTCCCGCTCCCTGGCGGTCAGGGCGGCCACCTGTTCCCTGGCACCGGCACGCCGGCCGGCGGGGCCACCGGCGCCGGTGGCGGCCAGGTGGGCGACCACCCGGGCGGCCACCTTGGGTGAGAGGTAGGCCGCCCCTCCCGCCACCGCGTGCACCCCGGCGAGCAGTTCCTCGGGCTCGCCGGACTTGATCAGGAACCCGTTCGCGCCGCCGCTGAGCGCGCGCAGGATGTAGTCGTCCTCACCGAAGGTGGTCAGCATGAGTACTCCGGTGGCCAGGCCGGTCCGGCGGATCTCGGCGGCGGCCGTGATGCCGTCCGTCCCGGGCATCCGGATGTCCAGCACGGCGACGTCCGGCCGGTGGCGCCGGACCAGCTCGACGGCCTCCCGGCCGTCCCCGGTCTCGGCGACGATCTCGATGCCGGGGTCGGTCGCGAGCACCGCGCGCAGGCCCGCGCGGATCATGGGCTCGTCGTCGGCGAGCAGTACCCGGATCGGTGCGGTGGTCATCGGCGGCTCCTGTCGGTCGCCCGGTACGGAGGTACGGGCTGAGGTGAGGGCTGAGGTGAGGGCGGAGGCGGGGAGTGCCGGCCCGTCAGGACCGGAGCACATCACGCGAGAGCAGCCGGGCGTCCCGGAAGCAGAGCCGGTAGGCGTCGCCGGCCCGGTCCACGAAGAGCTCGGCGGTGATGGCGTAGTGGGTGCACGAGATCCCCTCCCCCGACGGCGGCGCGGGCGTCGACGGCCCGCTCGGCGGACGGTACGGCAACCGGTGGCCCGGCAGCAGGCGCTCGACCGAGGCCTGGTCCTGCCCGACCTGGAGGGAGGCGTAGACCTCCGGGTCCAGCACCGACAGGCCGACCACGTAGAACGTCCATACTCGCAGCGCCACGGTCAGCAGCACGGCCGTCGTCAGCGGGACGAGCACCACGGCGGCCAGCGTCCGGCCCACCTTCCGCCGTGCCCGGCGCAGCTCGCGCACCGGCGACGGCGGGGCGGCGGGCGGCGGCGGGACAGGCCCGGCGGCGCGGCGTGGCAGGTCCGCCGTGACCTCGAACCCGCCGTCCGGGCGGGCCCCGTGGGTGAAGGTGCCGCCCGCGAGCCGGACCCGCTCGGTCAGCCCGACCAGACCGCGACCGCCGACGGACGGTGCGGCAGACGTGGGGGTGGGCGCTCCGGCGGCCGACGTGGAGCTGCCGGTGAACGTTCCGGTGGGCGTTGCGCCGCGCGGGGTTGACGCCGGTGCCGACGGCGCCGCGCCGGGGCCGGCGGGCGTGGGCCGAAGCACGGACACGGATGCGGACACGGATGCGGACACAGGCGCGGGGCCGTTGGCCACCCTGGCCCGAGCGCCCTCGGCCGAGTACGTCACCTCCACGGTGACGGGAGCCCGCGGGGCGTGCTTCGCTGCGTTGGTCAGCGCCTCCTGCACCACCCGGTACGCGGCGTGCTCGGTGGCGCGCGGCAGCCCGCCCGGCTCTCCGAGGATCTCCGAGCGGACGTCCAGGCCGGCGGCGGCCGCCTCGGCGAGCAGCTGCGGGATGTCCGAGTCCGCCGGCCCGTGGGCCCCGCGGGCGCTGCCGCTCTCGTCCCCGTCACGCAGTATGCCGATCACCTCGCCGAGCCGCTCGACGGCGGCGGCCGCACCCGCCCTGATCTCCTGGACGGCCTCGCGGTGGGGCGGGGCCAGGTCGGGGGCGAGCTTGAGTGCCCCGGCACGCAGCGCGATCAGGCTGAGGTCGTGGCCGAGGGCGTCGTGCATGTCCTGGGCGATCCGGGCCCGTTCCCGCAGCCGGGCCTGCTCGGCAACCAGTTGCTGCTCGCGCTCCAGCCGCTCGGCCCGCTCCCACCCGGCACGGACGAGTTCCTGCGACTGCCACCAGAACCGGCCCAGCAGCCACGGGCCCATCCCGGCGCTCACGGCGAGCGCGACGAACCGCAGGCCGAGGACGATCCAGGAGGGCACCGACCCGACCACCAGCACCCCGCCCCCGACCAGGACGGCGAACACCACCGCTGCCGGCCGCACCCGGTCCGTCCGCAGCCCGGCCAGGAAGGAGAACCCGATCGCCGGCAGAGCCCACCACAGGCTCGTGACACCCAGCCCGACACACACGGACGCCGCCACCGGCAGCGCCACCCCACTCATCCGCATGCCCACGACCCTACGAGGACCGCCGGCGCACCGGATCTGTCGAAAGTCATGCCCGCGACGCCCGGTGTGCCCGCGACGCCCCGAGGACCACCGACCCGTCGGCCCTCAGCGAGCTGGTGACATCACAGAGCAACTGTGAGATAAGAGGGGGACGCACTCGAACCGGGGGAAGGGTGACGTCATGGTTCTCGTCACGGTGTTCCTGCTCGTACTCGTCGGCACCGTCATCGGCGCCACCACCTACCTGGTGCTCCGGGAACGGGCGCGGCGGCACCAGTTCGACGACGCCGAGGGAATCCTGATCGAGCAGCAGCGCACCGCCCACGCCGCGCGCATGCGGGCGACGTACTCCAGCATCTCCGTCCACCACGGGAACGCCGTCATGGGTGACGAGGGGAACAGCCGCCGCTCCTGACCACCCGGTCCAGCGAAGCGGCCGACGATCAGCGCACCGACCAACGCACCGATCAACGCACCGACCAGCGGTCCGGTCAGCCCACGGCCGGACGTCCGGTCAGCGGCCCGGTCAGCGGCACAGGGCGGCGTCCACGACTCCTTCGAGCCGCTCGGTGACGGCGTAGTCGGTCGGAATGGTGGTCACCGTGATGTTGACCGCCCGCCCGTCCTCGGTGACGCCGCCCCGGGTCTCGTAGCCCGGGATGTCGCCGCCGTGCCCCCAGTAGACCCCGCCGCAGGTCAGCGGCCGGCTGAGGATGCCCAGTCCGGAGCCGGCGCCGCTGTCCCCGATCGGCACGGTGGTGCGCATCTGGGCGAGTTGGGCCTCCGGCAGCAGGCGGCCCGGGGTCAGCAGTTCGGTGAAGAAGCGGTTGAGGTCCGCGTTGGTGGAGATCATCTGTCCGGCCGCCCAGCCCGCCGAGGGGTCCATCTCCGTGAAGTCGGTCAGCGGCCCGTCGGCGGAGTCCTTGCGGTAGCCCTTGGGATGGGCCTCCCGGATGGTCCGGTCCCCCGCGGCCGGGAAGTAGGTGTGCCGCAGCCCGATGCGCCGGACGATCCGCCGGTCGATCTCCTCGGCGAGCGGCCGCCCGGTGACCCGCTGGACGATCAGGCCCGCCAGCACGTAGTTGGTGCTGCTGTAGCCGAACTTCTCGCCGGGGGCGAAGACCGGCTTCCCCCCGAGGGTCATGTCCAGCAGCTCCCGGGGCTCGAAGTACCGCTGGCGCAGGGAGGCTTCGTCCAGCAGCCCCTCGTAGTCGGGCAGTCCGCTGGTGTGCTGGAGGAGCTGCCGGACGGTGATGCCGTGCCCGTCGATGCCCTCCCCGCGGACCAGCCCGGGGAGGTAGGTGTCGACCGAGGCGTCGAGGTCGATCTTCCCCTCCCCCACCAGCTGGAGCACGACGACGGCGGTGAAGGTCTTGGTGTTGCTGCCGATCCGCACCTGTCCGTCGGCGGGGACCGCGGCGCGGGTGGCCAGGTCCCCGACCCCTGCGGTGTACTCACGGGTCCGGCCCCGCCCGTCCCGGACGGTCGCGAGCGCGGCGGGCACCCCGTCCGTCCGCACCAGCGCGTTCAGCCCCTGCTGCACCACGTCCGGTGAGGCCGCGGCCGATGCGGTGGACGGTGTCAGCGCCCCGCCGGCCCCGACGGCCGCGGCGGTCGAGAGCGAGAGGGCGAGTGCCATGTGGCGGATCTTCGGACGGCGCACGGTTCAACTCCGTTGGGAACGTGGGGAGCAAGGAATCTCCCTGGTCACGCCCGCCAGTCTGGTCGCGCGGAGAGCGGCCGGCCTCCCCCGATCGAGGGAGCACCTTCGCCCACGCACATCAGGGCCGGCCGGGCCCGCGCAGCGGCAGCGTCCGGCTGTAGACGACGCTGGTGGTGGTGCTGCCGAAGCCCGCCAACTCGTCCACCAGGGTCTCCAGGTGCTCCATGGAGGCGGCCGCCACCTTCAGGGCGTAGCAGTCGTCGCCGGTGGTGCGCAGGCACTCCAGGATCTCCCGCCGCTCGGCGAGCAGCCGGCGCAGCGGCTCGTGACGGTTGCCGGGGTACTTCAGCCGGACGACGGCGAGCACCGGATAGCCGACCTTCGCCAGGTCCACCACCGCGTGGTAGCCGGTGATGACGCCCAACGACTCCAGGTTCCGCACCCGCTCCGTCGTCGCCGACGGGCTGAGGGAGACCCGCCGCCCCAGCTCGCTGAGGGAGATGCGGGCCTCCCGTTGCAGCTGCTCGATGATCGCCCAGTCGATGTCGTCGAGATTCACGGCCATGGCACGAATCTACCGGGAGAACCACGGCGGTCAACGGCCAGGACGGGGAAGATCCCATTCCGTCCGCCATGATCGCGGGGATAGCCTCGCAGCATGCAACTTGGCGTCAACGTACCGAACTTCGGCCCGGGGACCGACCCCGGCGTGCTGCGCGAGTGGGCCCGGACCGCGGAGGGCCTCGGCTTCGACCTCCTCATGGTGTCGGACCACGTGGCGGTGACCCCGGACGTGGCCGAGCGGTACCCGGAGCCGTTCTACGAGCCGTTCACCACGCTCTCCTGGCTGGCCGGGATCGCCCCCGGCCTGCGGCTGGGCACGACCGTGCTCGTCCTGCCCTACCGGAACCCGCTGCTGGTGGCGCGGATGGCGAGCACCCTCGGCCGGCTCAGCGACGGCCGGTTCGTCCTCGGAGTGGGGGTCGGCTGGGCACGCCAGGAGTTCGACGCCCTCGGCGTGCCGTTCGGCGCGCGCGGCAGGCTGACCGACGAGTACCTGGGCACCCTGCGGGACGTCTGGGCCGGTGAGCCCGACCGCCGGACGGTACCGGTCTGGGTCGGCGGCCACAGCGCGGCGGCACTCCGGCGGGCGGTCCGGTTCGGCGACGCCTGGCACCCGCTGCGGCTCCCGCTCGCCCGGATGCGGTCGGTCCTCGGCGAGCACCCGATGCCGGGGTTCGCCCCCCGCATCGCCCTGCGGCTGACGACCGCACCGGTCGAAGGCCCCGACCGGCCCGCCGGAGTCGGCACCCTCGACCAGGTCCTCGACGACCTCCACCAGCTGCGCGAACTCGGCGCCGGGACCGTCGTGTTCGACCCCTACCACGGGAATCCGGAGGACACCCGGCGGCCGCGGGAGGCCTGGCAGGCACTCACCACCCTGACCACCCACTGGAGGACCGCATGATCACCGAAGCCGACGAGGCCCTGCTGCGCCGCGCCATCGCCATCGCCGCCCGCGCGGTCGTCCTGGGAGACGCCCCGTACGGCTCCCTGCTGGCCGGCCCGGACGGCGGGGTCCTCGCCGAGGCCCACAACACCGTGCGCCGCGACGACGACATCACGGCCCACCCCGAGCTGAAGCTCGCCCGCTGGGCCGCCCGCGAACTCGACCCCGACGCGGCCGCACGCACCACGATGTACACCAGCTGCCGGCCGTGCGGGATGTGCGGCGGCGGCATCGTCCGCTCCGGCATCGGCCGGGTCGTGTACGCGCTGTCGACGGAGCAACTCGTCGCGCTCAACCCGGAGTCCGGCGCCTGGCCGGTGGTGGCGCAGGAGGGCCCGGCCCTGTACGAAGAGGCCCGGACCCCCGTCGAGGCCTACTACCGGTCCCGCTGACGGCCCGGGGCGGACCCGGAGGAGTCGGAGACCCGGAGGACCCGGAGGAGTCGGCCCGGAGCCGGGGCCGCCGGGCGGCAGCCGGGATCGGGCGGCAGCCGGGCCGGAAAGCAGTTGGCCCAGGCACGCCACGAGTTCGACAATCGTCGGATGACCGACGATCAGAGCCTGCCCCACCGACGCCGTGCGGCCCGCAGGTCCGCCACCCGCTTCCTCTCCGGCGACCGCGTCCTCAGCATCCGCGAGCGCCTCACCCAGCTCGCCGCCCTGGACGGCCTGGACGCCGTCCCCGACATCTACGGCGACGACGGGCCGGTGCGACAGCTGGAGGAACGGACCGCCGCACTGCTCGGCAAGGAGGACGCGGTCTTCTTCCCGACCGGGACGATGGCCCAGCAGGTCGCCCTGCGCCACCACGCCGAGCGCACCGGCAACCCGGCCGTGGCCCTCCACCCGCTCAGCCACATCGAGCGGCACGAGCGGCACGCCCACACCCAGCTCACCGGCCTGCGCGGCCTGTGGCCCACCACCGAGCAGCGCCAGCCCACCCCGGCGGAACTCCACGCGCTGGGCGAGCCGTTCGGCACCCTGACGGTCGAACTCCCGCTGCGCGACCCCGGCTACCTCCTCCCCACCTGGGAGGAGCTGACCGCCCTCGTCGCCGCCGCCCGCGAGGCCGGCGCCCGGGTGCACTTCGACGGCGCCCGGCTCTGGAACACCACCGTCCACTTCGACCGGCGGCTCGACGAGATCGCCGCCCTCGCCGACAGCGTCTACGTCTCCTACTACAAGGACCTCGGCGGCATCAGCGGGGCCGCTCTCGCGGGCGACGCCGCCCTCACCGCGTACGCCCGCACCTGGCGCCACCGCTACGGCGGCAAGCTCTTCCAGCAGTGGCCGGCCGCCCTCGCCGCCCTCCACGGCCTGGACACCGTGCTGCCCCTCCTGCCCGACTGCGTCCGCCACGCCGCGACCACCCTCGCCCCGGCGCTGGCCGCGCTTCCCGGTGCCCGCCTCCACCCGGCGGTCCCGCCCACCCACGAGTTCCAGCTCTGGCTCCCCCACCCCGCCGAGGCCCTGAACGCCGCCCACCTGGCGCTCGCCGAGCAGGAGGGGATCTGGTTCGTCTCCCACTGGGAGGACGCCGCCCCCGGCCTCGCGATGGCCGAGGTCAGCCTCGGCGAGCAGGCCCGCTCCTGGACCGCCGACGAGGTGACCGGGGTCGGCCTCCGCTTCCTGGAACTGGCCGCGAAGGGCTGACCGAGGACAGCCGGCCGCGAAGGGCCGGCCGGCCCCGGAGCGACCCGCCGGGCGGCCGCCAAACGGTTGGCGGCCCCCGAACCCTTTGTGTCAGGATGACGATATGAGCGAGATGCACGTGGGGGACCTGGCCGCCGTCCGCAGCCGCGAGGAGCTGGCCGCGGCGATGGCCGACGGGGCGCGTCCGAAGTGGGTGATGTTCTGGGGGCACACCGAGCGCAAGGGCGGCGGGACCAGGCAGGAGTGCCTGAGCCAGTGGTGGCCGGGCGAGTTCACCGTCGACGGGGTCACGTACGCCTCCGCCGAGCACTGGATGATGGCCGGCAAGGCCCGGATGTTCGGTGACGAGGAGATCGTGCGGCGGGTGCTGGCGGCCCGGACGCCCGCCGAGGCGAAGAAGCTGGGCCGGCTGGTCCAGGGCTTCGACGACGAGACCTGGGTGGCCGGCCGCTTCGAGCTGGTGGTGGCGGGCAACGTCGCCAAGTTCGGCCAGGACGAGGCACTGCGCGGCTACCTGCTGGGCACCGGCGACCGGGTCCTGGTCGAGGCCAGCCCGCTGGACCGGATCTGGGGCATCGGGCTCGCCGCCGACGACATCCGGTCCCAGCAGCCCACCGAGTGGCGCGGGTCGAACCTGCTCGGCTTCGCGCTGATGGAGGCCAGGGCCCGGCTGGCCGCGTGAGTACGGTCGCCGCGCTGCTGGACGGGACGGTGGTGGCCTCGGCCGCCGTCGCCCTGGTCCTGGCGCCGAGGGTGCTACGCCGCGAGGCCCCGGCCCGGCGGCCCGGCCGCGTGTTCGGCCGCGTGTTCGGCCCGGAGCCGGTGTTGGCGGCCGTCGTCGCGCTGGTCTTCCTCAACCAGGTCCTCGTCGCGGTCTACGTGGACCGGGTGCACGGCGGCGACGTCTCCTTCATCACCCGCCACCTGCCGCCCGGGTGGTTCGACGTCCCGCGTCTGGGCCCGCTCGCCGCCCGCTTCCCCGCCCCGGAGCTGCTGGCCCCGTCCGTGCTCCGGGTCCAGGCCTTCCTCGAACTGCCGCTGGTGCTGCTGGCGTTCACCGCCGTCGTCCGGCGGCTGGACCGCGCGCTGTACGTCCGGCTGGCCCGCTCGCCGCTGATCCCGCTCGCCGCCGTCGCCTACACGGTGGCGTTCGGCGCGGTGGAGTGGCACCTGCGGAATCCGTACACCGTGGACGACCTCGTCCTGCGCGGGCTCGCGGCCTGCCTCACGCCCCCGCTCATCGCCCGGCTGGCCCGGAGCGAGCCCGGGACCGGCGGCGAGCCCGGAGCCGACGGACAACCCGGAGCCGACGGCGAGCCCGCCCGCAGCCTGTTCCGCTTCGCGCTCGACCTGTGGGCGTACGGCCAGCTGATGCTGGTGCTGTACGACACCGTGCTGCTCTACAACCTCGCCCGGATCGGCGACCGTCTCCCGTCCGCCGCGGCCGCGCTGGCGGTGCTCGTCGCCACCCGTGCCGTCCCGGCCCGGGCCCCGCGGCCGCCCGGCCCGCACACCGCCGCACTCGCCGGCACGATCGGCCGGGCCCTCGCGCTGTTCCTCGTCCCCGCGCTGGCGATCCGGTACGCGCAGACCTTCGGCACGCCCGAACTCGCCGCCCTGGCAGGGCTCCTGGTGGTCGGCGCGGCGGTCCGCAGGGACGCGTCGCCGCTCCTGCTCCCGGCCCTCGCCGGAGCCGCCGCCGGATGGGCCGTCGCGACCCTCGCTCCGGGCCCCTACTACGAGGCCACCCTCCTCCGGAGCGCGACCGGCGCACTTCTCGCAACGACCGCCCTCTGCGCGCTCCTTGACACCACTCGGACACGACTGGTCGTGCACTCTTAACTCCCCAGCCACATACTGACGCCAGGATGTCACGCAGTCAGGGTCTGGATGGACAGGTTGGGGCGATCATGCGCATGCGGCCGACGGCACAACCCGCGGGCCGACAGCCGGAGGGCGAGCAACAGGTCGCCGAACTCCGCGCAGAACTGGACGAGTTACTCCGTGCGAGCCGCTACGCGAGTCAGCGCGAACGACGACTGGACGAGGCCGTCCGGGCCGCCCCCGGCCGCCAGCGGCCGGACGACGAGCTGTTGCGGCAGCTCGCCCAGGCCCGCACCCTGCGCGAGGGCCTGAGCGCCCGCTGCCTCCAACTCAGCGACCAGCTGGAGGAGTTGGAGAGCCGGATCAGGCAACGGCAGCAGCAGCCGCCATCACCTCAGCAACAGCCGTCACCGCAGCAGCACCCGCAGCCGCCGGCGCAGCAGCACCAGCCGCCACCGCCACCACCACCACGGCAACACCGGCAGCAGGCCGCGCCGCCGCCCGTCCGCCCCGACATCGGCGCCCTCACCGAGCGGATCACCGCCCTCCACCGGTCCGGCTCCCTCGCCGAGGCCACCGAGGTGATCGACGCGGCCGCCGCCCGCCTCACCCCCGCCGACGCCGCGCTGCTGGTCGGGATGCTGTCCCGGTACGGCCCGGCCGGCGCCTCCCTCCAACTCGCCCGCGGCATCGCCGGGTCCGCGCCCGAGCACTCCGTCGCCGTGCTCGCCGAGCTGCGCGAACTGGGCCTGGCCGAGGAGGCCGCCGAGGTGTTCCACGCCTTCTGGAGCCACCCGGCCGCCTCCGTCCCCGGCCTGCTCTCCGCGCTGGAGCGGGCCGGGCTGGCCGCCGACAGCGCGACGCTGCTCTGGGAGTGGGGCTCGGCGCCGGTGACCGAGCTGACCTCCCTCGCCGCCTGCCTCCAGCAGCACGGCCGGGCCGGCGACGTCCGGACCCTGCTGCGCCAGGCCGCCGGCCGCTCCACCCCCGACCTCGCCGACCTCGCGACCGGCCTGCCGCCCGCGCTCGCCACCCTCCTGCTGAACGAACTCGCGGTCCTGCGCCCGCCCGTCGAGGTCGTCCGGCTGGCCGCCGCCCTGGACGGCGCCGGCACCGTCCGCACCTACACCAGCGTGATCCTGCCCCAGCTGCGCCCGGTGGTGCTGTTCTGCGTCATCACCTCCACCATCGGCACCCTGCAACTCTTCGACGAGAACTACGTCCTGA
>NZ_MSJQ01000266.1 GCF_014596515.1 Streptomyces sp. CBMA156
CGCCGGGCGGCCGCTCCCTGGTCCAGTGGACGCCGCCGCGCGCCGTCGGGCGGGCCGGGCCGACCACGACGGCGGTACGGGCGCCCGCGCAGGCGGCGAGCACCCGGTCGAGCAGGGTGGTCTCGCCCACCGTCAGGCCGGGTTTGTCGGCGCCGCCGAGGCGCCGGGCGGCCCCGCCCGCCGGGACGATCGCGTCGTACGGCGTCATGCGGCCAGTATCCGCCCTACTCCTCCGCGGGCTCCGGGGCGTCCGAAGCCTCCGCAGCCTCCCGGTCCTCGGGCCCGGCGACGGCCTCGGCCTCGACGGCGGCGGCGGCCGCCGCCGCCGCGCGGGCGGTGTTGGCCGCCGCGCCCAGCTCCAGGAAGGACGGCAGGGTCAGCTCCCCGTACCGCTCGCTCATCGCCGTGACCAGCGCCTCCGGGTCGTCCGGGTGCTCGGCCAGCAGCCGGTCGAAGTCCTGGAGGTACTCACCGGTGAAGGCCAGCACCCTGGCGGCGTCGTCGCCCTGGTCCGGGGCCCGGTGCCCGGCGATCACCCGGTCCGCGCCGAGGTCGGCGATCCGGCCGAGGTTGTGTCCCCAGGTGGTGCGCTGGGCCGGGGTGGTGTCGGCGGTCCAGACGTGGGTGCCGTTGTGGACGAAGTCCCCGGCGATCACGGTGCGGACGCTCGGCACGTGGACGACCGTGGAGTCACCGCAGTCGGCCTGGCCGAGCAGCAGGACCGGGATCACCTGGCGGTCCAGCATCAGCGGCTGCGGCAGCAGCGGGGCGGGGATCAGCGGGTGGTCCGGGATGTCGTCGCCGTACACCGGCTTCCACTGCGCGACCTTGGCGGCGACGGTGCGGCGGATGCCCTCGACGACGGCCGGGGCGGCCAGCAGCTGCGCGTCCGGGAAGAGCCGCAGCACCTCCTCGGCGCCGAAGTAGTGGTCCGGGTGCTGGTGGGTGACCACGACGGCGAGCAGGCGTCTGCCCTTGCCCGCGACCCACTCGGCCAGCTCGCGCCCGGCGCTGCGGGTCAGCTGGGCGTCGACCAGGATCGCGGTCCGCTCGCCGAGGATCAGCGCGGAGGTGGCGAAGAAGGCCGACTCGGGGCCGGTGAAGACGGCGACCTCCAGCGGCCTGGCCGGCTGCCCCGGCTCCGGCGGCACGGCGGCCGGCACGGCACCGGCTGTCCCGACGGGCCCGCCGGACCCGGCCTGCTGGGCCCGGGCACGCTCCGCGCCGGGGCTGTCCTCGGGCGGGGACGACGTCACGGGCTGCTCCCTCTGGTCGGCGGTCGGATGTCCTGCGCCCTACAGCATGGGAGTACCGGCGGCCGATTGCGCGGAAGGCGCGCCCGGCGGGGCGCGCCTCCGATCCACGTCACACCGGCCTTCCGGTCCGCGCCGCACCGTGCCTCAGGCGACCGGCTCCTTGGCCAGGCGGGCGGCCTGCTCCAGCGCCTGCGCCTTGGACTCGACGGCCTTCGGAACGAAGTCGGCCATCGCCGGGACGGCTGCGGCCAGGGTGAACTCCGGGACGATGAAGTCGACCTCCAGCCCGAGCATGCCGGTCAGCACCTTCTCCAGGTAGGTGGTGACGAACTCGTACGGCTCGCGCGGGGCGCCGGGCGCGTACGAGCCGCCGCGGGGGGCGACCACGGTGACCGGGGTGCCCTTGGCGGAGGGCGCCTCGCCGGCGGTGCGGCCGACCAGGATCACGTGGTCCAGCCAGACCTTGAGGGTCGACGGGATCGTGAAGTTGTACATCGGGCTGCCGATCAGCACCGCGTCGGCGCGCTCCAGCTCGGCCATCAGCTCGTCGCGCAGCGCGAAGGCGGCGGTCTGCTCGGCGCTGCGGGCCTCGGCGGGGGCGAATCCGGCGCTGATGCCGTGCACGTCCAGGTGCGGGAGCGGGTCGGCGGCGAGGTCCCGGTAGATCACCGTGCCCTCGGGGTGCTGGGCCTGCCAGGCGGCCCGGAACGCGGCGGTGACCTCGTGGGAGACGGAGCCGTCGGCGACCGCGGAGGAGTCGAGGTGCAGGAGCGTGGGCATGGCAGTGCCTCCAGAGAATTAGTAGCTGCTGTTTTCGCTGCAACTGAAAGTACGGTAGCAGCTTACTTTTCTACAGTCACTAGTGAACGGTCGAGTAGGCTGGGACCATGGCCGAGCACGAGGCAGTGACCGACGGAGTCCCGACCGCCACCGACGCCTGCGGCGCCGCCGGTCCCGGCCCCTGCCGCACCGTCGACCTGGCCCTCAACCGGGTGTTCACCCTGCTCGGCAAGCGCTGGACCGGCATGCTGCTGGGCGTGCTCACCAACGGCGGCCCCGCGTACTTCTCCGAGCTGCGCCGCGCCGTCCCCGGCATCAGCGAGCGGATGCTCTCCGACCGGCTGACCGAGCTGGCCGAGGCCGGCCTGGTCGTCCGGGAGGTCGACGCGGGCCCGCCGCTGCGGGTCAGCTACCGGCTCACCGAAGCCGGCATCGCGCTGAAGCCGGCGCTCACCGAACTGGCCGTCTGGGCCGACCGCCACCTGCCGGAGGGCGTGCTCAAGGGCGGCTGCTGAGCCCGCCCGGCCGCCCCCGGACATGCGGAAGGGCCCGTCCACCGGTTCCGGCGGACGGGCCCTTCGGCCATGGGCAGTGCGGTCGGTCAGCGCTTCGCGGCGCCCCGGCGCAGTCGGGCCACCCGGTCGGTGACACCCCAGGTGGTCACCCGCCACAGCGCCTCGACCACGATGCTGCGGCTCATCTTGGACGCCCCCAGCTCGCGCTCGACGAAGGTGATCGGCACCTCGGCGACCTTGAACCCGGCCTTCACCGTGCGCCAGGCCAGGTCGACCTGGAAGCAGTACCCGGCCGAGGCGACCTCGTCCATTCCCAGGCCCAGCAGGGTCTCCTTGCGGAACGCCCGGTAGCCGCCGGTGACGTCCCTGATCGGGACGCCCAGCATCAGCCGCGAGTAGGTCGAGCCGCCGCGGGAGAGCAGCAGCCGCGACTTCGGCCAGTTCACCACCCGGCCGCCCGGCACCCAGCGCGAGCCCAGCACCAGGTCGGCGCCGCGCAGCGCGCCCAGCAGCCGGTCCAGCTCCTCGGGCTGGTGCGAGCCGTCCGCGTCCATCTCGACCAGGACGTCGTAGCCGTTGTCGATGCCCCAGCGGAAGCCCGCGAGGTAGGCGGCGCCCAGGCCCTCCTTGCCCTTGCGGTGCAGGACCTGGACGTTCGGATCCTCGACGGCCAGCTTGTCGGCCAGCTCGCCGGTGCCGTCGGGGCTGTTGTCGTCGGCCACCAGGACGTGGACCTCGGGCACGGCGGCGCGGACCCGGCCGACGATCCGCTCGACGTTCTCGGCCTCGTTGTAGGTCGGGATGATCACCAGGACCTTGCCGAGATCAGCAAAACTCTGCTGGTTCACGGTCACGTACAAACCTCTCGGCCGATGACGGGGGGTCTCGGAACACCGGCGCCCGCACTCTGGAACGCGGCTCCACCGGCAGCTCCATCGAGGAGGACCCCGGTGGTGAACTGCGCGCAGGGCGGAGGCTACTGCGTCCTGGCATCCTACTACCGCGCCCGGGAGCCGCTGCTCCGACCGTGGCACTTCCACCGGATGCCCACCGTTTCCCCGTGGGTGACACCGGTCGGCTAGGGTCGTTTCCCTTGCCCGTGCCCGGCCCGCCCGCACCGCCGGTCCCGTCCCGGCGATCCGGACTCGGGACATCCGGGGCCGCCCAGACTGCGAAGGAGTAGGACCGCGCGCATGGACAGGCTCGTCAACACCGTCCGCCCGTACGCCTGGGGGTCGCTCACCGCCCTGCCCGAGTTGCTCGGGCAGCGGCCGACCGGTGAACCGCAGGCCGAGCTGTGGATGGGCGCCCACCCCGGTGCGCCGTCCCGCGCCGACCGCGGCGAGGGCCCGCGCCGGCTGGACGAACTGATCGCGGCCGACCCCGAGGGCGAGCTGGGCGCCGCGAGCGTGGCCAGGTTCGGCCCGGCGCTGCCGTTCCTCTTCAAGATCCTGGCCGCGGGCATCCCGCTGTCCATCCAGGCCCACCCGACGCTCGACCAGGCCCGGTCCGGCTTCGCCGCCGAGGAAGCCCTCGGCATCCCGCTGGACGCTCCCGAGCGCAGCTACCGGGACACCAACCACAAGCCCGAAATGGTCTGCGCGCTGGGCGAGTTCGAGGGCCTGTGCGGCTTCCGCCGGCCCGCGGCGGCGGCCCGCCTGCTGTCCGGGCTCGCGGTGCCCGGGCTCGCCCCGGTGATCGACCGGCTGGCGGCCGAGGACAAGTCCGAGGCGCTGCGCGGCGCGCTGACCGCCGCCCTCGCCCTGGACGGGGAGACCGTCCGGCGGACCGTCGAGGTGCTGGCCCTGACCGACCCCGACGGCGAGTACGCCCCGTACGCCCGGATCGCCGCGGACTTCCCGGACGACCGCGGCGTGGTCGCCGGCATGCTGCTCAACCACTTCCGGCTGCGGGCCGGCCAGGCGCTCTACCTCGGCGCCGGGGTGCCGCACGCCTACCTCTCCGGCGTCTGCGTCGAGCTCCAGGCCAACTCCGACAACGTGCTGCGGGCCGGCCTCACCCCGAAGCACATCGACGTGCCCGAACTGCTCAAGGTCGTGGTCTTCGAGCCCGGCGCCCCCGAGGCGCTGGAGCCGGTGCCGGCCGGGACCACCCCGGGCGAGGAGCTCTACCCCGTCCCGATCGACGAGTTCCGGCTCTCCCGCTTCGTCCTGGACGGCACCGAGCGCGAGATCGACGGCCGCACCCCGCAGATCCTGCTCTGCACCGAGGGCGCGGTCCGGCTGACCGCCGCCGACGGCACCGTGCTGGACCTGGCCCGCGGCCGGTCCGCCTTCCTCCCCGCCACCGACACGCCGACCCGGCTGTCCGGCACCGGCAGCACGCTGTTCCGCGCCACCGTCACCGTCTGACCGCTCCCCCGACGGGAACGCCGGGGCTCAGTCCCTGGTCATGTCGACGAAGCGCGAGTAGTGGCCCTGGAAGGCCACCGTGATGGTCGCGGTCGGACCGTTACGGTGCTTGGCGACGATCAGGTCGGCCTCGCCCGCGCGGGGGGACTCCTTCTCGTAGGCGTCCTCGCGGTGCAGCAGGATGACCATGTCGGCGTCCTGCTCGATCGAGCCGGACTCACGCAGGTCGGAGACCATCGGCCGCTTGTCGGTGCGCTGCTCGGGGCCACGGTTCAGCTGGGAGAGCGCGATGACCGGCACTTCCAGCTCCTTGGCCAGCAGCTTGAGGTTACGGGACATGTCCGAGACCTCCTGCTGACGGTTCTCGGCCCGGCGGGAGCCGCCGGACTGCATCAGCTGGAGGTAGTCGATGACGACCAGCTTGATGTCGTTGCGCTGCTTCAGCCGGCGGCACTTGGCCCGGATCTCCATCATCGACAGGTTCGGCGAGTCGTCGATGAACAGCGGCGCCTCGCTGACGTCGGGCATCCGGCGGGCGACCCTGGTCCAGTCGTCGTCCGTCATGTTCCCGGAGCGCATGTGGTGCAGCGCCACCCTGGCCTCGGCGGAGAGCAGGCGCATGGCGATCTCGTTGCGCCCCATTTCGAGCGAGAAGATCACGCTCGGCAGCTTGTTCTGGATCGAACAGGCCCGCGCGAAGTCCAGCGCTAGGGTGGACTTGCCCATCGCGGGGCGGGCCGCGATGACGATCATCTGACCGGGGTGCAGACCGTTGGTGAGCGCGTCGAAGTCGGCGAAGCCGGTCGGCACGCCGGACATCTGGCCCTGCCGGGAGCCGATCGCCTCGATCTCGTCGAGGGCGCCCTCCATGATGTCGGCGAGCGGCGCGTAGTCCTCGTTGGTGCGCTGCTCGGTGACGGCGTAGATCTCCGCCTGGGCGGCGTTGACGATCTCGTCCACGTCGCCCTCGGCCGCGTAGCCCATGCCGGCGATCCTGGTGCCCGCCTCGACCAGCCGGCGCAGCACCGCTCGCTCGTGGACGATCTGGGCGTAGTACTCGGCGTTGGCCGCGGTCGGGACGGAGTTGACCAGGGTGTGCAGGTAGGAGGCGCCGCCGACCCGCTGGAGCTCGCCGCGCTTGGTCAGCTCGCCGGCCACGGTGATCGGGTCGGCCGGCTCGCCACGGGCGTAGAGGTCGAGGATCGCGCCGTGAACCATCTCGTGCGCGGGCCGGTAGTAGTCGGCCGGCTTGAGCACCTCGACCACGTCGGCGATGGCGTCCTTGGAAAGCAGCATGCCGCCGAGGACGGACTTCTCGGCGTCCAGGTCCTGCGGGGGGACGCGCTCGAAGCCGTCCACCCCGCCCTCGCCGTCGCCCTCGTCCCGGCGCTGCCAGCCGCCCTTGCCGCCCTTGCCGCCCTCCGACCGGCCGCCCTTGCCGTCCTTCTGGAAGCCGCCCTTCTGGGAGCCGTCGCGGCCACCGCCCTGACGCCCCTCGCCGCGGCCGCGCGAGACCGGCAGCCGGTCACCGGGGCCGTCCGGGAAGGGCCCGTCGTCGAAGGCGCCGGCGGGGAAGGGATCCTCGGCGTTCTGCCAGTCCTCCTCCGGCGGCGGGGCGTCGTGGTCGTCGTACTGGGGGCCGGTCACGCGTGTTCCCCGATCAGCGAGTGGTGCGAAGTCTGGAGCCGGCCTTGCCGGTGGCCGGGTGGAGCGGATCCGCTCCTCTTTGTACGCCACGGCTCAGACAAATCGGACGCCGGGGCGGTGGGAGTGTCGGGCGGAGGGCCCACGCTAAGGCGCCGGACGCCGTTGCGCCAAGGCGGTTATCCACAGGGGGTGTGGATGAACGGCCCCGTCCTGTGGAGAACTGCCGCAAAGCTGTGGACACCCCTGTGGACGTCCCTGTGGATAACCGGACGATCGATCCACCGTCAACCTGTTGACCTGGGATTACCTCTTCTCGGGCCTGTGCATGAGAAATTCTTCACACACCTCCGAACGGCTGTCGACACGGAGCGGACGAACCGCGTCGCTCAAGATTGCGAGTAATGGTCACCTGCCACTTACATCCATTACCTGTGGATGAGTAGCCTGGAGCCCATGACCGCCTCGCCGACCCCGGCCCCCTCACGACGCCGGCACGACCGGGAGATCCTCGCCCTGGCCGTGCCGGCCTTCGGCGCCCTGGTCGCCGAACCGCTCTTCCTGATGGCCGACTCGGCGATCGTCGGCCACCTCGGCACCCCCCAGCTGGCCGGGGTGGGCATCGCCGCCGCCGCGCTCTCCACCGCGACCGGCGTGTTCGTCTTCCTCGCCTACGCCACCACCTCGGCGGTCGCCCGCCGGATCGGCGCCGGGGACCGCAGGGGCGCCGTGCAGCAGGGGATCGACGGCATCTGGCTCGCCCTGGCCCTGTCCGTCCCCGTCGTCCTGCTCACCCTGCTGCTGGCCCCCTGGGCGGCCGACGTGCTGGGCGCCTCGGCGACCGCCGCGCCGCACGCCGTGACGTACCTGCGGATCAGCTCCCTGGGCATCCCGGCGATGCTCATGGTGCTGGCCGCCACCGGGGTGCTGCGCGGCCTCCAGGACACCCGCACGCCACTGGTGGTGGCCGTCGGCGGCTTCGCGGCCAACATCGGCCTGAACGCCGGCCTGGTGTACGGCGCCGGGCTCGGGGTGGCCGGCTCGGCCTGGGGCACCGTGCTGGCGCAGACCGGGATGGCCGCCGCCTACCTGGTCGTGGTGGTCCGCGGCGCCCGCCGGGAGGGGGCCTCGCTGCGACCGGACGCGGCGGGCATACGGGCCGGGGCCAGGGCCGGCGGCCCGCTGCTGGTCCGGACGATCAGCCTGCGCGCGGTGCTGATGACCGCCACCGCGGTGGCCGCCCGGCTCGGCGACGACCAGGTGGCCGCCCACCAGATCACCATGACGCTGTTCAACTTCCTGGCCTTCGCACTGGACGCCATCGCGATCGCGGGCCAGGCCGTCATCGGCCGCTTCCTGGGCGCCTCGGACGTCCCGGGCGCCAGGGCCGCCACCCGCCGGATGGTCGAGTGGGGCATCGTCTCCGGGCTGGTGCTCGGCCTGCTGGTGGTGCTCGCCCGCCCGCTGTACATCCCGCTGTTCACGCCCGATCCGGCCGTCCGGGCCCAGCTGGGCACCGCCCTGCTGCTGCTGGCGCTCACCCAGCCGGTGGCCGGACTGGTCTTCGTCCTGGACGGGGTGCTGATGGGGGCCGGGGACGGCCCCTACCTGGCCTGGGCCGGACTCGCGACCCTGGTGGTGTTCGTCCCGGTGGCCCTCGCGGTGCCGGCCACCGGCGCCGGACTGGCCGGGCTCTGGTGGGCGATGAACCTGTTCATGCTGCTGCGGGCCGGTTTCCTGGCCTGGCGCGCCCGCGGCGGCAAGTGGCTGGTCACCGGAGCGGTGCGCGGCTGAAGCGGGCCCGCGCGGGCTCCGGGAGGTCCGGAAGGTCCGGGGCCGAGACCCCGGACCCCGGGAAAAGACCGAGGGCCGGACTCCCGGAGGAGTCCGGCCCTCGGGCCTGGTGCTACGGAGCTCAGGCAGCCACGACGGCGACGTCGAGGTTGGCCACGACGTCCGAGTGCAGCTTGACCGAGACCTTGTGGGTGCCCACGGTCTTGATCGGCGAGGTGATCGCGACGGCGCGCTTGTCCACCGCCGGGCCGCCGGCGGCCTTGATGGCCTCGACGACGTCGGCCTGGGTCACCGAACCGAACAGACGGCCGGCGTCGCCCGAGCGGACGGCCAGCTTGACCTGGACGCCCTCGAGCTTGCCCTTGACCTCGGTGGCGGCCTCGAGGGTCTGGATGGCGTGGATCTTGCGGGCGCGACGGATGGCGTCGACGTCCTTCTGACCACCCTTGGTCCAGCGGATGGCGTAGCCACGCGGGACCAGGTAGTTGCGGGCGTAGCCGTCCTTGACCTCGACGACCTCGCCGGCGGAGCCGAGACCCGGCACCTCGTGAGTGAGGATGATCTTCATTACTTGGTCACCCTCTCTTAGCGCGCGGTGCTGGTGTAGGGCAGCAGCGCCATCTCACGGCTGTTCTTCACGGCCGTGGCGACGTCACGCTGGTGCTGGGTGCAGTTGCCGGTCACCCGGCGGGCACGGATCTTTCCGCGGTCGGAGATGTACTTCCGCAGCAGGTTCGTGTCCTTGTAGTCAACGTAGTTGACCTTGTCCTTGCAGAAGACGCAAACCTTCTTCTTCGGCTTGCGAGCAGGCGGCTTCGCCATTGTGTGCTCCATTTGGGGTTCACGGCCCGGCAGGCGTCCGGGGACGCCGCGGCCGGGCCGCACGAAATCTGTCAGCTCTTAGAACGGGGGCTCTTCCGAGTAGCCGCCGCCGCCACCGCCGGCCGGGGCACCCCAGCTGCCGCCCTGGTTTCCACCGGACGGGGCGCTGGACGCCCACGGGTCGTCGGAGGGGCCGGACTGGCCGCCGCCGGAGTTCCCACCCCAGCTGCCGCCGCCCTGCTGGCCGCCACCGCCACCGGAGTTTCCACCCCAGTTGCCGCCGCCGCCCTGGCCGCCGCCCTGCTGGCCGCCGAAGCCGCCACCGGGGCCGCCGGACCGGTTGGCCCGGGTGACCTTGGCGGTCGCCGAGCGCAGGCTCGGGCCGACCTCGTCGACCTCGACCTCGAAGACCGTCCGCTTCTCGCCTTCCTTGGTCTCGTAAGACCGCTGGCGCAGTCGGCCCTGCACGATGACGCGCATGCCGCGCTGCAGCGACTCGGCCACGTTCTCCGCCGGCTGCCGCCAGACGTTGCACGTGAGGAAGAGGCTCTCGCCGTCCTTCCACTCGTTCGTCTGACGGTCGAAGGTGCGGGGGGTGGACGCGATGCGGAACTTCGCGACCGCCGCACCCGACGGGGTGAAGCGCAGCTCGGGGTCGTCGACGAGATTGCCGACGAGGGTGATGACGGTCTCGCCTGCCATGGTGGTGATGACCTCTCGGGAAGATGTCCGTTCACCGCTGTTTCACGTGAAACAGCGGACGCGAGCTACCCGAGACCCGAAGGCCTCAGAGGTGGCTCAGTGGGTGTCCGGGCGCAGGACCTTGGTCCGCAGAACCGACTCGCTCAGGCCAAGCTGGCGGTCGAGCTCCTTGACGACCTCAGGCGTGGCCTTGAGGTCGATGACCGAGTAGATGCCCTCGGACTGCTTGTTGATCTCGTAAGCCAGACGGCGGCGACCCCAGGTGTCGACCTTCTCCACCTTGCCACCCGCGTTGCGGACGACGGCGAGGAAGCTCTCGATCAGGGGGGAGACAGCGCGCTCCTCGACCGAGGGGTCGAGGATGACCATCAGCTCGTAGTGACGCATGAGTAACCCACCTCCTTTGGACTCAGCGGCCACGGTCTCTCCGTGGCAGGAGGGTTGTGCGTAGCGTCGGCACCGGTGCGGTGACGACGACTCCGGCCCACCGTAGCGGCCGGGTCGGACAGTCGGCCCCCGCTCCACCCGACAGGGGGTGTCGCCCGGAAGAGGGCGCAAAGGGGGCACAACTACACCAGTGCAGACGGCACAGCCTACCTGCACCCGGACGGCCGAACAAAACGCATAGGGGTTGTGAGAGTGACCCAACCGCCGCAATCTGGACGGAACGGGATTCCTGCCCGTTCGTCTCCACGCCAGGAGGTGGGACCCATGGCCCAGTCCGTCCACCGCATGCCCGCGCTCACGCTGAACACCGACGGCCACCCGCACCCCCGCGAGAACACCCTGGTGGGCGTCACCGCCCTGCTGGGCGTGATCGCCTTCACCACCTCGTTCTTCCACAACCTGCACCTGCTGACCTCGTGGACCGGCCTGTTCGGGATCGTCGCCGGCCTGTGGGGCATGTTCGTCTCGGTCACCACCGCCGAGCGCTTCGTCCTGATGGTCTCGCTCGGCGCCGCCGCCCTCGGCTTCTACCTCGGCATCGCCCGGGGCGGTCTCTGGGGCTGAACCGCCCCCGCGCCCGCCCGCTGGGACCGAGCCCACAGGGCCGATCCGGAACCCTCGCCGCCCCCGTCGCGTATCTGCAGAGGAGACAGGTACCCGACGGGGGCGCCGCCGTGCCCGCCGGAACGGGTGCCCGGGCCCCGGACGATAAGGTCAGCCCGAGAACCTGGGCCACCGCAGCCCGACCGACGAGGAGCACCGAGCAATGAGCCTGCGCCTGAGGACGATCACCCGCGAGGAGCACCTCGCCTTCATCAGGAGCCGCGCCTCGGCGAGCCACATGCAGGTGCCGTCGTGGGGCGACGTGAAGGCCGAGTGGCGTTCCGAGTCGATCGGCTGGTTCGACGAGGCCAACCAGCTCGTCGGCGCCGGCCTGGTGCTCTACCGCCAGCTGCCGAAGCTCAAGCGCTACCTCGCCTACCTGCCCGAGGGCCCGGTCATCGACTGGTTCGACCGCGACCTCGACCGCTGGCTCTCCCCGATGCTGGCGCACCTGAAGTCCCAGGGCGCGTTCTCGGTGAAGATGGGCCCGCCGGTGGTCATCCGCCGCTGGGACGCCCCCACCATCAAGGAGGCCATCGCCGCCAAGCAGGCCAAGCGCCTGCGCGACGTCGAGGCCGACTGGTACGAGGCCCGCGCCTTCGAGGTGGCCGACCGGCTGCGCAAGGCCGGCTGGCTCCAGGGCGAGGAGGGCGGCGCCGGCTTCGGCGACGTCCAGCCCCGCTACGTCTTCCAGGTGCCGCTGGCCAACCGCTCGCTGGACGACATCCAGAAGGGCTTCAACCAGCTCTGGCGCCGCAACATCAAGAAGGCCGAGAAGAGCGGCGTCGAGGTCGTCCAGGGCGGCTACGACGAGCTGCCGATCTTCCACCAGCTCTACCTGGTCACCGCCGAGCGCGACAAGTTCACCCCGCGCCCGCTGGCCTACTTCCAGCGGATGTGGAACGCCCTCACCGCCGAGGACCCGAACCGGATGCGGCTCTACATCGCCTACCACGAGGGCGAGCCGCTGGCCGCGACCACGATGCTGGTGGTCGGCGAGCACGTCTGGTACTCCTACGGCGCCTCGGCCAACCACAAGCGCGAGGTCAAGCCGTCCAACGCCATCCAGTGGCGGATGATGCGCGACTCCTACGCCCTCGGCGGCGGGGTGTACGACCTGCGCGGCATCAGTGACACCCTGGACGAGAACGACCACCTGTTCGGCCTGATCCAGTTCAAGGTCGGCACCGGCGGCCAGGCGGCCGAGTACCTCGGCGAGTGGGACTTCCCGCTCAACAAGCTGCTGCACAAGGCCCTCGACCTCTACATGTCCCGCCGCTGAGGAGACTGACCCGATGACGCTGTCGCTCTACCTCGAGACCGAACGCTGGCGCGACCACCAGCGCTCCGTCCTCGCCGAGTTCCCCGGGCTGGTCCCGGTCGCCAAGGGGAACGGCTACGGCCTGGGCAACCACCGGCTGGCCGAGGAGGCGACGCTGCTGGGCACCGGGGTGCTCGCCGTCGGTACCGCGTACGAGGCGGCCGACGTCGCCGAGTGGTACGGCGGTGAGCTGCTGGTGCTCACCCCCTACCGGGTCGGCGAGGAGATACTGCCACTACCGCACGCCCGGGTGATCCGGACGGTCGCGAGCGTGGCGGCGCTGCGGTCGCTGCACGGCGCCCGGGTGGTGCTGGAGTGCATGACCACCATGCGCCGGCACGGCGTGAGCGCGGACGACCTGCGCACCGCCGCCGCCGAGCTGGACGGCGTCAGCTTCGAGGGGCTGGCGCTGCACCTGCCGATGGACCGGCCGGACGGCTCCAGCCCGGTCGAGGAGGTCGCCCACTGGGTGGACACCGCCGTGGCGGCCGGCATCCCGGTGCACACCGTGTTCGTCAGCCACCTCGGCGCGGCCGGCATGGAGCAGCTGGCCCAGCGTTACCCGCGGACGGTCTTCCGGGCCCGGATCGGCACCAGGCTCTGGCTGGGCGACCACGCCGCGCTGGAGGTCAGGGCCACCGTCCTGGACGTCACCCCGCTGAAGAAGGGCGACCGCTACGGCTACCGCCAGCACCCGGCGCCCTCCGACGGCCACATCCTGGTGGTCGCCGGCGGCACCGCGCACGGCATCGGCCTGGAGGCGCCCAAGTACGTGCAGAGCATGGGGGCCCGGGCCAAGGGCATCGCCCGGGCCGGTCTGGCGACCGTCAACAAGACCAAGTCGCCGTTCCACTGGGCCGGCAAGCAGCTGTGGTTCGCCGAGCCGCCGCACATGCAGGTCTCGCTGCTGTTCCTGGACGCGGAGACCGCCCCGCCGGCGATCGGCGAGGAGCTCGGTCTCCAGGTCCGGCACACCACCACGCACTTCGACCGCGTGGTGGACCGCTGAGCCGCTGAGGCGCGGCTACGGCTTCTCGGCCGGCTCCGGCAGTTCGGGCTCGTTCAGCCACTGCTCGGGGCCGGCCGGCGCGTACCCGGCGTAGCTCTCCTCCTCGCGCAGCCGGCGGGCGGTGCCCAGCACGAACACGTCCGGGGCGTGGTCCAGCACCCCGCCCGAGGGGTCGTCGCTGCCGTCCCAGCGGACCGGGTCGTGGTCCGGGTCGAGGGCGTCGCGGACCACCATGACGACCAGGTAGAGCGTGCCGAGCAGGTGCAGCGCGACCGCGAAGTGGTACCAGCCCTCGCCGAGCCCGTGCTGCTTGGAGCCGGTGACGAAGCCCAGGTGGGACCAGATGCCCAGGGTGTAGAGCACCTCGCAGGCCTGCCAGATCAGGAAGTCCCGCCAGCGCGGCCTGGCCAGCACCGCGAGCGGCAGCAGCCAGAGCGCGTACTGCGGCGAGTACACCTTGTTGGCCAGCACGAACAGCGCGACGACCAGGAAGGCCAGCTGCGCGAAGCGCGGCCGGCGCGGGGCCGAGAGGCCGAGCCACGCTATGGCCAGGCAGCCCAGCACCATCAGCACGCCGATGTAGAGGTCGAGGTCGGCCAGCCCGGCGCCGCGGCTCTGCATCAGGATCAGCCAGAACGAGCCGTAGTCCTCGCCGCGGTGCTTGCTGAACACGTAGAAGGTCGACCAGCCCTGCCAGTTGGCCATCATGATCGGCAGGTTGACCAGCAGCCAGGAGCCGACCGCCCCGCCCAGCGCCAGCCGGAACTCGCGCCACCTGCCGGACCGCGAGCAGAGCACCAGCAGCGGGCCGAGCAGCAGCAGCGGATAGAGCTTGGCGGCGGTGGCCAGACCGATGAAGACGCCGGCCCAGCCCGGCCGGGCGCCGGACCACCAGGCCATCGCGACAGCGGCCAGGGCGACCGCGAGCAGGTCCCAGTTGACGGTGCCGTTGAGCAGCAGGACGGGGGCGAGCGCGAACAGCAGCGCGTCCCACGGCCGGCGCCGGTGGGTGCGCGAGAGCGCCACCGCGGCGACCACCGCGCAGGCCATCAGCATCCCGGCGTTGATCGCCCAGAACCACTGCTCCTGGCTCTGCTGGTCCCCGCCGCCGGGCGTCAGCCAGGCCGCGACCTGCATGAACAGGCCGGTCAGCACCGGGTACTCGAGGTACTGGAGGTCCCCCGAGGAGCCCGGGATGCGGTCCACGTACGGGTGCAGCCCGGCCGCGAAGCCGCGTCCGGAGAACAGGTGCGGGATGTCGCTGTAGCAGGCGTGCACGTACTGCGGCGAGCCCGGCTGGAACCAGGCCTGCTCGTAGCAGGGCAGCTTCTGCACCATGCCGAGCACCGAGACCACGATCACCGCGAGCGCCAGGAAGCGCGCCGGGATCCACCAGGAGACGCCGAGCAGGGCCCGGCGCCCGGGGGGCCCGCCGAACAGCTCGCTGCCGGCCGCCGCCACCGGATCCTCGTCGGCCGGGACGACCACGGTGTTGGCCGACGGCGCGGCCGTGGCGACGGCTGCCGGGGTGGGCCCTGCGGCGGCGCCGGACCCGACCGGGCCGGCGGATTCGTCACGATCGCTCGACGTCATGCCGGACATCCTGCCGCACCGGTCCCGCTGGGACGAGGAGGACCCCGCAACGGTCTGCATGCCGGACGGCGGGCGGGTTCGCCAATCGTGACGAAACGGCCATGACGGTGGCGGCGCCGCTGCCGGGGAGCCGTGGTGCCCGTGCGGGAGGAACGGCGGCGCCCGGACGAGAACGGCGGTGCCCGTGAGGAAACACGGCGGCGCCCGGACGGAAAACGGCGGTGGCGGCCCTCCGAGGAGGACCGCCACCGCCGTTCCTGGTTCCGCCGGACGGTGGCTACTGGCCGCCGCCCGGCCCGCCCTGCAGGCCGCCGGTGCTGCTCGGCGTCGGCTTGCCGCCGCCGGTCGGCTTGCCGCCGCCGGTGCCACCGCTGCCGTTGCCGCCGTTGCCACCGCTGCCGCCGCCCGGCGGGGTGCTGTCCCCGGGCGCCGGGGTCGTCGGGCAGCCGACGAACGGCAGACAGGTGTTGCTGGGGTGCGGCGGGTTCTTGGTCGCCGTCTGGGTCGGCTGGTCACCGGGGCAGTCCACGCCCGGCACGCAGGTCGGGGTGGTGGGCTGCTGCGGCTGCACGGGCGGCTGCGGCGCCTGCGACTGGGTCTGCGGCGGGGCCGACGGGGTCTCGGTCGTGGGAGCGGCCGTCGTCGGGGTGGCCGTGGACGGCGCACCGGAGGAGTCCACCGCGGTGCCGACCGGCTGCGGGGTCGGGAAGTCCATCTTCTTCTCGTTGGCCAGCGCGGCCTTCATGTACCGGGTGAAGACGTCGGTCGGGATGTCACCACCGTGGATGGACTCCTTGCCGCCGGTGCCGTTGAGCGACTGCCGCTCGTGCTTGCTCGGGTCCTCGCGCCACATCGCGACGCTGGTCACCAGCTGCGGGGTGTAGCCGACCCACCAGGCCGACTTGTTCTGGTCGGTGGTACCGGTCTTCCCGGCCACCGGGCGGCCCAGCTCCTTCGTCTTCTTGCCGGTACCGTTCACCGCCACGTTCACCAGCGAGTCGGTGACGTTGTCCGCGACGGCCGGCTCCAGCGCGACCTTGAGCTCCTTCTTGCCGAAGCCCGGGCGCTCCACGCCGCTCACCTCGACCTTGGTGACCGAGTACGGCTCGGCCTCCTTGCCGCTGGCCGCCAGGGTGCCGTAGGCGGTGGCCATCCGGATCGGGCTGATGGTGGAGGTGCCGAGCGGGAAGGTCGCCGTCTTCGGGTCGGCGAGGCTGTCCTTCTTGACGCCCATCTGCACCGCGATGTCGGCCACGTTCTGGCCGCCGACGTCCTGGTTGAGCTGGACGAAGGGCACGTTGTACGAGTACTGCATGGCCTGCCGCAGCGAGACGTAGCCGCGCTTGCCCGAGTCCTCGTTCTTCTGCCGGTACGGCTTGCCGTCGTCGCCGATCACCAGCGAGCCGTCCGGCTTGCGGATCTCGGACATGTCGTCGGCCAGGTAGCGGCTGTCGGAGTTGATCCGCTTCGGCTTGCCCTTGTCGTCCTTCGCGGTCTGCACGCCGACCTGCATCGCGGTGGCCAGCACGAAGGGCTTGAAGGTCGAGCCGACCTGGACGCCGGTGGCGTCGGCGTTGTTGTCGAAGTGGCCGTTCTCCACGCCGTCGCCGCCGTAGAGGGCGATGATCGCGCCGTCGCCGGGACGGATGCTCGCGGAGCCGAACTGGATGTTGGTGTCGTTGTTCGGCCGCTTCGCCGGGTCGAGGTTCTCCGACTTGACGTCGTCGACCGCCTTCTTCAGGGCGTCGACCTTGTCCTTCTCGAAGGTGGTGTAGATCTTCAGGCCGCCCCGGTCGATCATCTGCTGGGTGATCGTCTTGTCGGTGGCCAGCACGTACTTGTTGGCGGTGTCGACCAGGTAGCTGACCTCACCGTTCATGTTGGAGCTGGGCTTCTGCGGGAGCGGGGCGGGGAACGTGGTGCACTTGGCCCGTTCCTCCGGGGTGATGGCCTTGGTGTCCACCATCTGCTCCAGGATCCAGTTCCACCGGCCCTGGGCCCGTTCCTTGTTGTCCGGGTTGGTGGGGTCGTAGTACGTCGCACCCTTGAGCAGCCCGGCCAGCATGGCGCTCTGGCAGATGTCCAGGTCCTTGGCGTCCACCCCGTAGTACGCCTGGGCGGCCGCCTGGGCACCGTTCGCACCGCGGCCGAACCAGCTGGTGTTGAGGTACCCGGTGAGGATCTCGCTCTTCTCCTTGTCCTGGTTGATCTTCAGCGTGATGAAGAACTCCCTCACCTTGCGGCTGAGGGTCTGTTCCTGGCTCAGGTAGGCGTTCTTCACGTACTGCTGGGTGATCGTCGAGGCGCCCTGGGTCTCACCGCCCTTCGCCATGTTGTAGACGGCGCGGAGCATGCCCTTGGGGTCGATGCCGCTGTCGGTCTCGAAGGTCTTGTTCTCCGCGGCGATGACGGCGTGCTGGAGGTGCGGGCTGATGTCCTTGAGCTCGACGATCTGACGGTTGGTCTGGCCCTTGCGGGTCATCTCCGTGTTGTCGGCCCAGTAGTAGATGGTGTTCTGGTCCTTCACCAGCTCGTTCAGCTTCGGGACCTCGGTGGTCTGGTACAGGTAGAACACCAGGCCGACGAAGCAGCCGAAGACCACCAGGACGCCGCTCAGCCACTGCCGCCAGGAGGGCAGCCAGCGCCGGACGCCGGTCTTGCCGAACCGCGGGTAGTCGATGAACCGCTTCTTGCCGGGGCCGGCGGCCGCGGCGGCGGAGCCCGCGGCGGCACCGCGCCCGGGGCCGCCCTTGCCCTTCTTCTGGGCGGCCTTGCGCATCTCCGCACGGGTCATCCGGGGCTGCTGTGCGGTCTCCCTGACCCCCGAGGGGCGCCCCCGGCCGACGCCGTCCGAGCGCAGCTCGTCGGGCCCCGGCCCCCCGCCTTGACGGCCTCCGCCGCCCGGGGGCTGCTGCCCGTCACCGCCCGGGTTGGGCGTCCTTCGCCGTCGCTCGCTCATCTTCCAGCCACTCCTCGCCAGGCGTTTCCAGCCTGAAGGCAGGGTTCACGTCCGATGCCCGCCAACCGCCCTGATCCCGGAGGTGGTCCTCGTGCACACGCGACAGCGTACGCAGCACGGATATACAACTAATCGGACATCAGTTGCCAATGCCCGCAAAACGGCAACAGATCATTACACGCCCGTTGCCAATGCCGTCCGCGCGTCGGCTTGTGATCACGTTCACGCGCGCCCCCCTTGCCCGTTCCGGGGGTCGGGTTTACTGTTCTCGATATATCGAGCCGATACATCGAAGCGGAATACCGCCGGATGCAGCGGCCGGACCGAGGCCGAGAGGGAGGAGGACGACGGCAGTGGGCAGACGCTCAGGAGTGCTGGAGTTCGCCGTCCTCGGCCTGCTCCACGACGCCCCGATGCACGGCTACGAGCTGCGCAAGCGCCTCAACATCCTGCTCGGGACGTTCCGCGCACTCTCCTACGGGACGCTGTACCCCTGCCTGAAGAACCTGGTCGCTCAGGGCTTCCTGGTCGAGGACAACCCGGACGTCGAGTACGTCCCGGCCACCGCCCTCAACGGCAAGCGGTCCAAGATCGTCTACCGGCTCTCCGCCGAGGGGAAGCAGCGTTTCGAGGAACTGCTCGCCGACTCCGGCCCGGACGCCTGGGAGGACGAGCACTTCGGCGTGCACTTCGCCTTCTTCGGCCAGACCGACCGGGCCGTGCGGATGCGCGTCCTGGAGGGGCGCCGCAGCCGGCTGGAGGAGCGGCTGGAGCGGATGCGCAACTCGCTGGCCCGCGCCCGTGAGCGGTTCGACGACTACACCGTCGAACTCCAGCGGCACGGACTGGAGTCGGTGGAGCGTGAGGTCCGCTGGCTCAACGAGCTGATCGAGACCGAGCGGTCCAACCGCACCGGCCGGATCGGCCCCGACACCGGTGGCGACCCCGCCGCCGGTCCCCACAAGACTTCGGACGGCCGTGGCCGGGAAGCCGGGTCCACGGACCCGTCCGGGCCACCGTACGACCGCCCGGGGCGCTCCGCCGAGGAGCGCTGACACCGCGCCAGCCCTGTGCCGCGCGGCAGGATCGGGCGCCTCGCGCCCGTACATGCAGTCATCGAAGAAGCAGGACGAGTTCCGCCTACCCCGGCGGTCCTCATGAGATCACAGGGAGCAACCGGAATGGGTTCGGTTCGCGTAGCCATCGTGGGCGTGGGCAACTGCGCCGCGTCGCTGGTGCAGGGTGTCGAGTACTACAAGGACGCCGACCCGGCCGGCAGGGTCCCCGGGCTGATGCACGTCCAGTTCGGTGACTACCACGTCCGTGACGTGGAGTTCGTCGCCGCCTTCGACGTCGACGCCAAGAAGGTCGGCTTCGACCTGGCCGACGCCATCGGCAACAGCGAGAACAACACCATCAAGATCTGCGACGTCCCGCCGACCGGCGTGACCGTCCAGCGCGGCCACACCCTCGACGGCCTGGGCAAGTACTACCTGGAGACCATCGAGGAGTCGGACGAGGCGCCGGTCGACGTCGTCCAGGTCCTCAAGGACCAGCAGGTCGACGTCCTGGTCTGCTACCTGCCCGTCGGTTCCGAGGCCGCGGCCAAGTTCTACGCCCAGTGCGCCATCGACGCCAAGGTCGGCTTCGTGAACGCCCTGCCGGTGTTCATCGCGGGCACCAAGGAGTGGGCGGACAAGTTCACCGAGGCCGGCGTGCCGATCGTCGGTGACGACATCAAGTCCCAGGTCGGCGCGACCATCACGCACCGCGTGATGGCCAAGCTGTTCGAGGACCGCGGTGTCATCCTCGAGCGCACCATGCAGCTGAACGTCGGCGGCAACATGGACTTCAAGAACATGCTCGAGCGCGAGCGCCTGGAGTCCAAGAAGATCTCCAAGACCCAGGCCGTCACCTCGCAGATCCGCGACCGCGAGCTGGGTGCCCGGAACGTCCACATCGGTCCCTCGGACTACGTGGCCTGGCTGGACGACCGCAAGTGGGCCTACGTCCGCCTGGAGGGCAAGGCCTTCGGCGACGTCCCGCTGAACCTGGAGTACAAGCTGGAGGTCTGGGACTCCCCGAACTCCGCCGGTGTCATCATCGACGCCCTGCGCGCCGCGAAGATCGCCAAGGACCGCGGCATCGGCGGCCCGATCCTCTCGGCCTCCTCGTACTTCATGAAGTCCCCGCCGGTCCAGTACTTCGACGACGAGGCCCGCGAGAACGTCGAGAAGTTCATCCGCGGTGAGGTCGAGCGCTGAGCCTCGCGAAGTTCGCGATTGTCGAGCACGGTGCGCTGAGCCTCGCGAAGTTCGCGATTGTCGAGCACGGTGCGCTGAGCGTCGCGAAGTTCGCGATTGTCGAGCTTGTGAGTCTCGCGAAGCTCGCCGCTGTCGAACATGACGCGCCGAGCTGACCGCTCGTAGCCCGGCAGAAGAGCCCACGGTCTCCGGATCGCGGGCTCTTCACGTTTTCGAGGCCAATGTTTCACGTGAAACAGCGACCGGTTCCATGGCACCCTGGGCGGGTGGCGATCACCGAGAACGGCAGCACCCACCGGTCCGCACACCGGGCCACGCTCCTCGGCCTGATGCAGGGTCGCGACTTCCGGCGGCTGCTGACCGCCCGGGTGCTCTCCCAGCTCTCGGACGGCGTCTTCCAGGTCTCGCTCGCCGCGTACGTGGTCTTCTCCCCCGAGAAGCAGTCCTCCCCCGCCGACATCGCCTCGGTGCTGGCCGTGATGCTGCTGCCGTTCTCGGTGATCGGCCCGTTCGCCGGTGTGCTGCTCGACCGCTGGCGCCGCCGCCAGGTGCTCTACTTCGGCAACCTGGCCCGCTTCGGACTGGGCCTGGGCACCGGTGCGCTGCTGCTGGCGGAGGCGCCGACCTGGCTGTTCTTCGCCTCGGCCCTGCTGGTCACCGCGCTCAACCGGTTCATCCTGGCCGGCCTGTCCGCCGCCCTGCCCAGGGTCGTGGAGCAGGACCAGCTGGTCACCGCCAACGCCCTCTCCCCCACCCTCGGCACGGTCGCCGCCGCCTCGGGCGGGGGCATCGGCTTCCTGCTGCACCAGTTGATGGCGCCCGGCCCGAAGGCCGACGCCGCCCTGGTCACGGTGGCCGCGCTGCTCTACCTGGCGGCCGCCCTGGCCGCCCGGCGGATGGACCGCGACCTGCTCGGCCCCGATCAGCACGGGGACCGCCCCGCGCTCGGCCAGGCGCTGGTCCGGGCCGCCGTCGAACTCGGCGCCGCCGTGCGCCACCTGGTGCGGGACTGCCGGCCCGCCGTGCACGCGTTGGCCGCCGTCACCGCGGCCCGGTTCTGCTACGGCGTGCTGATCGTGGTCGTGGTGATGCTCGCCAGGTACACCTTCAACGACCCGACCGACAGCGCGGCCGGGCTGGTCACCCTCGGCCAGGCGGTCGGCCTGTCCGCCGCCGGCTTCTTCGTCGCCGCGGTGGTCAGCCCCTGGTGCACCCGCCGGCTGGGCCTGGCCGGGTGGATGACGGCCTGCCTGGTCGCCCCCGTGGTCTTCGTCCCGGCGCTCGGCCTGAGCTTCACGCTGGTGCCCTGCCTGATCGCCGCCCTGCTGCTCGGGGTGGTCACCCAGGGCACCAAGATCTGCGCCGACACGGCGGTGCAGGAGTCGGTCGAGGACGAGTTCCGCGGCCGGGTCTTCGCCATCTACGACGTGCTGTTCAACGTCGCCTTCGTGGCCGCCGCCCTGGTCACCGCGCTGGTGCTGCCGCTGTCCGGCCGCTCCGTCACGGTGGTCGTCGGGGTCGCCGGGGTATACGCCCTGACGGCGGTCCTCTACCTGCGCGCCGCCCGCCGGAGCCCGCTCCCCCGGTGACCAGGCCTCCTGAGGCCCCTCGGGGGCTCGGGCCGACGGCGTCCGACCGACTCGCTAAGGTACTCAACCTGTCGGAACGACAGAATTCCGTCTCGGGGGACGAACTGATGAGCACACCGCCGAATCCGTACGCCCAGCCGTCACCAGCCCCGGCGGGCCCGCCCGGCGCACCGGCGTACGGGGCACCGGCGTACGGGGCACCCGTTCCGCCGCCGGCCGCGCCGTACGGGCCGCCGCCGGCCTACGGGCAGCCCGCGCCGCCGCCGCCGGCCGGCTACGGCCCGCCACCGGCCTACGGACAGCAACCGTACGGGCAGCAGCCCTACGGACAGCCGTCGTACGGGCAGCCGGCCCCCGGGCCGTACGGGCAGCAGCCGCCCCCCGGGCCGTACGTCCCCCCGCAGTCCGCCCCCGCGGCGCCGCCCGCGCCGTCCGCCAAGCGCGGCCTCCGCTCCAAGCTGCGGATCTTCGGGGTGGTCGGCGGCTGCCTGGCGCTGGCGGTGAGCTACTTCGTCGCCGGGCCGAGCGTCAGCAGCGCCAAGCCGGGCGACTGCGTCCAGGCGAGCGGATCCCGCGACGTCGAGATCGTCAAGTGCACTGACCCCAAAGCGAATTACCGCGTGCTGGCGAAGTTCGAGGGCACCACCGACGTGACCCGCTGCAAGCAGACGCAGCAGACCGCGAGCACGGTGTCGGGCAAGAGCGGCCGCCGCTGGAACAAGAAGCGGTACGTGCTCTGCCTGGGCTCGCTGACGCCCGCCACCACCGGCGTCCCGCCGGTGAAGAAGTCCTGACCTCTTCCGCCACTCCTTCCCGGGGGACCACCTTGTCCGTTCCGCCTCCGCCCCAGATGCCGTACGGCCCGCCACCGGGCGACGGCAACCCGTACGCCTCCGGCGGCTCCTACGGCGCCCCGCCACCGCCGCCACCGCCCCCCGGGTACGGCTACCCGAGCCCCCCGCCGCCGCCCGGGCCACCGTACGGCGGCCCGCCGCAGGACGGTTACGGCTACGGGTACCCGCCGCCACCGCCCCCGATGGACGGCACCACCTGCCGGTTCTGCGGCGGCTACCCGGCGGTGAACGCCACCGTCCGCGGCCACCAGGGCCTGATCATCGCCTTCCGGATGCTGCGGATGACCGGCCCGTTCTGCCGCACCTGCGGCACGGCGACGGTGCGCGACATGTCGGCCCGGACGCTGGTCCAGGGCTGGTGGAGCCTGGTGTCCTGGCTGCTGACCCCGATCACGCTGCTGCTGAACCTCGGCCCGCACAACAGGTTCAAGCAGCTGCCGCACCCCGTCCCCGGCAGCCACGGCCCGCAACTGGACCCGGGCGTCCCGCTGACCAGCCGGCCGCACATCGCGATGCTGCTGGTGCCGGTCTCGCTGGCGGTCGCCCTGACCCTGGCCGCCACCGGGGTGCTCGGCCCGAAGAAGGACGGCCCGGTCGCCGACCCGACCCCGTCCCCCACCCTGCTTTCGTTCTCGCCCACCCCGCTGCCGACGCCGACCCTCACGCTCCCGCCGCCGGCCTTCCCCTCGCCGACCTTCACGGTGCCGACGCCGACCCTCACGCTCCCGCCGGTCACCACCCCGACCGACTCGGACTCCAAGGTCGACTCGGCCGGTGTCGGCGACTGCCTGCGCAACGCGAACGGCACCAGCGAGACCACCGACACCCACCCGAAGATCACCGTGGTGCCCTGCACGGACGCCAAGGCGCAGTACAAGATCGTCTACAAGTACCTCGCCACCTCCGACGAGAAGTCCTGCGAGAAGCAGCCGAAGTCGGACAGCTGGTACACCAGCAAGCACCCCAACCTCCCGGTCCTCGACTACGTGCTCTGCCTGAAGCAGGTCAAGTAGCCGGAACCGGACGAGGGGTGGCCCCGGCCGAACGCCGGGGCCACCCCTCGTGTCGTGTCCGCAGCCGTCCCCGGAGGTCCGGAGCCGGGCTCAGCCCTGCTGCCCGGCCCACCAGTCCCGCAGCGCCGAGACCGCCTCGTCGTGCTCCATCGGGCCGTGCTCCAGCCGGAGTTCGAGCATGTGCTTGTACGCCTTGCCGACCTGCGGGCCCGGCGTGAGGCCGAGCAGCTCCATGATCTGGTTGCCGTCCAGCGCCGGGCGGACGGCGTCCAGCTCCTCCCGCTCCCGCAGCTCGGAGATCCGGGTCTCCAGGCCGTCGTAGGTGCGCGAGAGGGCGGTGGCCTTCTTCTTGTTGCGGGTGGTGCAGTCCGAGCGGGTCAGCTTGTGCAGGCGCTCCAGCAGCGGACCGGCGTCGGTGACGTAGCGGCGCACCGCGGAGTCGGTCCACTCGCCGCCGCCGTAGCCGTGGAAGCGCAGGTGCAGCTCGACCAGGCGCGACACGTCCTCGATGAGCTCCTTGGAGTACTTGAGCTCGCGCATCCGCTTGCGGGTCATCTTGGCGCCGACCACCTCGTGGTGGTGGAAGGAGACCCGGCCGTCCGACTCGAAGCGGCGGGTGCGCGGCTTGCCGATGTCGTGCAGCAGCGCGGCCAGCCGCAGGGTGAGGTCGGGACCGTCCTGCTCCAGGGCGACGGCCTGCTCCAGGACGGTCAGCGAGTGCTCGTAGACGTCCTTGTGCCGGTGGTGCTCGTCCCGCTCCAGCCGCAGCGCGGGCAGCTCGGGCAGCACGTACCCGGCCAGGCCGGTGTCGACCAGCAGCCGCAGGCCCTTCACCGGGTGCTCGGCCAGCAGCAGCTTGTTCAGCTCGGCCTGGACCCGCTCGGCGGAGACGATGGTGATCCGCTCGGCCATCGCGGCCATCGCGGCGACCACGTCGGGCGCCGGGTCGAAGTCGAGCTGGGCGGCGAAGCGGGCGGCCCGCATCATCCGCAGCGGGTCGTCGGAGAAGGACTCCTCCGGGGTGGCGGGGGTGCGCAGCACCCGGGCCTCCAGGTCGTCCAGGCCGTGGTGCGGGTCGACGAAGCCGCGGCCGGGCAGGTCGACGGCCATCGCGTTGACCGTGAAGTCCCGGCGGACCAGGTCCTCCTCGATGGTCTCGCCGTAGGTCACCTCGGGCTTGCGCGAGGTGCGGTCGTACGCCTCGGAGCGGTAGGTGGTGATCTCGATCAGGAAGGAGCCCTCGGGGGTGTCCTTGCGGGCGCCGACGGTGCCGAAGGCGATGCCGACGTCCCAGACCGCGTCCGCCCAGCCCTTGACCAGCTTGAGCACCTGCTGCGGGCGGGCGTCGGTGGTGAAGTCCAGGTCGTTGCCGAGCCGGCCGAGCAGCGCGTCCCGGACGGACCCGCCGACCAGCGCCAGCCGGTGACCGGCCGCCTGGAACCGGCGGGCGATCTCGTCGGCGACCGGCGACACCCGCAGCAGCTCTTGGAGGCCGAGGGTCTGGGCCTCGCTCAGGCCTGGTACGGCCTGGACGGCGGTGCTGGAACGGTCGGTGCGCGCGGTGGGCTCATTGGCAGTGGACACGGCTCACAAGGGTACGTGCCCCGACAGGTCAACCGCCCGCGCGTTTTGGGCGTCTCACCCCACAGCCCGCAACACTGCACCCCAGGCCGCATCGTTACCATGCCGGTGGACGAGTCTCGGGCACCGGACGGGGGATGCGGTGTCGCGTGCTGCCCCCGTCCGCGGAATCCCCGCGGCGGCGGTGCGGCGACGGCGTCGGGCGAAGAGTTCCAGAAGAGTTCCAGAAGTGTGAAAGCGAAGACCGTCGGGCGGACCGCGCCGGACGGCATCGGCGGCGAATCGATCGAGAACGGCGAGGGCGAAGCGAGTGAGTGAGCCGGCACGGCACTCGGGCCTGGGAGCGCACCGACAGCCTGGACGGGCCGAGCGCCCCGCCGAGGGGCGCCATCCGGCCCGGCGGGCCCGCCGGGCGGGCCTGCGCCTGGCCGCCGCCTGCGCGGCCGCCCTGACCCTCTTCACGGCCTCCCCGGCCGGCGCGCTGCCCGCCGGCGGCAACGCCAGGCCGGCCTCCGACTCCTCCGTCACGGCCGAGTACCCGGTGGTGATGACCATCGACGCGCTGAGCCCGCAGGTGGCCGTCCCGAACGGCATCGTGACGATCTCCGGAAACGTCACCAACGCCGGCAAGACGGCGGTCAAGGGCGCCCACGCGGCCGTCCGCAAGCCGTACTCCCTCAAGCCGCTGGACCGGCGCAGCGATCTGGCCAACGTGGCCGGCCGCTCGGTGCCGGACTCGAAGGACGGCGTCGAGCTGGACAGCCCGCAGTACGCCCTGCCGGAGCTGAACCCGGGGCAGAGCCAGCCGTACACCCTGAGCGTCGCGGTGAGCGACCTCGGGCTCTCCACGAGCGGCGCGTACGAGCTGGCGGTGGACGCCTGGGGCGGGACCGCCGACAACCCGCGCGACCGCGCCCTGGGCATCGCCAGGACCTTCCTGCCGTACAACGCGGGCGCCGAGGCGCAGCCCACGAAGGTCACCACGCTCTGGCCGCTGGTGCACCCGCCGGTGATGGCCGCGCAGACCTTCGCCGAGTCCGACCAGAGCATCCCGGTGCTGCGCGACGACAGCCTGGCCGCCGAGTTCGCCCCCGGCGGCCGGCTGTACGAGCTGGTCGACACCGGCGCCAGGCTGAACGGCCTGACCTGGGTGATCGACCCGGACCTGCTGGACACCGCGCTCGCGATGACCAAGCCCTACAAGGTGCAGAAGCCGGGCACCGAGGACAGCGGCAAGTCGGCCAAGGAGGACAACGTCGTCCAGGGCACCGGCTCGGCCGCCGCCGCCGCCTGGCTGGACAAGCTGCGGGCCGCCGTCGCCAAGCAGGGCCACCAGGTGGTCGCGCTGCCGTACGCCGACCCGGACCTCGCCTCGATCGCGCACAACGGCGCCGACCTGACCGGGATGACCGTCGCGCTCGGCAAGGCGGCCACGGCCGGCCGGCTGACCGTCGAGGGCCGGCTCGCCGTGGACACCCGCTCCGACGTCGCCTGGCCGTTCCAGGGCTACCTCGACCAGCAGGTCGCCGCCCTCGCCCAGCAGTCGGGCAGCGGGCTGGTGCTGGTCAACGGCGGGAGCATGCCGGAGTCCGACGCCCTCACCTACACCCCGACCGCGGTCCGCCCGATCGGCAACGGGCAGACCGCCGTGGTGGCCGACGAGACCGTCTCCACGCTCTTCGAGAAGGACCTCAGCAGCCCGCAGGCGCAGACCGAGGCGACCCAGCGCTTCCTCGCCGAGACCTTCGCGATCACCCACGAGCAGCCGCAGAACCAGCGCGCGCTGCTGGTGATGCCGCCGCGCGAGCTGAGCGCCGCCAACGCCAAGGCGCTGGCGAACGCCCTCCAGACCGCGGACGGCAAGTGGATCTCCTCGGTCAAGCTGGACACGGTCGCCCAGTCCGCGGCCGACCCGAAGGCCAACACCGCCGTCCCCGCGGCCACCGACTACCCGCCCCAGACCCGGGCCTCCGAACTCTCGGCGGCCGACCTGAGCAGCACCGACGGCATCCAGCACGACCTGGACACCCTGATGCGGGTGCTCACCCTGCCGCAGCGGGTGCGCGGTCCGTTCAGCGCCGCGATGGTCCGCTCGCTGTCCACCGAGTGGCGCGGGCAGCCGGCGGCCGGGAACAGCTACCGCACCGGCGTCACGAAGTACCTGAAGGAACTGACCGAAGCCGTCCAGGTGCCGAAGAAGAACAGGGTCACCCTGGCCGGCGACACCGGTCTGCTCCAGGTCAGCGTGCGCAACGACCTGACCCAGACGGTCACCAACCTGAAGCTGGTGCTCACCTCGGCCCAGCCGAACAGGCTGCGGGTGAGCCGGGAGGAGCAACTGGTCCTCCCGGCCTCGCAGAGCGTGACCATCCGCTTCAACGCCGAGGCGCACAGCAACGGGGAGGTCGCGATGATCGCCCAGCTGTGGACCACCGGCCCCGACTCCCGGCCGTACGGCGAGCCGCAGCCGTTCCGGGTGGACGTCACCTCGGTGACCAACGGCGTGCTGTACGTCTTCGCGGGCGCCGGCCTCCTGCTGCTGCTGGCCGCGCTGCGCTTCGTGCGCCAGCGCAAGCGGCGCGGCGGGCAGCAGCACGAGGACGGCGACCAGCCGGTCGGGGACGGCCCGGCGGCGGGCGGCGCCGCGGCGGACGCGACAGGCCCGGCCCCGGGCCCGGCGGCGGACACCGCGGAGGGCGCGGAACGGGGTTCCGGGCAGGATCCCGCCGGGGCCCCCGCACCGGAGGGGACCGGTGGGACGGACGACACCGCTGGTGGCGGTCCCGCACAGACACCGCGCGGCAGCAGCCCGGATGGCCGGGATCGGGCCGCCGGTGATGAGAAGGTTGGTCCTTGATACCGCCGACCCCCCGCACCCCCGGGCCGGCCTCCCCCCACGACAGCGAAGAGGTGACATGACCGGGCGCAGCGAGGAGCGGCCGCCGGGCCGCGGTGAGAGCCGGCCGGGCGCCGAGTCGCCGTCCGGCGACTGGTACGTGGCCGACACCTACGCCCAGGATCCGTACGCCGCGGACGCCTACGGGAACCCGCAGGACGGCCAGGACCCGTACGGTCTGCGGGCCGGTCGGCCCGCCGCGCCGCAGCCGCCGGCCGCCGCGTACGACGTGCCGCCGCAGCT
>NZ_MSJQ01000267.1 GCF_014596515.1 Streptomyces sp. CBMA156
AGGGTGCCGAGCCGGCCGGCGGCGTCCGGGTCGCCGCTGTCGGCGGCCTGCCGGTGGCGGGCCTCCAGGGCGGCGGACTCCCGGGCGGCGAGGGCGGATTCGAAGCTGGTCGAGTCGAGGCCGGCCGGGTCGATCGCGGTGCCGGCGGCCGGCTGCCCGCCGGAGTCCTCCCCGTACGCGCCGACGGCGGCGGCGAACTGACGGGTCGGCACGTGGACCAGGCTGTCGGGCCCGTAGCCCGGGGTCGGGGGGCGCTCGGACAGTCCGCTGGTGCGCTGGGCGGGCAGGGCTCCGGGACGGCTTCCGGGGGTCTCGGCGCTCTCCGCCCAGGCGTCGGTGTCCGCCTCGACGGCCGCCGCGGACCTGGCGCCTGACTTGCCGATCAGCCTCATGCCGACTCCCGCTCCCCCAGAGTGTCGCGGCATCGTGCCCCGGCGCGCGGCCGGGGGGACTCCCAGGAGAGGCGCCGGATCCGACGGCCGGTCAGCAGCCGTGCACCGTCCCCCATGTGTCCCATCGTCGCATCACCCAGTACCCGCGTACACCTGCCCCGGCCGAATTCCGGCGGGGCCGACCCGAAGCCGACGGAATTGCTTCGGCGCTTTGTCGATTTCCCGACACTTCAGCCCCACAAACCCCGCTGCCGTCGTCCTTGGCGACGGTCGATAGTACCGGAGCGGTTCCCGCCGCTTCCGGGCGAGAACGGTGACGGAAACACCAGAGGCCCGGAGGAATGATCCTCCGGGCCTCTGGCCTTTGTAGCGGGGACAGGATTTGAACCTGCGACCTCTGGGTTATGAGCCCAGCGAGCTACCGAGCTGCTCCACCCCGCGCCGTTGGATAAACCATAGCACGGGCGCGGGGTGGAACGGAAAACGGTTACCGCAGCTCAGCGGGCTACGGCTGCGGCGCGGGTGATCCGCCGCCGGTGGCGCCCGGGGCGGGAGTGCCGCCGGGGGCGGGCGCCGGGCTGCCGCCGCGGGCCGCCTCGGCGGCCTTCAGGGCGTCGCCGAGCGCCTTCTGGGCGGTGCCGTAGGCCACCCAGTCACCGTTCTTGAACGCGGTCTGGCTGTCGCCGTACGCCTTCTCCGCGTCCGAGAGCGCCTTCTGGAGCTCCGGCGAGATCGTCCCGCCCGGCGCCGGCGTGGTGGGCGTCGTCGGGCTGGTCGGGCTCGTCGGGCTGGTGGGCGTCGTCCCGGTGGACGGCGCGGTCGGGGTGGTCGACGGGGGCGCCCCGCCGAACACCTTCTTCAGCGCGGCCTCCAGGGTGTCCTCGAACGCCACGTTGTCGTCCCCGTACACCGCCAGGACCTTCTGCATCGTCGGGTACTTGGCGCCACGTCCCCGCACGTACACCGGCTCGATGTTGAGCAGTCCGCCGCCGACCGGCAGGGTCAGCAGGTTGCCGTACTCCAGCTCGGCGTCGCCACCGCTCTTCAGGGCGAAGATCTGGTTGGCCACCTCCTGGCGGGAGTTGAACTTCGACTGCACCAGGCCGGGGCCGGGGGCGCCGCTCTCGCCGGTCATCTTCAGGATGCGGATCTTCCCGTAGTCGTCCCCCGGGTCCGCGTTGACGGCCATGAACGCCGCCAGGTTGGGCCGCTGGTTCGGCACGAACGTGCTGGTGAGCGAGAAGCTCGCGGTGTTGGTGTCCGGCATCCGCACCGTCACGTAGTACGGCGGCTGGACCTGCCTGGTGTCGCTGCTCGGGTCCACCGGGACCTGCCAGATGTCACTGCCGTTGAAGAAGGAGTTGGCGTCGGTGACGTGGTACTGGCCGAGCAGGTCGCGCTGCACCTTGAACATGTCCTGCGGGTAGCGCAGGTGCGGCAGCAGCGTCTGCGGGATGTCCGCCTTCGCCTCCACGGTGCCGGGGAAGGCCTTCATCCAGGTCTTCAGCACCGGGTCCTTCTCGTCCCACTGGTAGAGCTTCACCTCGCCGGTGTAGGCGTCCACCGTGGCCTTGACCGAGTTGCGGATGTAGTTGACCTGGTTGGCGGCGGTCAGCAGCTCACCGCGCTGGTTGGTCAGCGAGTCCTTGGTGGCGGCGCCCAGCGTCGTCTTCGAGGCGAACGGGAAGCCGTCCGAGGTGGTGTAGCCGTCCAGCACCCAGAGCACCCGGCCGTCCTGCACCACCGGGTACGGGTCGGCGTCGATCGACAGCCACGGCGCGACCTTCTCCACCCGCTCCTTCGGCGTCCGGTTGTAGATCACCTTGGCGCCGTCGGTGATCGCCCCCGCGTAGAGGATCTGCGGCTCGGCGAAGCGCACCGCGTACGCGGCCCGGGTCAGCGGGTTGTCCAGCGAGACACCGCTGTTGCCCTCGTACGTGGTCTCGGCGTTCTGGCCGGTCTTGGGATCGGTGTAGTCGATCTCCTTGTTGGAGCCGCCCACGATCGAGTACGTGGTGGTCTTCTCGCCGTAGTAGATCCGCTGCTGGTAGTCGCCCAGCGTGCCGGTGGCCGGCAGACCCGACTCGGTGAAGACCGGCTGGCCCTTGTCGTCGACCTGGTTGCCCTTGGCGACCACCGCGCCGTAGCCGTGGGTGTACTTGAAGTGGTCGTTGATCCAGTTGCGCTGCACGCCGTTGAGGTCCAGCTCGCGCAGGCCGATCACGCTGTCCTGCTTGTCCTGCCCGGTGCCGTAGCGGTCCACGTCCAGCGTGTTCGGGAAGGCGTAGTAGTTGCGCTGCTGCTCCAGCGACTGGAACGCCGGCGAGACGACGTTCGGGTCCAGCAGCCGGATGTCCGAGATGGTCTGCGCGTCGGGCTTGAGCGCCTCGGAGTTGGTGGTGCCCTGCGGGGAGTACGGGGTGGTCTGCGCGTCCGCGATCCCGTACGCCTGGCGGGTGGCGTCGATGTTCTTCTGGATGTACGGCGTCTCCTTGGCCTGCTCGTTCGGCTTGACCTGGAACTGCTGCACGATCGCCGGGTACAGCCCGCCGATCAGCACCGCCGACAGCACCATCAGCCCCAGGCCGATCAGGGCGGGCGCCCAGGTGCGGCGGATCGGGGTCAGGAAGAACAGCACCGCGCAGATGATCGCGACGAAGAACAGGATGGTCTTGGCCGGCAGGAACGCGTTGGCGTCCACGTAGCGCAGCCCGGTCCAGCCGGAGACGCCCTTGTAGGAGCCGGTCTTCACGGCCAGCGCGTACCGGTCCAGCCAGTACGCGACGGCCTTCAGCAGCACGAACACGCCCAGCAGCACCGCCAGGTGCCCCTGCGCGCCCGCGCTCGCCCGGCGGCCCGGGCCCTGGAGCCGCAGCCCGCCGTACAGGTAGTGCACCAGCGCGGAGGTCAGCAGCGAGACGATCACCGCGCTGAACGCGAAGCCCAGCACGAACTCGTAGAACGGCAGGTCGAAGGCGTAGAACGAGACGTCCATGCCGAACTGGGCGTCCTTCTCACCGAAGGAGGTCGAGTTCGTCCACATCAGCCAGGTCCGCCACTGCCCGGACGCCGCGGCACCGGCCACCAGGCCGATCACCAGCGAAACGCCGATCAGTGCCCAGCGCTTGAACGGCGCCAGGCCGGACCGGTAGCGGTCCAGGCTCTGCTGCTCCACCGACATCGCCGACAGCGGCGGCCGCAGCCGGTGCGCCAGCCAGATGTTGAAGCCGACGATCACCGCCATCAGCAGGCCGAACACGGCGAACAGGCCGGTCTTCGTCCACAGCTGGGTGGTGAACACCGAGGAGAAGTGGACCGACCTGAACCACAGCCAGTCCGTCCAGAACCCCGCGAACATGACGAACAGCAGGAAGAGCACCGCGAGCACGCCCAGGGTCAGCAGGGCCACCCGCGCCCGCCGGGAGGGCGGGCCTACTCTTCGCCGGAAACCCGGCCCTGAGCGTTCGGGCATCTGGAAGACCACGGTGGCACCTCGGCTGTGTCGTCTGGATTCGTTCGGTCGTCAGAGCAACTTAACCAGGCTTTGGCCGAGTTCCCACCGTTAGCAGACGGTTACGACTTCCGCCCGCCGCCGACCGTCCGCACCGGGCCCTCGCCGGGCCCTCCCGGCCCGTCCCGACCCCGGCCGGCGCCGTCCCGCCGCACCACCCGGCGAGCGTGCCCCGCCCGGCGTGTGAGGATTGAGACATGTCCGACGCGTCTGATCTGAACAACTCCCCCGACGACGTCTCCAAGCTCCCGGCCGCCACCCCGCTGACCCGGGCCGCGCTGGAGATCGACGAGTACGCCTCCACCCTCGGCTGGGACCTCCCGGCCCGGCTGTTCGCCCTGGTGGACAGCGCCGCCCTGCGCAAGGCCAACCCGAAGATCGCCAAGCAGCTCGGCCTCGCCGACGGCGACGCGGCCGGCCTCACCCCGATCGAACAGGACGAGCTGCCGGCCGGCATGGAGCTCGACAAGTTCCTCGGCACCATCGCCTGGCCCGACTCCGTGGCCGGCTGCGCCCTGGTCGTCGAGCGCCTGATGCTGCCGCCGGGCGCCGAGCAGTCCCGTCCGCGGGGCGCCAACGACACCCAGCTCGCCGAGTGGGTGGCCAACCACCCCAAGCGCGAGGAGGTGCGGATCACCGCCGCGGTGCTGCGCGGCGGCAAGAAGGAGATCGCCCTGCGGCTGCGGTCCAAGGACGTCGCCCGCGAGGTGCTGACCGGCCCCGACCTGGTGCCCGGCCTGACCGAGGCGCTGCTGGCGACCTTCGCCTGACGCCTTTTCCCGACCGGTTTCCCCGACCGCCTTCCCCGGCGGTGGCCCGACGACTGCGAGGCGGCTGCTCGGCGGCTTGTGAGGCCGCTGTCCGGCCGGCTACGAGGCGGCGCAGGACGGCAGCGCGGAGGTCTGCCCGGAGCGGACCTGCTCCAGCGACTTCAGCGCGCCGTCCAGCGTGTCCGCCTTGATCAGGGTCAGCCCGGACGGGGTGTTCTTGGTGGCCTCGGCGCAGTTCGAGGACGGGGTGAAGAAGTACTCGGCCCCGGCGTCCCTGGCGGCGATCAGCTTCATCGAGATGCCGCCGATCGGGCCGACCTTGCCGTCGTCGTCGATGGTCCCGGTGCCGGCGACGAACTTCCCGCCGGTGAGGTCGCCGCCCGGGGTCAGCTTGTCGATGATGCCGAGCGAGAACATCAGGCCGGCGCTCGGGCCGCCGACGTCCTGGAGGCCGATGTCGATCTGGAACGGGTAGGTGTGCCTGAGTCCGGTGCCGATGCCCACCACGGCGAGTTCGGCCCGCTCGGCCGGGGCCTTCGGGTCGAGGTCCTTGGCCCGTACGGTCGGGACGGTGACGTCGGTCTTCCCGCCCGGGGCCGCGGTGGCGCCGCCGGCGGCGTCCTTGACCCGCGGCACGACGGTGAAGACCACGGACTCGCCCGGCTTGTGCTTGGTGACTGCGGCCACCACCTGGTCGACCCCGCCGACCGGTGTGCCGTCCACGGCCACGATCTGGTCGCCCGCGTGCAGCCTGCCCTCGGCCGGCGCACCCGCGGTGACCGACTTCACGATCAGCTCGCTGCCGACCGGGATGCCCAGCTGCTTCAGCGCCGCGGTGCGGGCGCTGTCCTCGGAGGAGGCGAACTCCTCGGCGTTCTGCTTCTTGGCGTCCGCGTCCGACTGCCCCTTCGGGTAGACGTTGTCGTGCGGCACCACCAGCACGTCGTCCCGCAGCCAGCCGACCACCGCGTTGACCAGGCTGGGCTCGTACTTGGCCCCGGTGACCTGGACGGTGGTCATGTTGAGGTGCCCGTCCGTCGGGTACGACTCGTGCCCGCTGATGCTGATCACCGGCTTGCCGCCCTGGTTCCCCAGCGTGTTGTACGTCGGCCCCGGGCTCATCTCCGTGTACGGCACCTTCATCAGCACCGAGACGCAGAGCAGTGCTATGAGCAGCAGGGTGGCAGCGAGCATCGTCGCGGAGCGGCGTGGCATGCCTCGACAGTACGGGACGGGGCTGACGCGGCGCCCGCCGGGCTACCGGCCGGAACGCTCACCGGGGGCGGCCGCTCCCGCGGTGGTGCGCTCCATGGCGTCCATGAAGCGCCGGTGCTCGGCGAGTGAGGCCGGGTCGCCGGTCGCCCGCGGGGCCCGCTGGGCCCACCCCGCCCAGAGGGCGGCGACCAGGACGGCGACAATCGGAATGATCAACCAGGCGAGCACACCCATACCAGCACTCCCAGCTCGTCGTGTCTATGAGCAGATTAACCACTCCGGCGGACAACGCGGCCGGCGCCGTCCGGGTTACGGGACGGCCGATCGGCTCACTTCCAGGGAGTATCCGGGGCGCCGTCGCAGACCCGTTCGTGTGAGGCCCCGGCGCGCCTGACCCGACGGACGCACGAGGTGTGCCGATCGGTTCCGCGGCACCGCGGCCGGTCTCAGCAGCCGCCCGCGCCGATCCACTCCTCCTCGCCGTCGGCGAAGACCTGGTGCTTCCAGATCGGCACCTCGTGCTTGAGGTCGTCGATCAGCCGGCGGGCGGCCGCGAAGGCCTCGCCGCGGTGGGCGCAGGAGACGGCGACGATCACGGCCTTGTCGGTGATCTTCAGCCGGCCCACCCGGTGGACCGCGGCGAGCGCCCGGACCGGGAAGTCCGCGGCCACCTTCTCGGCGATCCGGCGCATCTCCTGCTCGGCGGTGGGGTGGCAGCTGTACTCCAGCGCGGAGACCGACCTGCCGCCGTCGTGGTCCCGGACCGTCCCGACGAACACGGTGGTGCCGCCGGCCGCGTCGTCGCCGACCGCCTCGTACACCTCGTCCAGCGAGAGCGGGGTGTCACGGATGGCGAGCAGCCGGATGGGGTCGTGGTTCTCGGACATGCCCCCATGATTCCCCATCCGGGACGGCCCGGGGCAAGCCCTTTCCACGCCGTGACACGCGGATTTCACCTCGCGAGAAGTGCCGTCCACGGCCCCCGGCCGGTCAGAACCTGCGCCGCTTGCGGGCCCGGCGCACCAGCGCCGCGGTACCGACCAGCGCCACCGTCGCCCCGGCCGCCCCCAGGCTGGTCGCCGCCTCCTTGCCGCCCAGCCGGCGCCCGGCCACCGCGTGCTTGCCGGACACCTGGGCCAGCAGCTCGGCCAGCACCTGCTCGTTGGTGTGCGCCGGGCGCCAGCCCGCCTCGTGCAGCCTGCTGCCGGACACCACCCACGGGTACATCGTGTACGCCAGGTCCCCGGCCGGGGCCGGGGTCAGGCCCAGCCGGTGCAGCCGCGCCGCCGTCCCGAGCGCCAGCGAGGCCGGCAGCTCCATCCGCCGGATCCCGGACAGCCGCTCCACGTCCTCCTGCTCCAGCCAGCCGTCGCAGCCGACCGTCACCTCGCCCTCGACCAGGCCCAGCACCGCGTACTCCAGCGCCGCCGCCAGGTCGTCCGCGTGGCAGAACTGCCAGCACGGCCGGGACCCGGCCACCACCAGCAGCCGGGGCGCCTCGAAGTGCCTGGTCAGCACGGTGTCCACGCCGGGGCCCACCACCACGGCCGGTCGCAGCACCGTGACCTGGAGGCCCGGGTGGGCGCGCGGCGCGCGGCGGGCCAGCCGCTCGATCTCCAGCAGGTCCCCGACCAGCGAGGCCTCCTCGGTGGCCCGCAGCTCGGAGTCCTCCGCCAGCGGCACCTCGTTGTCGGCCAGCGCGCCGTAGACCATCGCCGAGGTGCACAGCACCACCCGGTGCACCCCGGCGGCCGCGGCCGCGGTCAGCACCGTCTGGGCGCCGCGCACGTTGTAGGCGCTGCGGGCCCGCGCGTCGGACTCCATCCCGAAGTCCATCGCCAGGTGCACCACCACGTCCACCCCGGACAGCCGTTCGGCCACCGCGGGGTCGCGAACGTCGAGGACCCGCCACTGCACGCCGGGGACGTCGCCGCGGCGGTCGTCCACCGCGAGGACCTTCCGGACGTGCGGCGAGGCCACCAGCCGGGCGGCGACCCGCTCGCCCAGCACGCCCGCTGCGCCGGTCACGGCCACGGTCAGCGGCCGTCCGCCGTAGGCTGGAGGCGGCGACGCCGTGGTGTCCGACGCCTCCTCTCCTCCGGTCAGCCCAGAGCGAACGTCCGAGGGCGGGGAACTCACCGGCCATCCTCCACGGTTAGCTTTATGTGCGTACGGACGTGTGTCACGTACGTCCATCCTGCCCGAGGCGAAGGCCCGGCGGTGCACCCGGCGCGGGCCTGCCGCGCAGGAGCCGCCCCCGAGTCCCCCACTCCGCCGCCGCCCCGGGCGCAGATTCCACCGCCACACCCGCATGACGGCCGACCGGATCGAGGACCCCGTGAGCGACCTTCCCTTCGGATTCGGCGTTCCGCCCGAGGAGCCCGAGGACGGCAAGGGCAAGCCCGACGACGCGCAGAAGAAGAAGGACCAGGACCCGGCGGACAGCGGTCAGCCGCCGTTCGGCTTCGGGAGCGGCAACCCCTTCGGCGCGATCTTCGGCATGCCCGGCGCCCCGGGCGGCCCCGGCGGCGCCGGTGCCGACAACCCCTTCGCCGCGATGTTCGGCGGCATGAACCCCGGCGACCTCGGCGCCGCCTTCCAGCAGCTCGGCCAGATGCTCTCGTTCGAGGGCGGCCCGGTGAACTGGGACCTCGCCAAGAACATCGCCCGCCAGACCGTGGTCGCCGAGCCCGCCGAGGGCAAGAGCAAGGACCGCTCGGTCAGCGCCGCCGAGCGCTCCGCCGTCGCCGAGGCCGTCCGCCTGGCCGACCTGTGGCTCGACGGCGCCACCGAGTTCCCCTCCGGCGCCGGCACCGCCGTCGCCTGGAGCCGCGCCGAGTGGATCGAGGCCACCCTCCCGGTCTGGAAGGACCTGGTGGACCCGGTCGCCGAGCGGGTCGGCAACGCCATGGGCGGCGTCCTGCCCGAGGAGATGCAGGCCATGGCCGGCCCGCTGATGGGCATGATGCGCTCGATGGGCGGCGCCATGTTCGGCACCCAGATCGGCCAGGCGCTCGGCGCCCTCGCCGGCGAGGTGGTCGGCTCCGCCGACGTCGGCCTGCCGCTCGCCCCGGCCGGCAAGGCCGCGCTGCTGCCGCAGAACGTCGCCGAGTTCGGCGAGGGCCTGAGCGTGCCCGCCGACGAGGTCCGCCTCTACCTCGCCCTGCGCGAGGCCGCCCACCAGCGCCTCTTCGCCCACGTGCCGTGGCTGCGGGCCCACCTGCTGGGCGCCGTCGAGGCCTACGCGCGCGGCATCAAGGTCGACACCTCCCGGATGGAGGAACTGGTCGGCCAGCTCGACCCGAGCAACCCGGAGGCGCTCCAGGACGCGCTGGCCGGCGGTCTGCTCCAGCCCGAGGACACCCCCGAGCAGAAGGCCGCGCTGGCCCGCCTGGAGACCGCCCTCGCGCTGGTCGAGGGCTGGGTCGACGCCGTCGTGCACGCCGCCGCCGAACCGCACCTGCCGCAGGCCGGTGCGCTGCGCGAGACCGTCCGCCGCCGCCGCGCGGCCGGCGGGCCCGCCGAGCAGACCTTCGCCACCCTGGTCGGCCTGGAGCTGCGCCCGCGCCGGCTGCGCGACGCCTCCCGGCTCTGGGCGCTGCTCGCCGACGCCCGCGGCGTCGAGGGCCGCGACGCGCTCTGGGAGCACCCGGACATGCTGCCCACCGCCGCCGACCTGGACGACCCGGACGCCTTCGTGCACCGGGACTCCGCCGACGGCCTGGAGGGCGGCATCGACTTCGACGCGTTCGACAAGCTGCTCGGCGATGCCGCGGCCGGCAAGCCCGACCTCACCAAGCAGGACGAGCAGCCGAAGGACGACGAGGACGGCACCGACGGAAAGGGCGGGCCGACCGCATGACGACCACCGGGGCGCCCTTCACCGGGGCGCCCGCCACCGGCCTGCACGCGGACGCCGTCCGCACGCTGACCGGGTGGCGGCCCACCGACCAGGACCAGGAGCAGCTGCGGCTCGACTACCTGGAGCACCTCGCCACCCGCCCCGACGGCCTCTTCCGCTCCTGCCTGCCCGCGCACATCACCGCGAGCGCGGCGGTCGTGGACCCGGCGGCCGGGCGGGTGCTGCTCACCCTGCACCCCAAGGTCGGCATGTGGCTCCAGATGGGCGGGCACTGCGAGCCCGGTGACCGCGACCTCGCCTCGGCCGCACTCCGTGAGGCCGTCGAGGAGTCCGGCATCCCCGACCTGGTGCTGCTGGAGGCCGGCGGCGCCCCGGTGCCGGCCAAGCTGGACCGGCACCTGGTCCGCTGCACCGGCAAGGACCGGCCGGAGAACACCCACCTGGACGTCCAGTACATCGCGCTGGCCCCGGCCGGCGCGCAGGCGCTGATCAGCGAGGAGTCGCTGGACCTGCGCTGGTTCGACTACGACCGGCTGCCCGAGCTCACCGACCACTCGGTGCGCGACCTGGTGGCCAGGGCGCGACAGCTGACCGGCTGAGGTGTGACACCGGAAGGGGGCGCGGACCTGTCGGTCCGCGCCCCCTTCCGTCGTTCCTCCGGTCGGCCCCGGCCCGCAGTGCCCCGGCCCGGGCCGCGCACCTGCCCCGCCTCAGCCGCAGGAAGCGGCCGGGTCGGGACCGGCCGGCCCCGCAGGGGCGTGCCGGGCGCCGGGGATGTGCGGCAGCCGGGCGGCGGACACCACGCCCTCCAGATAGCCGCGGGCCCGCTCGGTCCGGGGGTAGGCCTCCAGCAGGGCCCAGAACGCCGGGCCGTGGTCCGGCACCAGCAGGTGCGCCAGCTCGTGCAGCAGCACGTAGTCCAGCACGTACTCGGGCATGCCCTGGAGGCGGTGGGAGAGGCGGATCGTCCCCTCGCTGGGGGTGCAGGAGCCCCAGCGCGAATTCTGGTTGGTGACCCAGCGGACCTGGCTGGGCCGGGCCCGGTCGTTCAGGAAGGCGGCGGACAGCTCGCGGGCCCGGGTCATCAGGGCTTCGTCCCCGGGGATCCGCCGGGACTCCTGGGCGGCGAGCTTCTCCAGCATCTGCGCGACCCAGCGCTGCTCCTCGGCGTGCGACATCCGGGCCGGGATCAGCACGACGGTGCGGTCGCCCTCGCGGTAGGCGGAGACGGTACGGCTGCGGCGGGCGCTGCGGCGCACCTCGACCCTGCTGCGGTCGTGCGCCTCGGGGGGAACGGCGCCGGTGGGCGGCGCCTGCGGTGACGCCGGCCCCGGCTGCTGCCGCTGGTCCGGGCGCCCGCGCGTGTTCGGCGTCGCGACCTGCGACCCGGACGCCGCACGGGCACGCCGACGCGACGCCGGTGGATGGAAGTCCCGCTCGGCTGCCATGGCACACGACGTTACCCGGTACCACGGACAGAAGTCCGCTGCCATGGCCGGAATCTTTCATGGAGTGATCGGGAACGAAAAGTCGACGGCGGGTGTCCGGAAACCGACGCCGGAGAGGATGACCGGTTATCCACAGGGTGCGCGAACAGATGAGGTGATCATGTGCACAGTCCTGTGGATAACATTCCGCACGACATCGGCGCGATGGGGCAAGCTGCGGTCAGCCGTCCGGAAACGATCGGAAGGGAGATCGTCGTGCACCTCGCCCTCAAGCCCGCCCTGTCCCGCAGCTGGCGGGACTCGGAGACCTTGCAGTTCGGCACCGTCACCCGGTTCGCCGGGGTCCTCGGCAACGCCGACAAGACCCTTTGCGACTTCCTCGCGCTGCTCGACGGGACGCGCGACCGTCCGGAGCTCCTGAGCGAGGGCGAACGCATCGGGCTCGGCCGCGAACCGGCCGACGCCCTGCTCGCCGACCTGGAGGAGACCGGTCTGCTGGACGACGCGGCCGCGGCCACCCGGGCCCTGGCCCGCTTCCCCGAGCCGCACCGGGCCCTGCTCGGCCCCGACCTCGCCTCGCTCTCCCTGGTCCACTCCGGCCCCGGCGCCGCACCGGCGATCCTGGGCCGCCGGGCCGACGCGCGGATCGAGGTACGCGGCGCGGGCCGGGTCGGCGCCGCGGTGGCGGCGGTGCTCGCCGCCGGCGGCACGGGCACGGTCACCGTCACGGACAGCGGCCGGGTGAAGCCCGACGACTGCTCGCCCGCGGGGCTGCCGCCCGAGGACATCGGGCGGCTGCGCTCGACCTGCGCCCGCGAAGTCGTGCAGCGGGCCACCGGCCGGAAGCCGACGCCACTGCCACGGGGGAAGCCCGGCGACCCGCCACCGGACTTCGTGGTCCTCGCACCGCGCGACGGCAGCGCCGCCTTCGCGGGCGGGACGTACGAGGCCCGGCTGCTGCTCCGGGCCGGAGTGCCGCATCTGTACGTGGGTGTGGTCGAGGAGTTCGGCGTCGTCGGGCCGCTGGTGATCCCGGGGATGTCGGCGTGCGGGCACTGCCTGGTGCTTCGGCGGGAGGACGAGGACGCGGCCTGGCCGCGGGTCCTCGCCCAGCTGGCCGACGGCGGCCCCGGCCGGGCCAGGACACCGGCCTGCGACACGGCCCTGGCGACGGCGGTCGCCGGCCTGGCGGCCCTGCACGCGCAGGTCTACCTGGACGGGGGCCGGCCGCCGAGCGTGGACGGGTGGTGCGAGGTGTCGGCGAGCGACGGGATGCTCCGTCGGCTGCGGCTCCGCGGGCATCCGGACTGCGGGTGCCTGTGGCAGCCGTTGCCGCCGGCGTGAGGAGGTGAGGACGGACGACGGAGGAGGGAGACGGCGGAGGGAGGACGGAGGACCCGTCCCGGGCTGGGGCCCGGCGGCTGCGAGGCTCGGCAGCCGCCGCACCCGGCCCCGGGACGGCACATGACCCGGGCGGACGCCTGGCCGTGCGAGCCCACGGCCGGATGAGCCACCGGCCGTACGAGCCGACGGCCGGCGGCGGCCGGAGCCCGCTTGATCGCCCGCGCCCTGCCCTGGGCGGGGCGCGGGCCGGGTGAGAGGTGGGTGCGGGCGGAGGGTGCGGCGGGTGGTGGGCGGGCGGGGTGGGGGGTGGGGGGGAGGGGCCCCGAAGAAGCGAGCAACATCACCCCCCGGCGTAGGAAGTCGACACCGCCGACTTCCTACGCCGAACCACCGAAGGCCCCCACCGGTTCCACCGGACCAAGCCCCCCAACTCCCCGCAAAGGGACGGCACTCCCGGCCCCGCCCCGCGGAATTCCGCGGGGCGGACAGCGGGGAGCGGGCACAATGGCGTAGAGATGGTCGGCCGCCCGGAACCGGGGGCCGGGGAATGGAGGCCTGGGGTGAGCGATCTTCCGCGCAAGGCAGTGACCCGCACGGCACGGCTCGCCGCCCTGCCGCTGGGGATAGCCGGTCGCGCCACGCTCGGCCTGGGCAAGCGGATCGGCGGCCGGTCCGCCGAGGTGGTCACCGCCGAACTCCAACAGGCCACCGCGGACCAGCTGTTCAAGGTCCTCGGCGAACTCAAGGGCGGGGCGATGAAGTTCGGGCAGGTGCTGTCCGTCTTCGAGGCCGCGCTGCCCGAGGAGGTCGCCGGGCCGTACCGGGCGGCGCTCACCAAGCTCCAGGACGCCGCTCCCCCGATGCCCGCCGCCAAGGTGCACACCGCGCTCGCCCAGCGGCTCGGGGACGACTGGCGCGAGCTGTTCCTGGAGTTCGACGACCGGCCCGCGGCCGCCGCCTCGATCGGCCAGGTGCACAAGGCGATCTGGCACGACGGCCGCGAGGTCGCCGTCAAGGTGCAGTACCCGGGCGCGGGCGACGCGCTGCTCGCGGACCTCTCGCAGCTGAGCCGGGTGGCCTGGCTGCTGGGCCCGCTGATCCCGGGGCTGGACATCAAGCCGCTGATCGCCGAGCTGCGCGAGCGCGTCGCGGAGGAGCTGGACTACGAGCTGGAGGCGCAGGCCCAGCGCCGGCACGCCGAGGAGTTCGCGGGTGACCCGGACATCGTGGTGCCCGGCGTGGTGGCCCAGGCCGACCAGGTGCTGGTCACCGAGTGGATGGCCGGCACCCCGCTGGCCGAGGTGATCACGGGCGGCAGCCAGGAGGAGCGCGACCGCGCCGGGCAGCTGCTGGCCCGGTTCCTGTTCGCCGGCCCGGCCCGGACCGGCCTGCTGCACGCGGACCCGCACCCGGGCAACTTCCGGCTGCTGAAGGACGACGGCCCGGTGTCGGGCTGGCGGCTGGGCGTGCTGGACTTCGGCACCGTGGACCGGCTGCCCGGCGGGCTGCCCGCGCCGATCGGGGCCTCGCTGCGGATGGCGCTGGCCGGGGACGCCGCGGGCGTGCTGCGGATGCTGCGCGAGGAGGGCTTCGTGAAGCCCTCGATCAAGCTGGACCCGGACGCGGTGCTGGACTACCTGCTGCCGATCATCGAGCCGGCCGCGGTGGAGAACTTCCACTTCACCCGGACCTGGATGCGCGCCCAGGCGGCCCGGATCGCCGATCCGCGCTCGCCCGCGTACAACCTGGGCAAGCAGCTGAACCTGCCGCCCGCGTACCTGCTGATCCACCGGGTGACGCTGAGCACCATCGGGGTGCTCTGCCAGCTGGGTGCCAAGGCGCCGTTCCGCGCGGAGATGCTGGCGTGGCTGCCCGAGTTCGCCGAGCGGCCGTCCCCGAAGCCCGAGAAGGCCACGAAGCAGGCCCGTCCGGCCCGCGAGGACGCCGGGCCCGCCCGGCTCCGCAAGGACTGACCCCACCAGCACGACAACCGCGGCACCGCGACAACGACCGCAGGCCGCTCCCCACCGGTGGGGAGCGGCCTGCGGCACGACGGGGGCCGGACCTGGGTCCGGTGAGGGCCGGGGCCCTGCTACATCAGCGCGACGGCGAGCGCCTTGCGGGCCCGCAGCGAGGCCCGCTCGGCCCGCTGCCTGAGCTTGCGGGCCCGGATGACCCGGCTGACGAGCCGTTGGTTCTCGGCCTCGTGCATCCTGTCTTGCATATGGGCACGGGCCAGGGATTCGTGGATGAGTTGCATCTCGAGGATCCTGTTCTGGGTCTGAAGTTCGGTGGCCTGCTCTGCGCGGGCGGTGGGATCGACGGCGGCGGGGTTCATGTCGTGGTCCTGCTCGTGGTGCTTGCTCGGGAACGGGATGCGGGCTGCGGCGTCGGCCTTGGCGGCGGCGATCCGCACGGATCGGCGGAGGGCGCTGTCCAGCGGGGGCTGCTCTCCCCGACGGATGGCCCTGGCCTCGTGGGCGGGGTTCACGCCATGACCTCGGTCTTGCGCGGACGGCCACGGGGACGCTTGCGGGCGACGACGATGCCCTGGACGAACAGCTCGCCACCCCAGACGCCCCACGGCTCACGCCGCTCCAGGGCGCCGGCCAGGCAGGTCTCCTTCACCGGGCAGGTGCCACAGAGGGACTTCGCGTACTCGACGTCGGCGGGCGTCTCGGCGAAGAAGACCTCGGGGTCGAAGGCGCGGCAGGGGATGGGGAGACCGAGGGACTCGGCCTGCTCGATCGAGCTGAGCTGCATGGAAAGAACCTCCGGGGGGTCGGCCTGGTCGGCCTTGGGGATCTGGCTTGTCTGCGGTACGGACGGGGTGGGCGGCGTGATGACCGTGGACACTGTGGGCGTCTTCCTCGTCTTCTCAGTGGTTCCGGCCCAGGTGACTGGTGGTGCTGGGCCGGAGGCCCCGGAGGGCCTGGGGTGGTCTTGCGTACCGGACAAAACAGAAGGGCCGCGGATCCCGGTGTGACGGGTTCCGCGGCCCTGGAGGTGCCGACCTGAGGCTGGCTCAGGTTCGTTCTCTCCAGGGTTCAGGGCCGCGGAAGGCCCACATCCGGATGGCCTTGGCGCCCGTAAAGGCGCCGACGGCCTGGTTAATCTGCTGCTCGTTCTGCTTCTGGGTGTTTCCGGCACCGATGACCTGCGCATAGTCGCCATGCATGGCGGCTGCTACTGCTGCCTTCGGTGCCTCGGTCGGTCGCTCGTCGCGCAGGGAGCCCGACGTGCCGAACGACGCCCAATCGCGGGACAGACCGGTCTCGACGACGGCGCCGTCGACGTTCCTGCTGCTCGTGAAGCACAGATCAGTGTGCCCAAGGCCACTGACAGCGGGGACGACGGAGACACCGGTGGTGTCGAGACCCAGACCGGTTCCACCGAGTTCGGCGAGCACCCGCAGGCGGGCGGCACGCACGGAGGCAGCGACAACGGTCTGGCCAGTCATTTTGGTGATCATGATGTTTCCCACTGTCTTCGCCTCCTCTCGGCGTCTCGCGGAGCCTGGTCTCCCTGGCTCCGAATGTTCGGATGTCTGTCTCGGTAAAGCTGTGGGGCGAGGGGCATCGGCACAGGTTTCACCCCGTGCGACCGCGTCCCCTTGACCGCTCCGGCAGGCTATTGCGCTCCCGGTACGTGGCGCAAACTATTTTTCACGCGAGTTCTTCGGCACGTAGCACGACGGGTTCCGAAGCCGCCCGGGCAGTCCCCGTGGACCGCGCCCGGACCTGCTCACGCCGGATCGGCCGGATCGCCGTCCTCGACACCGTCCGGTTCCTCCTCGGGCTCCTCCCCCGCACACAACGAGAGCACGGCCGCCCCGTACTTGTCCAGCTTCATGGCGCCGACCCCGGAGATGACGGCCAGCTCCTGGCGGCTGGCGGGCACGTCCTCGGCGATCGCCATCAGCGTGGCGTCGGTGAACACCACGTAGGCCGGCGCGCCCTGCTTCCTGGCCTGCCCGGCCCGCCACTCGCGCAGCCGCTCGTACAGCCCCTCGTCCATCGTGGACGGGCAGCTCTCGCAGCGGCGCAGCTTGCGTTCGACGGCCTCGGTGAGCACCTTCTCGCAGACCCGGCACTTGACCGGGCCGCGGACCCGTCGCGCGGCGGAGCGCTCGCCGGACTCGACGCCCCCTCGCCCGCCTCGCGCGCCGGTGCGCGCGCCCGGGGCGGAGGAGCCGGGGCGCAGCCCGTCCAGGAAGCGGCTGGGCTTGCGGCTCGCCCGGCCGCCCGGGGAGCGGGAGAGCGCCCAGGACAGCGTGAGGTGCTTCCTGGCCCGGGTGACGCCGACGTAGAGGAGCCGGCGCTCCTCCTCGACCTGCTCGTCGGTCTTGGCGTAGATGATCGGCAGGGTGCCCTCGGTGAGGCCGACCAGGAAGACGGCGTCCCATTCGAGGCCCTTGGCGGCGTGCAGCGAGGCGAGCGTGACGCCCTCGACGGCCGGGGCGTGCTGGGCCGCGGCGCGGGCGTCCAGCTCGGCGACGTAGGCGGCGAGGTCGGTGTCCTGGCCGGCCGCGGTGCGGGTGCGCTCGAACTCCTCGGCCAGCCGGACCAGGGCGGCCAGTGACTCCCAGCGGTCCCGGACGGCGCCGGAGCCGGCCGGGGGCTCCGCGGTGAAGCCGCGGGCGGCCAGCACCGCGCGGACCTGGCCGGCCAGGTCGGGCGCGTCGTCGGTGAGCGGGTCGGAGGAGGCCCGGGCGGCGCCGCGCAGCAGCACGCCGGCGTCCCGGACCTCGGGGCGTTCGAAGAACCGCTCCGCGCCCTTGAGCTGGTAGGGGACGCCGAGGTCGGCGAGGGCCTGCTCGTAGACCTCGGACTGGCCGTTGGTGCGGAACAGCACGGCGACCTCGCTGGCGCGCACCCCGGCGGCGAGCAGTTCCTTGATCCGCCGGGCGGTGGTCTCGGCCTCGGTGGGCTCGTCCTCGTACTCGGTGTAGACCGGCTCGGGGCCGGCCTCGCGCTGGGAGACGAGTTCCAGGCGGTGCCGGGCGGCCTCGCCGCGGGCCTGGGAGAGCAGTCCGTTGGCGAGGTGGACGACCTGGGGGGTGGAGCGGTAGTCGCGGACCAGCTTGACCACCGTGGCCTCGGGGTGCCGGGTGCGGAAGCCGAGCAGGTAGTCGGGGGTGGCGCCGGTGAAGGAGTAGATGGTCTGGCTGGCGTCGCCGACGACGCACAGGCTGGCGCCGCCGTCGGGGCCGGTCCACCGGTCGAGCAGGCGCTGCTGGAGCGGGGAGACGTCCTGGTACTCGTCGACGGTGAAGTGCCGGTACTGGGAGCGGACCTGGTCGGCGATGTCGGGGCGGTCCTCCAGGATGGCCGCGGTGAGCAGCAGGACGTCCTCGAAGTCGATGTTGCCGCGGCGGCTCTTGGTCTCCTCGTAGACGCGGTAGACCTGGGCGGTCTCGGCCGGGTCGCGGGGGGCTTCGCGGACGGACTTGGCGACGGCCGCGGGGTAGTCCTCGGGGGCGATCTGGGTGACCTTGGCCCACTCGATCTCGGCGGTGAGGTCGCGCAGTTCGGTGCGCTGGACGCGCAGGCCGCAGCGGCCGGCCGCCTCGGCGACCAGCTGGACCTTGCGTTCCAGGAGCTGGGGGACGGGGCCGCCGACGGCGCGCGGCCAGAAGTACTGGAGCTGGCGCAGCGCGGCGGCGTGGAAGGTGCGGGCCTGGACGCCGTCGACGCCGAGCTCGCGCAGCCGGCCGCGCATCTCGCCGGCGGCGCGGGCGGTGAAGGTGACGGCGAGGACCTGTTGGGGGTGGTAGACGCCGCTGCGCACGCCGTAGGCGATCCGGTGGGTGATGGCGCGGGTCTTGCCGGTGCCGGCGCCGGCCAGGACGCAGACCGGGCCCTGCAGGGCGGTGGCGACGGCGCGCTGCTCGGGGTCGAGCCCGGCCAGCACGGCGTCCGGGCCGGTGGCGGCGCCGGGGTCGGCCCAGGGCGAGCCGTGGGGGCCGTCGTAGGGGCTGCCGCTCAAGAGGTCTTCCTGCATGCGTTCCATCCTCTCAGCCCGGTGGGACAACGTGGGCGGAGTTGTCCACAGGCACGGTGTGATCGCAGGATGATCGCTCCGCACGACGGTCGACGGCGCGCCGGAATGCCCGCCGTCCGGTGGACGTTCCCTCCGGAGACCGTACGCACCTCTCTTCCGAAGGAGCCCCCTCGATGTCCGGCAGCGTGACGATGTACAGCACGACCTGGTGTGGGTACTGCAACCGGCTCAAGAGCCAGCTGGACCGTGAAGGCATCGGCTACACCGAGATCAACATCGAGGAGGACCCGGCGTCGGCGTCCTTCGTCGAGTCGGTGAACGGCGGCAACCAGACCGTTCCGACGGTGCTGGTGGTGCCGGCCGGCGGCGGCGAGCGGGTCGTGATGACCAACCCGAGCCTGCTCCAGGTCAAGAAGGCCCTGGCGGCCTGAGCCTCCCTCCGGGCCTGAGCCCTCTTCGGGCCTGACCCCCCCTTCAGCCTTCAGGCGGGCCCGGCCCCGGGCCGTCCGGGGCCGGCGCGCGTCACGGCGCGTCGGCCCGGGCCGGGTCGACGGGCGCGGCGGGGGCGGGCAGGGTGGTGCGCGCGCCGAGGTCGCCGACGCCGTAGACGAGCCGGCTGCGGTCGGCCGAGTAGCGGGTCTCGATGACCCGCACCGGGCCGCGCCGGTCGTAGGTGACGCGGGTCTGCACCACCAGCGGCACACCGGGGCCGCCCTGGAACCACTGGGCCTCCTCGGGGCCCGGCATCCGCGCGACCAGGTGGTCCACCGCGCCGATCTCGGTGCGCCCGAGGGTGGCGAGCACCGCCTCGTCGCCGCCCTCGACGGGGTCGGGCTCCATCAGCGGGGTACCGGCGGCGAGGCCCGCCCGGTAGTGGCTCTCCTCGATCGAGTAGGGCTCGCGGTCGAGCAGCCGCAGCTGGCGGCGGACCACGATGGCCTCGCCGGGGCGCAGTCCGAGCCGTTCGGCGATGTCCACCCGGGCCCGGACGATCATCATCTCGAAGTCGGTGCCGAGTTCCCGCCCGGCTTCGGCGGCTTCGCCGAGGTAGACGGCGGAGGGCGCGGCGAGGCAGTCGCGCGGCGCGGGGGGCAGGGTGGGCCCGTAGGCGCGGTGGTCCAGGACGGGGTGTTCGCGCAGGTACGTGCCCTTGCCCTGGAGGCGGACCAGTCGGCCCTCGTTGACCAGGACGTCGACGGCGAGCCGGACGGTGTTGCGGGCGACGCCGTACTGGCGCTCCAGTTCGCTCTCGACCGGCAGGGCGGCGTCGGCGGTGAACTCGCCCTCGGCGATCCGGCGGCGCAGGTCGGCGGCGAGGCGCTGGTATTTGGGGGATTGGGCGGTGCCCCGGGGGATTGTCACCCTGGTGAATGTAGCGAGCGCGGCGAGGCGGTTTCAGCCGTTTCCGGCAATATCGTCCGAGCGGGTCGATCGCGAGCCCCCAGGGACTCCCTCCGGTAGCAGAACTGGCCCGTCCGGATACGAACAGCGGGCCCGTGGCGAATGCGGGAAGGGATTGAAAAGGAAAAGGGGGGCGCATGGAATTTGCCACGCGCCCCCCTTTCGCCGGGGCCCCTTTCGTCCGGACCCCTTCGACGGGGACCGGCGGGGCCCGGTGGGGACTACCAGCGCGCCGCCGAGGGCAGCGGCTCCCCGTACCAGAGCTCGACCAGGTGCCGGGCGATCGAGATGCCGGACGGCGGCAGGATCTCGCCCGCCTCCATCCCGGCCCGCAGCTCCTCGCGGGAGAACCAGCGCGCCTCGGCCAGCTCCTCGCCGTCCACGGTGATCTCGGTGCCGCCGGGCAGCGCCCGGCCGGTGAAGCCGAGCATCAGGCTGGACGGGAACGGCCAGGGCTGGCTGGCGACGTAGCGCACCTCGCCGACCTGCACCCCCGCCTCCTCGTGCACCTCGCGGGCCACCGCCTGCTCGATCGACTCCCCCGGCTCGACGAAGCCGGCCAGCGTCGACCAGCGGCCCTCCGGCCACAGCGCCTGGCGGCCGAGCAGGCAGCGGTCCTGCTCGTCGGTGATCACCATGATCACCGCCGGGTCGGTGCGCGGGTAGTGCTCCGCCGCGCAGGAGGTGCAGCGCCGCACATGGCCTGCGCCGGCCTTCTCGGTCGGGTGCCCGCAGCGCGAGCAGAAGCTGTGCAGCCGGTGCCAGTGCTCCAGCGCCACCGCGTGCACCAGCAGCCCGGCGTCCCGGTCGGACAGCAGCCCGCCGACCTCGCGCAGCCCGGCCGGGCGGGCGTCGCCGTCCAGCCGCCCGGGCAGGCTCTCGCCGGCCAGCGCGAAGTACGAGACGCCGTCCCCGTCGGTGCCGAGGAAGTACCGGTCGCCGGTCTGCGGAGCCTCGAAGGAGGGCATCAGCACGAGTTCGGTGCCCTGGGCGGTGTCGACCACGAACGCCTCGCCGCCGGCGATCGGCAGGACCCGGGTGCTCGGGTGGCTCCAGGCGGCCGCCAGCCAGGGCTCGTCCAGGCGGTGCTCGGCCGCCCGGTCCACCCCGGACCGGGCCAGTGCCAGGTACAGCGGGCGCTCGGTCTCAGGCACGGTGCTCACGTCTGTTCCATCCCCACGTGGTGAATCATCCGGATGAGTGATCTGGCTGCCATGGTGCGTGCGGCGGGGGTCATTCCCCCGGCCGGAAGTTCTCCGCCAGGTCGCCCCAGAGGTACGCGGCGGTCTCCACGCCCTTGGCCAGCAGGTCCAGCTCGACCTTCTCGTCGACCGAGTGCCAGCCGTCCGAGGGCACCGAGATGCCGAGGAACAGCACCGGCGCGCCCAGCACGTCCTGGAGGTCCGCGGCGGGACCGGAGCCGCCCTCACGGGTGAAGAGGATCTTCTGCTCGAAGGCCCGGCCCATCGCGCGGACGGTGGACCGGAGCGCCGGGTGGTCCAGCGGGGTCAGGCAGGGACGGGTCGCCCCCGGGAAGACCAGCTCGTGGCGGATGCCCTCGGGCACCTGCCCGGCCACCCAGGCCCGCACGGCGTCCTGGACCTTCTCCACCTCCTGCCCGGCGACCAGCCGGAAGGACAGCTTCAGGTGCGCCGAGGCGGGGACGATGGTCTTGCCGCCGGGGCCGGTGTAGCCGCCCCAGATGCCGTTGACCTCGGCGGTCGGACGGGCCCAGACCCGCTCCAGGGTGGAGAAGCCCGCCTCGCCGCGGGTGCCGTGGGACTTGGCGACCCGCAGCCACTGCTCCTCGTCGAAGGGCAGCTCGGCGAACAGCTCGCGCTCGCGCTCGGTCAGCTCGACGACGCCGTCGTAGAAGCCCGGGATCGCGACCCTGCGGTCGGCGTCGTGCAGCGCGGCGGCCAGCTCGGCCGCGACCTGGGCCGGGTTGGGGACGGCACCGCCGAAGGAGCCGGAGTGGATGTCGGTGTCGGGCCCGTACAGGTCGACCTGGGCGTCCGCCAGGCCGCGCATGCCGGTGCAGACGGTCGGCGTGGTCGCGGACCACATGCCGGTGTCCGAGATGACGACCACGTCGGCGGCCAGCCGCTCGGCCTCGCGCCGGACCAGGCCGGCGAAGTTCGGCGAGCCGGACTCCTCCTCGCCCTCGATCAGCAGCTTGAGGTTGACGGCCGGCGCGGTGCGGCCGGTGGCGGCCAGGTGGGCGCGCACACCCAGGGTGTGGAAGAACACCTGGCCCTTGTCGTCGGCGGCGCCGCGCGCGTACAGCCGGCCGTCGATCACGGTCGGGGTGAACGGCTCGGTCGCCCAGCCGTCCTCGCGGGCCGCCGGCTGCACGTCGTGGTGCCCGTAGACCAGGACGGTCGGCGCGGACGGGTCCCCGGAGGGCCACTCGGCGAACACCGCCGGCAGTCCGTCCGTCTCCCACACCTCGGCCACCGGGAAACCGGTCTCGCGCAGCTTGGCGACCAGCCACTGCGCCGAGCGCCGCACGTCGTCGGCCCGGTCCGGGTCGGCGGAGACCGAGGGGATGGCCAGCCACTCGGAGAGGTCGGCGAGGAAGGCCGCCTGGTGCCGGTCGATGTAGGAGCGGACGACGCTGTCCGGGGTTCTCGTCATACCGACGACTGTAGTTCGCCCGTGCGGGTGCCCGCCCCGGCCGTCCGGCTGCCGGGCGCTCCCGGGGCTGTAACCTCCGTCACCCCCGTCGCGGCGACAGCGCGCGACGGGGGTGACGGGGACGGCGGGAGCGGGCGGCGGCCTCAGCCCGAGCGGCGCAGCAGGGTGATCCGCGAGCGGGTCATCAGCGCCGCGAGCCCGGCCGCGAGCAGCGGCAGCAGCAGCACGGTGGCGGCGATGGTGGGCCACGGGAAGACCAGGGTCGCCTTGTTGGCGAGCTCCTCGGCGCTCATCCCGGGGTACTTGCCCGCCGCGGCCTCGACCTTGCGCAGGGCCACGCCCGGTACCACGCCGCAGACCACGCCGAGCAGGGCGCCCATCGCGGCGATCACGCCGCACTGGAAGCCGGACAGCGAGCGCCGGATGCGGGGTTCGGCGCCGACCGCCGCGAGGGTGGTCAGGTCCCGCTGGGAGTCAGCGGCCGCCAGTCCGGTGGCGATGCCGGCCGCGCCGAGGGCGACGATGGCGGCGAAGGCGTTCAGACCGAGGCGGACCAGGTCGGCCTGGGACTCGTAGCCGCGCTCGACCTTGAGCACGTCGTGGTCGCTGAGCTTGGCGAGCGCGCCGTCGGCCTTCTGCTGGGCTCCGTCGGAGGGCATCGAGGCGGGCAGCCAGACCGAGCCGGCCGGGGTGCCCCGGAAGCCGAGCCGGGCGGCGGTGGCCGGGCTGACCAGGGCCTGGCCCGGGGCGCGTACGGAGACCTCGGCGAGTACGGCGTCCACGGCGGTCTCGGTCCGGAGGGGCTTCTCCGAGGAGGGACCGTTGCCGGTGCTCGCGGGATTCGGGACGGTGTACTCGAGGAAGGTCTTGCCGTCCTTGATGTAGCGCGCGTCGAAGACCACGGCCTTGCCGGCGGCGAGGGCCTGGGCGGCCCCCTGGTCGGTGACGCCGTAGAGGTTGCGCAGCAGGGTGGCGTCGCCGGCGATCAGCGGGCTGTACGGGGTGCCGCGGCGGTCGTTGGTCTGGCAGCGCTTGTCGGTTTCCAGGATCCGCTCGCGCTCGGCGTTGGTGAGTTCGTTCTCCGGGCGGGCGGCGGGGCAGCGCTCCTCCGGGGGCGGTTCGACGCTGATGAAGCCGCAGTAGCTGCCCTCGGCGCAGTCGACCTTGGGCTCGACGCGCTGGACGTCGGCGCGCGGGCCGAGGTCGGGGATGCCGCGTTCGACGGCCTCCCGCATCTGCGGCAGCAGCTTGAGGTCGGCGTCGGCCAGCCAGCCGGAGCCGAGCATGACGGCCCCGGACGGGCCGGCGGCGGCGTAGTCGCGCCGGTACTCCTCGTCGACGCTGGCCATGTAGACGCTGACCGCGACCGAGCCGGCGACGGCGGCCATCACGGCGGCCACGGCGGGTGCGGTGCGGGCGCGGTGGCGCACCGAGTCGCGCAGGGCGAGCCGGGGGCCGAGGGAGAGCCAGCGGCCGAGCCGGCCGAAGAGTCCGACCAGGTACGGCACCAGGACGACCATGCCGAGTTCGGCGAGGGCCGAGCCGCCGAGGACGGCGAAGCTGCTGTTGCCGACGCCGTTGGTGGCGCCGTACAGGGCAAGGGCCGCGCCGCCGCCGAGCATCAGCAGTCCGAGGGCGGCGAGCCTGCGGCTCGGCGGCTTGAGGGTGTCGCGGCCGGTGAGCGCGGCCACGACGTCCTGGCGGGAGGCCTGGACGGCGGGCACGACGGCGGCCAGCAGGCCGGTGACGAGGCCCACCAGGAGGATGCCCAGCAGGTCGAGCGGCTGCAGCGCGAAGTGGCCGAAGCGCCGGCCGGAGTAGTCCTCGGCCATGGTGCGCAGCGCGGCGACCAGGCCGATGCCCAGGCCCAGGCCGGTGAGGGCGCCGGTGACGCCGAGCACGACGCCGCCGCCGAGCACGACCGCGCGGACGTTGGCGCGCTCACCGCCGGCGGCGGCGAGCAGTCCGAGCTGGCGCCGGGAGCGGCGGGCGCCGACGGCGAAGGCGGGGCCCGCGAGGAGGACGATCTCCAGCAGGGCCAGGCCGACGACGGTGGCGAGGATGACGACGTTGGCGCGGTCGAAGTAGCTGGTCTCGTCGCCCCCGCGCGCCCGCTTCTCGGCGTAGTACGGGACGTCGTCGCGGGCCGGCGGGTCGTCGGTGAGGACGGCGCGGGAGGTCAGCAGGAAGCCGTACTCGTTGACCTCGGTGACCTTGCGCCAGTCGAGCGCGGCGCCGGCCGGGAGCTTGACCAGCCAGCGGGTGGGCAGGTCGGTGCCGGACGCGCGGGCGTCGGTGCTGCCGGTGGCCTTGGCGAGCCGGTCGAGCAGGGTGCCGGGGCGGGTGAAGAGTTCGGTGGAGCGCAGTTCGCCCGGGTACTCGTAGGTGCCGGTGATGGTGAAGGAGACGTCGTCCAGGCCGCGGACGGCGGTCTTGTCGCCGAGCTTGAGGCCGGAGCGCTTCAGGAAGTCCGTGGTGACGGCGGCTTCGGTGTCGGCGGCGGGGGCGCGGCCGCTGACCAGGTCGAGCCGGCCCGCCCAGACCGGGTCGGTCAGGTCGGCCTCGCTGACCCGGGTGCTGAGCAGGCCCTGGGCGCTGCTCGCCGCGGTGTACGGGCCCTGGCGCTCGGGCACCAGGGTGGCGCCCGGGAGCAGTTGGCGGGCCAGTTCGACGGGGTCGGTGTCGAGGGCGCGCTGCTGTGCGGCGGTGTACTCGGGGGTTTCGCCCTCCTTGGCGTCGTCCTTGGGGCTCTGCATGCTGAAGCCGTGCTCGGGGTCGGGCGCCTGCTTGACGGAGGAGCCGCGCTCGACCATGTTCAGTTCGCCGGCGGCCTGCCCCATGACCCGTACCGCGTGTTCGGCGGGTGAGAGTTCCGCGCTGCGGAAGACCACGTCGGCGCCGGTGACGCCGAGGACGGGCAGGGCGACCATGGCGATGACGAGGGCGCTGCGGCCCTTGGCGCGCAGGGCGTCGCGGCGGGCGATGCGCAGGGCCACCCGCCAGGCGCTGAGCTTCACTCGTCCACCTTCAGGCTGTTGCCGGCGGCGCTGACGAGCAGGCTGGCCGCGTCCTGGCTGGTGGACTCGTCGACCATGCGGCCGTCGCGCAGGAAGACGACCCGGTCGGCCCAGGCGGCGTGCCTGGCCTCGTGGGTGACCATCATGGCGGCGGCGCCGGAGTCGCAGCGGGCGCGCAGGACGGCGAGGACGGCCTCGCCGGTGGTGGAGTCGAGGGCGCCGGTGGGTTCGTCGGCGAGGACCAGGCGGCGGTCGCCGATCAGGGCGCGGGCGATGGCGACGCGCTGCTGCTGGCCGCCGGACATGTCGTCGGGGAAGCGGTCGGCGAGTTCGGGGATGCCGAGCTCCTCCAGGGCGACGAGGGCCTCGCGGCGGGCGGCGCGGGTGGACAGCCCGTCGAGTTCGCGCGGCAGCGAGATGTTCTCGGCGGCGGTGAGTGCCGGGATCAGGTTGTAGTCCTGGAAGACGTAGCCGACGGAGCGTCGGCGGACCTGGGCGAGCTTCTTGCGGTTGAGCTCGCCGAGGGCGACGCCCTCGACCAGGACCCGGCCGCCGCTCGGGGTGTCCAGGCCGCCGGCCAGGGTGAGCAGGGTCGACTTGCCGGAGCCGGACGGGCCCATGACGGCGACGAACTCTCCTGGGTGGACCCTGAGGTCGATGCCGCGCAGGGCCTGGACCTCGGCGGCGCCCTGGCCGTGGACGCGGGTGACGTTCTCCAGGTGGAGCACCGGCGTCTGCCGGGCCTCTTCGGTGTGGGACACGAATTCCCCCCTTGTGCTGGGTGTGGGCCCGGTGTCGGGACCGGAGCCTGGTGGTTCGGGTGGTGCGGGGGCTCAGGCGCGCAGGCGGCGGCCGCGCTTGGCGGGCGCGGCGCCGTCACGGACGGCCTCGGCGGTGCGGTTCTGCAGGAGTTCGGCCTGCTGGGAGAGCCGGGTCTCGCAGTGGTCGAGCCAGCGGATCTCCGCCTCGGTCTGGAAGATCAGCTGGTCCAGGACGAGCAGCCAGGCCAGGTCGTTGCTCTCGGAGGGCACCACGCCGGGGCGCTTCTCCCCCGCGAGGGCGCGGCCCTTGAGCCGGGTGTAGTCCTGGAGCGCCTTGATGCTGTGCCGGCGCTGGCCCTGGACGACGGCGGAGACGTCCACCCCCGGGACGGTCACGGCCATGGCGAGTTTGATCGCCAGTTCGTCGCGCGGGGGGCTGGTCCGGGGCACCGGGGTGTCGAACCAGCTCCGCAGTTCGGTGCGGCCGGCGTCGGTGGCGGCGTAGAACTGGTGGCCCTCGCCGTCCTCCCCCGCGGGCTCGACCAGGCCGTCGCGTTCCAGCCGGGAGAGCGTGGTGTAGACCTGCCCGACGTTGAGCGGCCAGGTGGCGCCGGTGCGCGCCTCGAACTCGGTGCGCAGCTGGTAGCCGTAGCGCGGGCCCTGGTCGAGCAGGGCGAGCAGACCGTGACGGATGGACATACCGAGTATGTATACCCGGTATGCCCTACCGTCTCAAGCCGCGCCCGGCGTTCCCGGCGAGCGGGTACCGTCGTGCGGTGTGAGCCAGTTGCGCATCGCCACCTTCAATCTGTTGCACGGCCAGCCCCTCGCCCCCGACGGCGCCCCGCGGCCCTACCCGTCCGACGCCGGTGCGCCACTGGCCGAGGCCGTGGCCGCGCTGGACGCCGACGTGCTGGCGCTCCAGGAGGTGGACCGGCACCAGGCGCGCTCCGGCGGCACCGACCAGGCGGCGGTCGCCGCCGCGGCGATGGGCGCGAAGGACTGGCGCTTCGCCGCCGCCCTGCACGGCAGCCCGGCGCCGGTCGCGGGCTGGGTGCGGGAG
>NZ_MSJQ01000268.1 GCF_014596515.1 Streptomyces sp. CBMA156
AGCTTGCGGGCGGCCTCGGCGTCCAGCGCCGCGGCGTCGCCCGCTCCGGCCACCGAGGCGGCCGCGGCGCCGAGCCCGGCCAGCAGGGTCAGCGCGCCGACCGCCAGCCGGCCGGCGCCGCGCACCGCGAACACCGCGACGGCCGCGGCGAGGCCCACCAGGGCCAGCCCGCCCGGGAGTTCGGAGATCCTGCCGCCGGTGACGGACACGTCCAGGGTGCCGGCCCTGCCCTCGGCCCAGGTCCGCCCGGCCGCGGTCAGCACCAGGACGGCGCTCAGCACGGTGAGCAGCAGCATCACGCCGAGGGTGCGGCGGCTGGGGGTGGCGGGGGCGGGGCTCTGCTCAGCGGTCACCCGTCCACTATCCCCCGGCCGACACCTCAGGCCGTACCCGGGGTCGGGAACGGGGCCGGGGTGGGGTCGGGGAGCGGGGACGGGGTGGGGAACTCGTCCGTCCGCAGCACCACCGTGCGGCCGCCGAGCGGCAGGAACAGGTCGTTGCCGAACGGCACCCGCTCGGCCTCCCGGTACACCCCCTCGGGGGACGGCGCGGTGTGCACGGTGCAGACCGCCGCCGCCGGGTCGACCACCACGTACAGCGGGACTCCGCTGCGCGCGTACGCCCTCGCCGCCTCCGCCAGGCCGGGCCTGGCCACCTCCAGCACGGCCTCGACCCCGGCCGCGCCGAACCGGCCCCGGGCGCCGCGCACCGCGTCCCCTGCGAGCACCGCCAGGTCCGGGGCGAGCTCCGCCGGGTCCGGGGCCGGCACCGCCTCAGGCCCGGGGCCGCCGGGTGCAGCCGGGAAGTCGACCGCCACCCCGGACAGCACCCGGCCGTGGCCGGCCGGCTGCTCGCCGAGCTGTCCGGCGGCGCCGAGCACGACCGCCCAGCGCAGTTCGTCGTACGGCACCTCGGGCATCCCGGCCGCCTCCTCGCGCGTTCCGGCAGTCACCGCACCGGCCCCGCGACCGCTACGACGGTTCCGGCGTCCGCAGCGTATTGGCGGTGGCGACGGCCCGCAGCACGGCGGCCGCCTTGTTGCGGCACTCGGTGTCCTCGCCGTGCGGGTCGGAGTCGGCGACCACGCCCGCGCCGGCCTGCACGTACGCGGTGCCGTCGCGCAGCACCGCGGTGCGGATCGCGATCGCGGTGTCCGAGTCCCCGGCGAAGTCCAGATAGCCGACGCAGCCCCCGTACAGGCCGCGGCGGGTGGGCTCCAGCTCCTCGATGATCCGCATCGCCCGCGGCTTGGGCGCGCCGGAGAGGGTGCCGGCCGGGAAGCAGGCGGTCAGCACGTCGAAGGCGGTCCGCCCGGGGGCGACCTTGCCGGTGACCGTCGACACGATGTGCATCACGTGGCTGTAGCGCTCGATCTGCATGAAGTCGACCACCTCGACGCTGCCCGGCTCGCAGACCCGGCCGAGGTCGTTGCGGCCGAGGTCCACCAGCATCAGGTGCTCGGCCCGCTCCTTGGGGTCGGCGAGCAGCTCGGCGGCCAGCGCCGCGTCCTCGTGCGGGGTGGCGCCGCGGTGCCGGGTGCCGGCGATCGGGTGCAGCATCGCCTCGCCCTCGGTGACCTTGACCAGCGCCTCGGGGCTGGACCCGACCACGTCGAAGCCGCCCTCGGCCCCGCCGTCCGGGCCGGGGAAGCGGAACAGGTACATGTACGGGCTGGGGTTGGTGGTGCGCAGCACCCGGTAGACGTCCAGCGCGGAGGCCGGACAGGGCGCCTCGAAGCGCTGCGAGGGCACCACCTGGAAGGCCTCGCCGGCCCGGATCCGCTCCTTGATCTCCTCCACCGCGGCCCGGTACGGCTCGCCGCCGAACGGCGAGTGCACCTCGCCGGGGCCGGCCGGGGTGAAGGTGGCCAGGCCCGGGTCGACCGGCTTGGACAGCTCGGCCTCCATCGCGTCCAGCCGGGCCACCGCGTCCGCCCAGGCCTCGTCCACGCCGCTGGCCAGGTCGTTGTGGTTGACGGCGTTGGCGATCAGCAGCACCGTGCCGTCGACGTGGTCGAGCACCGCGAGGTCGGTGGCGAGCAGCATGGTGAGCTCGGGGAGCCGCAGGTCGTCCGGGTTGAGGTCGGGCAGCTTCTCCAGCCGGCGGACGATGTCGTAGCCGAGGTAGCCGACCAGGCCGCCGGTGAGCGGGGGCAGGCCGTCGTCCTCCTGGCGCGGGGTGTGCAGTGCCTGGAGGGCGGCCCGCAGCACCTCCAGCGGGTCGCCGGTGGTGGGGATGCCGACCGGCGGGGTGCCGAGCCAGCGGGCCCCGCCGTCCGGGCCGACGGTGAGCGAGGCGGCGCTGCGCACCCCGACGAAGGAGTAGCGCGACCAGCTGCGGCCCTGTTCGGCGGACTCCAGCAGGAAGGTGCCGGGGCGCTCCTCGGCGAGGCTGCGGTAGAGGCCGATCGGGGTGAGGCCGTCCGCGAGGAGCCTGCGGGTGACCGGGATGACCCGGGTGTCGACGGCGAGCTTGCGGAAGGCTTCGAGTTCCATGACGGGCGGCACCTTCTGGAGTTGTGGGCGGAGTGGGGTCAGGACAGCGGGAGCACGTCGGCGTCGAAGCAGGTGCGGTCGCCGGTGTGGCAGGCCGCGCCGGTCTGGTCGACCTTGACCAGCAGGGTGTCGCCGTCACAGTCCAGGGCCACCGACTTGACCACCTGGACGTGGCCCGAGGTGTCGCCCTTCACCCAGTACTCACGGCGGCTGCGGCTCCAGTAGGTGCAGCGGCCGGTGGTGAGGGTGCGGTGCAGCGCCTCGTCGTCCATCCAGCCGAGCATCAGCACCTCGCCGGTGTCGTACTGCTGGGCGACGGCCGGGATCAGCCCGTCCTCGGTGCGCTTGAGGCGGGCGGCGATCCCGTTGGCGAGGGCGGTGCTGCCGGGAGTGGCGGGTGTGGTGGACATGGGCCCCATTGTGTCAGCCCGGCCCGCCGTCCCCACGGCGCCCGCCCGCGCTCCCACCTGCGGGGCCGCGCTCCCCGCGGCTTCCGCGGGACGAACCGGACCGCACCGGGCCCGCTACGGGCGCAACTGCCCGGTCAGCTTGGGGCCGCCCTGCTTGTTGCTCACGGTCAGGGTGCAGGTGTAGTCCCGCCAGCCCTGCTGGTAGTTGGCCATGGCCGGGCCGAACTGGCGGCCGTAGTAGGTCTTTCCGTCGCCCTGGCGGGCCTTGGCGGCGGCTTCGGCGTCCTTGCAGCCCTCCCGCATGGCGAGCGCGAGCGGGATCTCCCCGGTGAGGCCGTCGGCGAGCTGGAGGTCGGCGATCACCTCGCCGTCGTGCTCGCCGGCGCACGGGCGCTCCTCCGCCTTGGTGATCACCGGGCTCAGCTGGGGGTGGTCGAAGCAGGCGCCGACCGGGAAGAAGGCGTACGGCGGCGGCGGCTTGGTGGGGGTGGGCGTCGGCGTGGGGGTCGGCGTCGGCGTGGCCGTGGGGGTGGGCGGCGGCGCGGCGGCCGGCTTCTTGTCGTCCGGCCACAGCACCGCGGTGGCCACCACCGCGAGCAGGACGACCAGCACGGCGGCAACGGTGAGAACCAGGCCGCGGGACGGACGGGAGTCGGCTGCGGGCGGCGGCTGCTCGGAGGTCATGGCCACGAGGATGGCCCACACCGGCCCCGCTCGGCAGCCGCTTCGCCGAACTCACCCGTACGGGCTGCCACCCACACCTGAGGCATTGCCATAGGGCACAGACCCGGAAGACCAGAGGCTCTTCAGATGGGCGGGTTTTCGGTGTGGGCTCTCGGCAGGCGGAGATCCCACACCGCAGTCAATCTCACCATGAATCAAGGGAGACGCGCGGGCCGTCGCCGAGATAGCCGATCAGGGCTTCCCTGGTGGTCGAGACGAATTCGTCCGGTACCGCATCGACACCGACCCACGCCACCTCCGAGTGCTTGGCAGGCTCCCCGTTGATGAGGTCGCCGGACCAGCGATGAGCGGCGAAGACAACGGTCAGGAAGCCGTTCGGCGCCTCTACACCTCGGGCCCCATGGATGACATGGGCCAGACGCAGATCCTCGGAGTCAACGACAAGGCCGGTCTCCTCTCTGAGTTCACGCACAGCCGTCTGCGTGATCGGTTCGCCGGGCTCGCTCTTGCCGACCGGCAGATCCCACATGCCCCGCGCGAACTTCGCCTTCGGCCCTCGCCTCAGGAGAACGACTCGCTGGGCTTCGAGATCGTGAACGATGACGGCCGCGACCAACAGGGTCATCGACTCCGTAGCTGGCCTGAGAGGGGGCTGATCAGCGGTCGGGTGAGCCACGTCAGTCGGGTCCTTTCTCCAGTGCGGCTGTCACGTCAGTGCTTCGCCTGCGCGGCGCTCCAAGTCAACGGCTCCTGGGACACCACGTCTACGATAGATCGCCACGCAGGGACGGATCGAAGAGATCGCCTTTCTCGTCCGATCCGACGTCATACCGTCCATGAGATCGAGCGCACGCCCCCAAGTCACCACCGCCTCGTCCGCCCGGGCCTGAGCAGCCAGACTGTCGCCGAGATCGGCGTAGGTGAGGGCATGAACACGCTTGTACTTCTCCGCATCCCAACGGATCAACGCGGCACGGTGCTGCCCTTCCGTTCCAGCATGGTCCCCAAGGTCAGTAAGAGTGCGGGCCGTGTGACTGGCGATGGTCCCGGCCGCCGGGCCGCTGACGAGCGAGAAGCTGGGCTGCTGGTCGCCGTCGCGGATCAGCGAGTTCTCCGCCATAAGGAGCGCCTTGGCTGCAGCGGGCTTGTCACGGGTGGCGGCAAAAGCGCGGGCGTGGGTGATGTGGAGAAGTGCTTCGGTCCTCCCATCCACGCGACCGACGCTCCGAGCGAGCGCATTCTCGATCAACGCCACACAGTGATGGGGCTGCTTGAGGCTGAGCGCCTGGTGCGCCAGAGCACGCATCATCCATCCGGCATGACCGTGAGGGTCAGCCTCGACAGCGAGCTGATAGCCGACCTGGTAGTAGTGCTGTGCCGCACCTTCATGGCCAAGGTCATGGTGCTTCCACCCCGCCAGGTAAGCGAGTTCGGCGACCGCCCCGAAAGCTCGACGCCGCGTACTTTCATCGGGAAAACGACCGTTGAGCATCGGGGCTGCCGTGTCGGCAAGGTAGGCGGTGACGGTCGTGAGCCCGTGCCCGCCGCCGAGTCGTTCATCTGCGGCGCTGAACGCGGCGGTGACCTCTCGGACGACTTCGACTTCCTCCGTACCCACGCGCACCGCTCCGGTTCGAGCCCGCATCAGGCGCGAGATCGGTTCGGGGTCGTAGAGCAGCGGCATTGCCACTCCAGCGGTGGTAAAGGCGGCAACGGCCAGGAAGGTTCGACGCTCAACGTCCGCGCGGCCGAGGTTGGCAACCGCCTCAACCGGATCACCACTCGCCGCCAACGACTCTTCCGGGGAGGCGAAGCCGAGCTCCGCCAGGGTGAAACGACGCCCGGAGCGACGGGACAGCGCCTCGGCGATGTACCCACCAACCTGCCCGGCCGGCTGTGCGCCCTTGATCCAGTGAGCCACGGCGGACTTGTTGGTCAGCAGCGTCTCGCCGTTCTCCGCACCGATTCGCCGCACAGCGCCGGCCAACGCCTCATAGGTGCATCCGGTGGCTGAAATCGCCTCCCTGAGGCGATGGTTGGGCTCCTTGCGTGTGGCCACGACAGATCCTCCGAGCTGGAGCGGTAAACCGCGTAAACCACTCTACGTGTCGACAAGCCTACCGATCGTGCACTTGGGCCTGTTCACTGAACTCAAGCCTGCCGGGGCACCGAGTCCCACTCCACTCCAGGCCTGACCGCCGTACGGCTGCTCCCCGCCGCGCCGATCAACACCCCAGTCCGGGAGGGCTGATGAACACCAACCACTGCGCCGTGCTCCCGACACCGAAGACTCGGGAAGTACAGCCGACGAGGGAGGCTGCACACACCGCCCGGCTGTGGGTGATGCGTGCGGCTCGGTCATGGTCGGAGCTCCTGTCCGAGGAGGCGTTGCGTGACGTGGAACTGTGCGCAGCCGAGTTGATCACCAACTCCGTCGAGCACACCGAGAAGCGCTCCCATGTCACGGTGTGCTGGACCGGTGTGCGACTGCGGGTCGAAGTCGCTGATTCGGGCCCGGGTCTTCCCAACATGATCACGGCCGATGAGACGGCCACGGACGGTCGCGGCCTCCTCCTGGTGGAGGCGCTCGCACACTCCTGGGGCTGGTACCTGGTGAAGACCGGCAAGGTGACGTGGTTCGAGGTGGCGCCCACCCGGACGACGGGCGGCGCGCAGCCCCCCCACGTTGTCGCGGTACGAGATCCGGCTCATCGACTCTCGGAACCCTCACTTCCGCCTCCTGGAGTGCTGGGGAATCTATGACCACGAGCAGCACGATTACATGCGTGCTCCGGGCGACTCGGTCCGGATCAGGCGCCATTACACCGAGTGCGCCGCCGAGGCGTATCTGCGAGCCCTGCTACCAGGCGAAGGAGACGCATCTTGCACGACCTGATCGCGAGCCCGTTCCTCAACAGCTTCGTTCTGCTGCGACCGAGCCGGCTGGAGGGCATCAAGCTGTCCGAGCTGCGGTTCCGAGAACTGGAGCGAGCCCGTGACTCCGGGATCGGCATTCCTTCCTGGCTCGCTGATGCCGCCCACGCGCGTTGGGGCGTGGAACTGACTCCTCGACGCCTGGAGGAGGCCGTTCTCGTCCGCGACGCGCCGCTGTACGGGCACAGTCGGGCAAGTTGGGAGATCAACCTCGGCATGCTTCTCGTCCTCCGGGACGCCGGGATCCTGTGGCTCCAGATCACGGGGGGCGAGTCCCTGATCGACCCCCACTTCGCAGCCGCGTGCCAACTCGCCCACAACCTGGGGATGATGATCGAGGTCCTGACGAACGGCACCCGGCTGGCGAACTCCGTCACCCTGGAAGCACTCACCGCCGGCAGGCCGTACCGGGTCACCGTCTCACTCTATGGGGCGACCGCGGAGACGTACGACTCGTTCACCCGCCGCCGGGGCACCTTCAGGCGAGTCACGCACGGACTGGCCGCCGGGATCGCGGCAGGCCTTCCCTTGCAACTGGCTCTGATCGTCACCGCGCAGAACGCACACGAGCACGACGGGATGCGCAGGCTGGCGGACCAACTCGGGCTTCCGTACAAGGAGTACACCCACATGTCGCCGACGATCTACAGCGGCGCCGAATCGCTTGCGTCCCAGTCACCCGCTCACCTGAAGCCACTCGAACGGTTCACGGGCTGCAACGCGGGACACACGTTCCTGCACGTCGACCCGCACGGGCGGGCCTCGATCTGCAAGGTCGGCCGAGACGAACAGATCGACCTCATGGCCGAGGGCACCCAAGGCCTCGCCAGGCTCGGCGGAATCGCCGACCACCTCATGCTTCGCACCGGTGGCTGCTCCGGCTGCCAGCTCTCCGACAACTGCTCGGTGTGCAGGCCACTGGCCAAGCGATACCAGGAAGCGAAGGCTCCACTGAACACCTACTGCCGGCACGGACAGAAGGGGAACTCGGCATGACCACCATCATGGTCCAGATGACCGCCACGCGTACGGAGAAGGACGAGGAGGAGGTCTCGTTCATCGACGACCTGGAGGACTTCAGCGCCGACGCCCTCCCGGGGTGCGGCGACGACAATCCGTACCAGTAGGACTTGATCCCGAAGGCCGACGGCCCTGGCGCCGTCGGCCTTCGGGCCGGTTCTGGGAGGCTGTGCGCCGTGACCACCACCCGTGTCCGCTGGACGGACCTGCCCGACTCCGTTCGCCTGGCCGCCTCTGCCCGGCTCGGAGGGCGGGTCCTCACCGCGGAGACCGTCCCGGCCGGATTCAATTCCGAGATCGCCGCCAGGCTCGCTACCGCGGAGGGCAGTGTGTTCGTCAAGGGCATGCGGCTGAGCCACCCGCGGGTGTGGACCCAGCAACGGGAGGCGGAGATCAACCCCTTCCTTCCAGGGCTCGCCCCAAAGGTGCTGTGGCATCTGGAGGTTGACGGCTGGAGTCTGGTCGCGTTCGAACACATCAAGGGCCGTCACGCCGACTACGAGGCCTCCGGGGACCTGGAGCTCATGGTCGACGTCCTCAGCCGACTCGGCAGCACGCCATGCCCCGAGATCGGGATTCGTCGTGCCGAGCAGCGCTGGTCCGCATACGTGGACGATCCCGGGATGCCGGCCCGATTCGCCGGCGGTTCCCTGCTGCACACCGACCTGAACAACGAGAACGCGTTGATCCGCCAGGATCGCGCGCTCCTGGTCGACTGGGCGTGGGCCACCCGTGGAGCGCCCTGGATCGACCCGGCTCTGTGGGTGATCTGGTTGATCGCCGCGGGCGGCCACAGTCCGGCCTCGGCGGAGGCGTGGGCTGCCAGGGTTCCGGCGTGGCAGCGCGGCGAGCCGGCGGTGGTGGACGCCTTCGCGCGGGCTCAGGCCCGGATGTGGGCCGACATCGCCGGAGCGGATCCGGACCCGTGGACTGCCGGGCTGCGCCGGGCAGCTCAGCGGTGGGCCGGCTTCCGGGGTGGTCGGTGACATCCCGGTCGGCAGACGTCGGCCCCGACCGGGTTCCGGTCGGGGCCGACGTCATTGCGCGCCGCGGGAGGCTGCCGCCATGCCCCCGGTCAGGCCGCTCGCCCGGGGGCCGGGCGGGGCAGGCGGCGGCGGACCGCCCAGACGGCCGCGGCGAGGGCGAAGCCGTAGACGGAGACCAGCCCGTGGCCGTTGTCCTGGGCGATCCACATCGCGAGGCCGAGCGCGGGGACGCCGGCCGCCAGGGCGAGTTCCCTGGGCAGGCGGGTGCGGGTGAGGAAGGCGAGGGCGAGGGTGGCGCCGAGGAAGTAGGTGGCGCCGGAGCTGCCGGCGAAGTTGCGCGGGTCGGTGCTGGGCCCGTCGCCGAGGCCGAGCAGGGTGTCGATCCGGCCGGGCAGCAGGATGCCGGCGAGGAAGAAGCCGAGGGTGAGCGGGCCGCCCCAGTACCACTGGGCGAGCGCGGCGACGGCGGCGAGGGTGACGAGGTTCCACAGGCCGCCGAAGAGGCCGCCGTTCTGCATGAACACCGAGGTGAACTCGCGCCACCAGCCGGTCCTGGCGGGGTCCGCGTCGAGCGCGTCCATGGCGCCGGACCAGACCAGCTGGAGCAGCACGCCGCCGACGGCGAGCGCGGTCAGGCCGATCGCCGCCCACGGGAGCTGCCGCCCCCGCAGGGTCTCGCGGCCGACCACGCCGAGCCCGCAGTTGACCATCATGACCATCAGCGCGGCCGTGGTCACGTTGAAGACGATCGCCCCCATTGCCTGTCCCCTCCCCCTGGTTCCGGCGCTTTCCAACGCCGTTCGAAAATCCGATGACGCAAAGCTAGCACAGTTTTCGAACAGTGTTGGAAAGCGTTGTACGGTAGGCCCATGAAGCTCACCAAGGACCGCATCGTCGACGCGGGCATGGCCGTCTTCGCCGAGGTCGGCTACCAGAACCTGTCCATGCGCCAGGTCGCCGACCGCCTCGACGCCCACGCGGGCAGCCTCTACTACCACGTACGCGGCAAGGACGAACTGCTCGCCCTGATGGCCGACCGGGTCTGCCGCCGGGCGTACGACGCCGGCACCGAAGCCCTGGACGGCCTTCCGGCCACCGCCACCTGGCAGGACCGCGTCCGGACCCAGGCCACCGCCCTGCGCCTGAGCATCAAGCAGCACCCCGGCGGCGCCCAGCTCCTCGCCGAGAGCCCCGGCACGCTCAGCACCGGCGCCCTCTCCCTGATGGAACGCCTGCTGCGCACCCTCCTCGACGCCGGCCTGCCCGCCGGCCACTGCGCCATCGCCGCCGACACCCTCCTCAGCCACGTCACCGGCTTCGTCCTCCAGGAGCAGAACCAGCCGGCCGCGCCGCCGCCCGTCACCGCCGAGCTGTACGCCGAACTGTGCGAGCGGTTCCCCCTGGTCATGGGCCCGTCGATGCCGCGCCTGAGCCAGGACGAGAAGTTCACCCGGAGCGTCCGCCTGCTCTGCGCCGGCTTCGCGGCCACCCCCGGCTGACGGGAACCGGCTGACGGGGATGGGCTGGCGGGGATCGGCTGACGGGAACCGGGCCCCGGAAACCAGGAGACGGCACCCCGGAGACCCCGACCGCCGGACCGGCCCGGCACAGGACCGACCCCCTAGGCTGACGCCATGTCGAACCACGCCCTCGCCGAACGCCACCGGCTCGCCCGACTGCTCACCGCCGCCGGGCCGGACGCCCCCACCCTCTGCGCCGGCTGGACCACCCGGGACCTCGCCGCCCACCTGGTCGTCCGCGAGCGCCGCCCCGACGCCGCCGCGGGCATCCGGGTCGGCGCACTGGCCGGCTGGACGCAGCGGGTGCAGGACGGCTACGCCGAGCGGCCGTACGAGGAGCTGGTGTGGCTGTTCCGGGCCGGCCCGCCGGTCTACTCCCCGTTCGCCCTGCCCGGTGCCGACGAGGCGGCGAACACCGTGGAGTACTTCGTCCACTCCGAGGACGTCGTGCGCGCGGCCGAGGACTGGACCGGGCAGCCCGTCCCGCCCGGCCGCGCCGAGGCCCTGTGGCGCCGCCTCCCCCTCATCGCCCGCTTCGAGGCGGGCCGCCGCTCCCCCGTGCGGCTGGCCCTCACCCACCCGGACGGCCGTTCCCTCACCGTCGGCCCGGCCGGCGCCCCCACCGTCCACCTCACCGGCGAACCCGGCGAGCTGGTCCTCTTCGCCTACGGCCGGGGCGACCGGACCACCCTCACCGTCGACGGCGCCCCCGACGCCGTCGAGGCCCTCCGCCACGTCCTGCCGCTGCCGTGACCGCTCCCCGATCAACGCGGAGGTCCCGCGCGTTGATCGGCTGTCGATCCGCCCCCGGCAGGATCGGTGCCTGTCCCGACAACGACAGGAAGGAACACTGTGTTCGACAACAGGATGAAGCGAGCCGTCGTCACCACCGTGGCCGCCACGGCGCTGGCCGGAGGGCTGGGGTTCGTCACCGCCGGCTCGGCGGCGGCGGGCGTGGGTGGCCCCGAGTGCCGCAGCGACGGCACCAAGAGCGCGTGCATCGAGATGACCGACTCGGTCATCTCCGCCGGCGCGCACACCAACTTCGCGTCCGCCGCCTGCCAGGCCCCGGTCTTCCTCTGGGACGACACCACCGGCGAGAACTTCCAGGTGGGGCACCGGTGTGCCACCGGCCGGCACTACTACGACGGCTACATCGTGTTCCCGAAGGAGGGGCACACCTACCGCACCGAGCTGCGGGTCTACTGGGACGGCGGGAGTGGCTACAACAGCATCTCCTCGCCGTCCCGCACCTGGCACAAGACCGGGGGCTGAGCCCAGGACGGGCCCGCCAGGGGCGGGCCCGTCGCGCTCCCCCGACCGTGCTCCGGCTGCGGATGTCGGTGCCCGGGTGCAGACTCGCAGGTGGCCGGGGAGCGGGCGGGCGCGCGCCCGACGGAACCGCCCCGGTCACTTCGCCGAAGCGTCGAACCGTCGAAGGGGCACCCTCCCATGATCACCACCGACTTCCCCATCGGCTCGCCCTGCTGGATCGACCTGGGCAGCCCGGACATCCCCGCCACCGCCGGCTTCTACCGCGAGGTCTTCGGCTGGACGTTCCTGGAGATCCCCGAGACCGGCGGCTACGGCTTCGTCCAGCTGAACGGGAGGACCGTCGGCGCGATCGGCTCGCTCGACGCGGGTGACAGCTCCACCTGGACGACGTACTTCCGCAGCGCCGACGCGGACGCCACCGCCAACGCCGTGCAGCAGGCCGGCGGCAAGGTCCTGGTCGAGCCCATGGACGTGATGCGGGAGGGCCGGCTGGCACAGTTCTCGGACCCGCAGGGCGCCCGGTTCGCCGTCTGGCAGGCCGGCGACACCAAGGGACTGGACGCCGTCTCGGAGGAGGGCGCCCTGGTCTGGGCCGAGCTGCACACGTCCGACCAGGACGGCGCCTTCACCTTCTACCGGCAGCTGTTCGGCTGGCGGGTGGAGAACTTCGAGCCGTCGCCGGGCATGAGCTACCGGGTGGTCTCCACCGCCGAGGGCGACCAGCGGGACACCGGCTTCGGCGGGATCGCCCCGGTCATGTCGCCGGAGCAGCCCCCCGCCTGGACGCCGTACTTCGCCGCCGAGGACGTGGACGCGGTGGTCGCCAGGGCGACGGCGGCCGGCGGCTCGGTGCTGATGCCGGCCTCGGACGTGGAGAACGTCGGCCGGATCGCCTGGCTCGCGGACCCGAACGGCGCCCCCTTCGCGCTGATCAAGGGCGAGCCCCGGGAGTCCTGAGCCCGCGGAGAACCCGGGAGTCCTGAGCCGGCGGGAGTCCTGAGCCGACAAAAGGAGCGGTGCCCGTCCGCGAACGCGGACGGGCACCGCCACAAGATCAGCGCACCGGGTGCCCGGCCTCCCGCAGCGCGCCCTTGACGTCGCCGATCCGCAGGTCCCCGAAGTGGAACACGCTGGCCGCCAGCACCGCGTCCGCACCCGCGTCGACGGCCGGCCCGAAGTCCGCGAGCTTGCCCGCCCCGCCGGAGGCGATCACCGGCACCGAGACGGCCTTGCGCACGGCCCGGATCATGTCCAGGTCGTAGCCGTCCTTGGTGCCGTCCGCGTCCATCGAGTTGAGCAGGATCTCGCCCGCGCCCAGCTCGGCGGCGCGGCCCGCCCACTCGACGGCGTCGAGCCCGGTGCCCTGGCGCCCGCCGTGCGTGGTGACTTCGAAACCGGACTCGGTCTCCACGCCGGAGGGGCAGCGCCGGGCGTCGACCGAGAGCACCAGCACCTGCCGCCCGAACCGCCGGGCGATCTCCCGCACCAGCTCCGGCCGGGCGATCGCCGCGGTGTTGACGCCGACCTTGTCGGCGCCGGCCCGCAGCAGCTTGTCGACGTCCTCGACGGCGCGGATGCCGCCGCCCACGGTCAGCGGGATGAACACCTGCTCGGCGGTGCGGCGGACCACGTCGTAGGTGGTCTCCCGGTCGCCGGAGGAGGCGGTGATGTCGAGGAAGGTCAGCTCGTCGGCGCCCTCGGCGTCGTAGAGCTTGGCCATCTCGACCGGGTCGCCGGCGTCGCGCAGGTTCTGGAAGTTGACGCCCTTGACCACCCGCCCGGCGTCCACGTCGAGGCAGGGGATGACACGTACTGCGAGGGTCACGGCTGTTCGCCTTCCGGGGCTTCCAGGGTCTTTGCCAGCCCGGATCGGTACGCGTCGAGCTCGACCTCGACCAGCATCCGGGAGTCGATCAGTCCGTCGACCACCACCATGGTGGCCACCGGGCGTGCGGCGCCGAAGAGTTCGCGGTGGGCGCGGCCCACCTCCTCGGCGTCGCGGACGTGGGCGATGTACATCCGGGTGCGGACGACGTCGTCCGTGGTCAGACCGTACGCGGCGAGGGCCGAGAGCCCGACGCCGAACGCGGCGAGGGTCTGCCGGTACGGGTCGCCCTCGTGCTCGATCCGGCCGTCCACCCAGGCGGTGGAGCCGGCCACGTGCACGTGGTCGCCCGCGGCGACCGCCCGGGAGTAGCCGAACTCGTCCTCCCAGGGGGAGAATCCGCCGACCCTGCCACGTACGATCCGACCGTCCGTCATCCTGAAACCGCCTCCAGGGCCTCTTCGAGGGTGAACTTCTGCTCGTAGAGTGCCTTGCCCACGATGGCGCCCTCGACACCCTCGCCGACCAGCGAGGCGATGGCGCGCAGGTCGTCCAGCGAGGAAACGCCGCCGGAGGCGACCACGGGCTTGTCCGTCGCGGCGCAGACGTCGCGCAGCAGCTGGAGGTTGGGGCCGGTCAGGGTGCCGTCCCGGTTGACGTCGGTGACGACGTAGCGGGCGCAGCCCTCCTGGTCGAGGCGGGCCAGCACGTCGAAGAGCTGGCCGCCGTCGCGGGTCCAGCCGCGGCCGCGCAGGGTGGTGCCGACCACGTCCAGGCCGACGGCGATCTTGTCGCCGTGCTCGGCGATGGCCTTGGCGACCCACTCCGGGGCCTCCAGGGCGGCGGTGCCGAGGTTGACCCGGGTGCAGCCGGTGGCGAGCGCGCGGGCCAGCGACTCGTCGTCGCGGATGCCGCCGGACAGCTCGACCTTGATGTCCAGCCTGCCGGTGACGTCGCGCAGCAGCTCGTAGTTGCTGCCCGTCCCGAAGGCGGCGTCCAGGTCGACCAGGTGCAGCCACTCGGCGCCGGCGTTCTGCCAGGCGAGGGCGGCGGCGAGCGGCTCGCCGAAGGAGGTCTCGGTGCCGGAGGCGCCCTTGACCAGGCGGACGGCCTGGCCGTCGCGGACATCGACGGCGGGCAGCAGTTCGAGGCTCATCAGTTCCAGCTCTCAGACAGTCAGAGGGTGTTGACCCAGTTGGTCAGCAGGGCGGCGCCGGCGTCGCCGGACTTCTCGGGGTGGAACTGGGTGGCCCACAGCGGGCCGTTCTCGATGGCGGCGACGAACGGCTGTCCGTGCGTGGCCCAGGTGACCAGCGGCGGGTTGATCCGCGCGCTGTGGGTCTCCAGCTCCCAGTGCCGGACGCCGTAGGAGTGCACGAAGTAGAAGCGGGTCTGCGCGTCGAGGCCGGCGAACATCCGGCTGTCCTCGGGCGCGTCCACGGTGTTCCAGCCCATGTGCGGGACGACGGGGGCGTCCAGCGGCTCCACGGTGCCGGGCCACTCGTCGCAGCCGGCCGTCTCGACGCCGTGCTCGACCCCCTTCTCGAAGAGGATCTGCATGCCGACGCAGATGCCCATGACCGGTCGGCCCCCGGCGAGCCGGCGGTCGATGATCCAGTCCCCGCGGACGGACTTGAGCCCGCGCATGCAGGCCTCGAAGGCGCCCACGCCGGGGACGAGCAGGCCGTCCGCGGCCATCGCGGTGTCGTAGTCGGAGCTGACCGTGACGTCCGCTCCGGTCCGCTCCAGGGCGCGCTGCGCCGAGCGGAGGTTGCCGGAGCCGTAGTCGAGGACGACGACGTTCTTGCCCATTGTTCAGGTGTCCAGTCTCTGTGCGGCGGGCGGCGGGCGGTGGCGGCTGGCTACAGGCGCATGAGGCCGGAGGCCAGGCACATCACGGAGCCGAAGGCCAGCACCAGGATGACGCTCCTGGAGTGCTTCTGCTTCCAGAAGGAGATCACTCCGCCGCCCAGGAAGAGGCCGACGAAGATGAGGATCATCGCGGTATTGCTCACAGCGCACCCTTGGTCGACGGAAGGATTCCGGCCGCGCGCGGGTCGCGCTCGGCGGCGTAGCGCAGCGCCCGGGCCAGCGCCTTGAACTGGCACTCCACGATGTGGTGCGCGTTGCGCCCGTACGGCACGTGGACGTGCAGCGCGATCTGCGCCTGGGCCACGAAGGACTCCAGGATGTGCCGGGTCATCGTGGTGTCGTACGAGCCGATCATCGGTGCGATGCCCTCGGGCTCGGTGTGCACCAGGTACGGCCGGCCGGAGAGGTCCACGGTGACCTGGGCGAGCGACTCGTCCAGCGGCACGGTGCAGTTGCCGAAGCGGTAGATGCCCACCTTGTCGCCGAGCGCCTGCTTGAAGGCGGCGCCGAGCGCGAGGGCGGTGTCCTCGATGGTGTGGTGGGTGTCGATGTGCAGGTCGCCGTCGGTCTTGACGGTGAGGTCGAACAGACCGTGCCGGCCGAGCTGGTCGAGCATGTGGTCGTAGAAGCCGACGCCCGTGGAGATCTCGGTCCTCCCGGTGCCGTCGAGGTCTATCTCGACCAGGACGGAGGTCTCCTTGGTGGTGCGCTCGACGCGTCCGATGCGGGACATGGGGGTCACAGCTCCTTGATCACATTGCGGACGGCGTCCAGGAAGGCGTCGTTCTCGGCGGGCGTGCCGGCGGTGACGCGCAGCCACCCGGGGACGCCGTTGTCGCGGACCAGGACGCCCTGGTCGAGGATCGCCTGCCAGACCGCGTGGGTGTCGGCGAAGCGGCCGAACTGGACGAAGTTGGCGTCCGAGTCGGTGACCTCCAGGCCGAGCCCGCGCAGCGCGTCGACCAGCCGGTCGCGCTCCTCCTTGAGCCGCCCGACGTACCCGAGGAGGGTGTCGGTGTGCTCCAGGCAGGCCAGCGCGGTGGCCTGGGTGACGGCGGACAGGTGGTACGGCAGCCGGACCAGCTGCACCGCGTCCACCACCGCCGCGTCGGCGGCCAGGTAGCCCAGGCGCAGCCCGGCCGCGCCGAAGGCCTTGGACATGGTGCGGCTGACCACCAGGTTGGGGCGGCCCTCGATCAGCGGCAGCAGCGAGGGGCGGTGCGAGAACTCGACGTACGCCTCGTCCACCACCACCAGGCTGGGCCGGGCGGCCTGCGCGGCCTCGTACAGCCGCAGCACGGTGCCGGCGTCCACGGCGGTGCCGGTCGGGTTGTTCGGCGAGCAGACGAACACCACGTTCGGCCGGTGCTCCGCGATGGCGGCGACGGCGGCGTCCACGTCGATGGTGAAGTCGTCGTTGCGCGGGCCGGAGATCCACGCGGTGCCGGTGCCGCGGGAGATCAGCGCGTGCATCGAGTACGAGGGCTCGAAGCCGAGCGCGCTGCGGCCGGGGCCGCCGAAGGTCTGCAACAGCTGCTGGAGCACCTCGTTGGAGCCGTTGGCGGCCCACACCTGCTCGCGGCCGACCGGGAAGCCGGTGGTCTTCCCGAGGTACCCGGCCAGGCCCTCGCGCAGCTCGACCGCGTCCCGGTCGGGGTACCGGTTCAGCCCGCGGGCGGCCTCGGCGACCCGCTCGGCGATCCGGGCCACCAGCTCCTCGGGCAGCGGGTACGGGTTCTCGTTGGTGTTCAGCTGGACGGGCACGTCCAGCTGCGGCGCGCCGTACGGGGACTGGCCGCGCAGCTCCTCCCGGACCGGGAGGTCGTCGATCCGGGTCGTGCTGTTCGTACGGGTCACAGAAACCTCAGGAGTCACGAGCCGGGAACCGTCCAGTCGAAGCGTGCCTTGATCGCGTCGCCGTGCCCCGGCAGGTCCTCGGCGTCGGCCAGGGTGACCACGTGCGCGGCGACGTCCGCCAGCGCGTCCCGGTCGTACTCGACGACCTGGACGCTGCGCAGGAACGTCTGCACCGACAGCCCGGAGGAGTGGCAGGCGCAGCCGCCGGTCGGCAGCACGTGGTTGGAGCCGGCCGCGTAGTCGCCCAGCGAGACCGGGGTCCAGCGGCCGATGAAGATCGCGCCGGCGTTGACGACCCTGGCCGCCACCGCGTGGGCGTCGCGGGTCTGGATCTCCAGGTGCTCGGCCGCGTACGCGTTGACCACGGCGAGGCCCTGCTCCAGGTCGTCGACCAGGATGATGCCGGACTGCCGGCCGCCCAGCGCCTCGGCCACCCGCTCGCCGTGCTTGGTCCTCGCGACCTGCACGGCCAGCTCGGCCTCGACCGCGTCGGCCAGCGCCGGGGAGTCGGTGACCAGCACCGAGCCCGAGGTCGGGCCGTGCTCGGCCTGGCTGATCAGGTCGGCGGCGACGTCGGACGGCAGCGCGCTGTCGTCGGCGAGGACGGCGATCTCGGTCGGGCCGGCCTCGGAGTCGATGCCGATCCGGCCGGCGAAGTAGCGCTTGGCGGCGGCCACGTAGATGTTGCCCGGGCCGGTGACCATGTTGACCGGCGCGCACTCCTCGGTGCCGAGGGCGAACATCGCGACCGCCTGGGCACCGCCGACGGAGTAGACCTCGTCCACGCCGAGCAGCGCGCAGGCCGCCAGGATGGCCGGGTGGACCCGGCCCCCGTACTCCTTCTGCGGCGGCGAGGTGACCGCGATGCCCCTGACGCCCGCCTCCTGGGCCGGCACCACGTTCATCACGACGGAGGACGGGTAGACCGCCAGCCCGCCGGGCACGTAGAGGCCGACCCGCTCGACCGGCACCCAGCGCTGGGTGACCGTGCCGCCCGGCACCACCTGGGTGGTGTGCCCGGTGCGGCGCTGGTCCCCGTGCACGGCTCGGGCCCGGCGGATCGACTCCTCCAGGGCGGCCCGCACCTTCGGGTCCAGCGTCTCCAGGGCGGCGGTCAGCTGCTCGGCCGGGACCCGGGTCGACTCCAGCCGGACGCCGTCGAAGCGCTCGGTGATCTCGATCAGCGCCGCGACCCCGCGATGGTGCACGTCCTCGGCGATCGGCCGCACCTTCTCCAGGGCGTCGGCAACGTCGAACTCGGCACGGGGCAGCAGGTCACGCGGGTCGTCCAGCGAGCCGCGGAGGTCGATTCGAGAGATCACGCCACCCAGTGTAAGGAGTGGCCGGAACCGCTGGTCCCGCATTTCAGTCCGTGATACGAAGGGCGAGACGACCGGGGGGACGGGGGAACCATGGCGGAGCGCGCTCCGGAGGGCTGGAACGGGGTCGAGCGAAGGCTCTGGGAGGCCTACCGCCAGGGCGAGATCCTGGATCTGCGAACCGGCGAGGCGGAGACCGACGACCCCTTCGGCGACGCCGTCTGGGGCCCCGACCGCACCGTCCGCGCCGAGGTCCTCGCCCATCTGCTGCTGGCCGGCCCGGCGCCCGCCCCCGGCAAGGTCGCCTCGCTGCGGCTCAGCGGTGTGCTGGTGACCGGCGCGCTCAAGCTGGCCGGCGCCACCATCGACCGCTACGTCGAGGTGCACGACTGCCGCTTCGAGCAGAAGATCCTCGTCTCCGAGGCCGCGGCCCCCACGCTGCGCTTCGTGCGCTGCCTGATCCCCCGGCTGGAGGCCTCCCGGCTCTCCACCACCGGCGACCTCCACCTGGCCCGTTGCCGCGTCCCCGGCGGCATCCGGCTCACCGACGCCAGGATCGGCACCGACCTGCTGCTCAACCAGACCGTCATCGGCGGCGACCGCCACGCCCGCGCCCTGTCCGCCGACGGGATCGCCGTCAACCAGGACTTCGAGGCCGAACGCCTGGAGACCACAGGCGAGTTGAGCATCCGCACGGCCCGGATAGGCGGCCGCCTCTCGCTGCGCGGCGCCCAGCTGCGCGCCATCCCGCAGAAGAACCGCATCTGCCTCAACGCCGTCCGGATCAGCGTCGGCCACACCCTCTACCTGACCGGCTCGGCCGACCTCGGCTGGGTCGGCTCCCGCGGCTACTACGGCTCCGGCTACGGCGAGTACCCGCCGCCCGACGGCCCCGTCACCCCGTTCCGCGCCTTCGGCCGGGTGCGGCTGTCCGACTCCCGCTTCGAGGGCGCCTGCCTGATCTCCGGGGAGTTCCACCTGGAGGGTGACGACGAGCTGGCGCTGAGCCGCATCCACACCCCCGAGCTGCGCTTCTCCTGCAAGTTCCGTCCCACCGGCACCGTCTCACTCTCCCGCGCCCGGATCGGCAACCTGGTCGACGAGCCGCAGGCCTGGCCGCTCGGCAGGCACCTGCGGCTCACCGGCTTCGTCTACGAGAACCTGCGCCCGATCACGCCCTTCACCGTCCGGCAGCGGATCGCCTGGCTGGAGGGCTCCTCGGTGGACTTCCAGCCCGAGTCCTACGAGCAGCTCGCCGCCGCCCTGCGCCGCGACGGCGCCGACGACGACGCCCGCGAGGTGCTCTACGCCAAGCAGCGCCGGCGCCGCCGCACCCTGCCGCTGCCGGCCCGGGTCTGGGGCGCCGTCCAGGACGCCACCGTCGGCTACGGCTACCGCCCGGGCCGGGCGGGCCTGTGGCTGCTGCTCGCCTGGTTCCTCGGCAGCCTCTGGTTCGCCACCCATCCGCTGGAGCCGCTCAAGGCCGACGAGCGCCCGCACTGGAACCCGGTGCTGTACACCCTCAACCAGCTGCTGCCGATCGTGGACCTCGGCCAGGGCGGCTGGAACCCCGGCGGCCTCACCCAGTGGATCTCCGCCGGGCTGGTCGTCGTCGGCTGGCTGCTCGCCTCCACCGTCGTCGCCGGCGCCACCAGGATGCTCCAGCGGGGCTGAGGCCGTTATCCGTGCGACAAGGGCCCGGTCCGGGGAACTACGCTGTCCGCCGTGACAGAACGGCTGCCGCTCTTCCCGCTGAACACCGTGCTCTACCCGGGCCTGGTGCTGCCCCTGAACGTCTTCGAGGAGCGCTACCGCCGTCTCGTCGCCGATCTGCTGGAACAGCCCGAGGACGCCCCCCGGCGGTTCGGCGTGCTCGCGATCAAGGACGGCAGGGAGGTCGCGCCGGTCAGGCCGGAGGACGGCCCGGCCGGTCCGCTGGACGGCCTCGGCACTGTCACCGGGGACCCGCTGGAGGCGGTCTTCCACATCGGCTGCGTCGCCGACGTCGCCTCCGTCCAGCACCAGCCGGACGGCCGCTACGAGCTGCTGGTCACCGGCACCACCCGGTTCCGGCTGTGCTCGGCGGACGTCTCGGGGCCGTACCTGACCGGGGAGGTCGAGCAGATCGAGGAACGCCCCGGGGAGGGCTCCGGCGCGCTGGCCTCCGAGGTCGAGCGGGCTTTCCGGGTCTACCAGAAGCGCCTGGCCGGCGCCCGCGAGGCCAGCACCGTCGGCCGCCAGGACCTCCCGGACGACCCGCAGGTGCTCTCGTACCTGGTCGCCGCCGCCTCGGTGTTCGAGACCCCGGTCAAGCAGCAGCTGCTCGCCTGCCCGGACACCGCCCAGCGGCTGCGCACCGAACTCGACCTGCTGCGCCGCGAGACCGCCGTCCTGACCTGGCTTCCCTCGCTGCCCGCCACCGACCTCACCCGCCAGCGCTTCAGCCCCAACTGACCGAGGACCCCGAGGACACCGAGGACCCCCGCATGGCCAAGAAGACCAGGAAGGGCGGCCAGGGCACGCCCGCCACCGTCGCCCTGGAAGCCGCCGCCGTCCCGTTCACCGTGCACTCCTACGACCACGACCCGGCCGCCGCCTCCTACGGCGGTGAGGCCGCCGAGGTCCTCGGCATCGCCCCCGACCGGGTCTTCAAGACCCTCGTCGCCGACGTGGACGGCACCCTCACCGTCGGCGTGGTCCCGGTCGCCTGCCGGCTCGACCTCAAGGCCCTGGCCGCCGCCGTCGGCGGCAAGCGCGCCGTCATGGCCGACCCGGCCGCCGCCGAGCGCAGCAGCGGCTACGTGCTCGGCGGCATCTCACCGCTGGGCCAGCGCCGCCCGCTGCGCACCGTCGTCGACGCCAGCGTGCTCGGCCACCCGACCGTCTACGTCTCGGCGGGCCGCCGGGGCCTCGAAGTCGAACTCGCCCCGGCCGACCTGGTCACCCTGACCAAGGCCCGCACCGCCCCGATCGCCCGCTGAGGAAGCCCCGCGCCCCCGGCCCACCGCCCGAGCCGCGGTCAGCGCTGCGTACCGCTCTCCGTGCCGCTCTGCGCATCGCTCCCCGTACCGTCCTGCGGCCCGGGCGGCCCGGGCGGCCCGGTCTCCGGACCGGCCCACGGCCCGGCCCACGGCCCGGTCGGCGCCTGCGCCGCGGGCACCCCCGCCGGAACCCCCCAGTACGGCGGCGGGTCCTCCTCCCGCTTCCCGAACGCCGCCGAGAGCAGGAGCAGCACCACCATCGCCGCCATCGGCCAGACCAGCAGCGCGCCCAGCGCCCCCAGGTCGATGCTCGCGTCGAAGTGCCCGCCGTCGCCGACCCGCCGGGCCTCGCCGATCAGGTCGTTGCCGGGCCCGAGCCACCGCCCGATCCGCCAGGCCCCGATCGATCCGAGCAGCCCGCCGACGGTCAGCCCGAGCGCGACCGCGATGCCGCCCCCGCGCCGCCGGGTCACCAGGAAGGCCCCGAGCGCGGTCACGATCCCGGCGCCCAGGCCGATGAGCACGAACACCGCGTCGGCGCCGGCCCGCTGCTCCCCCTCGGGGTCCGCGTAGAGGATCCGGTCCCCGTCCACCACCAGCGGCACCTTCGGCGCCAGCCAGGCCCACAGCCCGGCGAACACCACGCCGGCCACCAGGCAGGCCACCACGACACCCGCCCCGACCCGTACCTCCGGCAGCAGCCGCCGCCCCAGCGGGGGCGCGCCGTCCCTGAGGGCGGTGGCCCCCGGCGGCGGCGCGAACGGGTCGGGCGCTGCGTCCGGCACCGCCCGCGCATCGGCGTCGGCGGGATCCGGAGGTGTGTTCGGTGCGGTCACGGGCCCCATCGTTTCACGACGGCCACGCGGACGGCCCACCCAGTCGGCGGCCCGCCTCCGGACCCCTCCGCCGCGAAACGGCCCGCCCTGGATCGTCCTGCCACGAAGGGCCCCAGCGGGAAGGGCCCTGCCGCGAAGCCTCCTAGCGCGAGACCGCCCGCCGGTACGCCCAGGTGGCGACGGCCAGCGACACCACGCCCACGCCCGCGCAGACCGCGAGGTCCACGAGCACCCCCACCCAGTCCGGATCCGGCGTGAACGTCCGCGCGAAGGCCTCCACCCCGTACGTGGACGGCAGCAGGGCGCGCAGCCACAGCACCGGCTGCGGCAGGTGGTCGGTCGGCAGCACGCCCAGCAGCAGCGCGGCCGACATGCCGAGCTGCCCGAGCATCGTCGCGATCTCCTGCCGCGGCGCGAGCAGCCCGCAGGCCGCCCCCAGCCCGGACAGCGCCGCCCCGGCCAGCGGCACGACCGCCAGCAGCACCCAGAGCTGCCCGAGCGGCAGCCCGAACAGCACCGCCCCGGTCGCCGCCGTGACGAGCGTCCCCGGCAGGGTGAACGAGGCGTACGCCGCGGCCGTCCCCAGCACCACCGAGGCGGCCGGCACCGGCAGCGTCGCGTAGTGGTCGAGGCCCCCGGTGGCCCGCAGCTTCCCGAAGTACTGGGCGAGCAGGTTCAGCGCGACGAACGCCACCACCAGCACGCTCGCCCCCGCGACCACCGACCGCGCCCCCGAGGACTGCCCGGCCTCCACGACGCCCCGCATCATCACCAGGATGCCCAGCGACTGGAAGGTGGCCACGAACAGCAGCGGGATGCGCGCCACCCGCGCCCGGGCGAGCTGCGCCCGGTACACGGCCGCGAGCCCGGGCAGCAGCCCGGCCGCGGGGGCGAGCGGGGCGGGGGCGGCCGTGGACCGGCGGGTCTCCGGCGGTACCGAGAGCAGCGTCACTTGGCCAGTCCTCCGTGGCGGCCGCCCAGCTTGAGGTAGGCGTCCTCAAGACTCGGGGTGGCGAGGGTGAAGTCGTCGAGCGCGGCGAAGGCCGGTCCCGTGGTGACGGCGGCGACCAGTTCGCGGGCCTGCTCGGGGGTGGTGCGGACGGTCCAGCGGCGCCCGGTGCACTCGGCCCGCTCGCGCAGCGCGGCGACGGCGGGCACGCCGAGCGGCGCCTCGTCCCGCCAGACCAGGTCGAGCCGGACGTCGCCGTCCACCAGCGCCTTGAGCCCGCCGGGCGTGTCGCAGGCGATCACCCGGCCCTCGTCCACCACGGCGACCCGGTCGAGCACCGTCTCCGCCTCGATCACGTTGTGGGTGACCAGCAGCACCGTGGTCCCCTGCTCGGCGCGGCGCCGGTCCACGGCGGCCCACACCGCGCGCCGGGCGACCGGGTCCATGCCGGTGGTCGGCTCGTCCAGGACGAGCAGCGGCCGGTCCCCCACCAGGGTGGCCGCGAAGCAGGCGAGCCGGCGCTGCCCGCCGGACAGCTTGGCGAGCGGCCGGGCGGCGATCGGCTCCAGCCCGAGTTCGGTCAGCACGTCGGCGGCGACGCTCCTGGCCTGCGCCCGGGTCAGTCCGCGCAGCCTGCCGGTGGTCTCGGCGGCGAGCGCCACCGTCAGCTCGTCCAGCGCGGTGGATTCCTGCCCGAGGTAGCCGAGCAGCCGGGCGGCCCGCTCCGGGTGCCGCACGATGTCGTGGCCGAAGAGTTCGACGGATCCGGAGTCGGGGCGCAGCAGCCCGGTGAGCTGGCGCACCAGCGTCGACTTCCCGGCTCCGTTCGGCCCGAGCAGCCCGAAGACCTCGCCCGGCCGGACGGTGAGGCTGATCCCGTCGTTGGCCCGGATCTCGCCGGCGGCCGCGCCGCGCCCGCTGCGGTAGGTCCTTACCAGGTCGCGCACGGCGACGCACGGCTGGGGTTCCTCGGGTGCTCGCCCGGCCGTCTCGTTCACGACCGAAGACTCTACGCGTTCATACGGGCGAACCGGACAACGGGGCCGTCCCGGCGCCCGGGCCGTTCCTCCCGCGGTGTCCGGAGCCCGTCAGTCGTCGACGACCATCGACCCGCCCGGCACCCGCGCCGCCAGTTCCTTCCAGAAGCCGGCCCTGATGGCGTAGCGGTCGTGCTCGTCGATCTGGTCGTCCTTGTGCGCCAGCAGCCCGAAGCGGGCTGCGTAGCGGAGCAGTTCGCCGTCCACCCGGTGCGGGATGCGCGGGTAGTCGGGCCAGAGCGTGGTGAGTCTCTCGGCGTCGCCGACGCGTTCGCTCCAGCGGCGGGCGAAGACCTGCCCGACCTCGTGGGCGTCGCCGCCGATGGAGGTGATGTCCTCCTCGCGGTCGGCCCAGCGCTGTTCGGCGGTGGTGAGCTGGGCGAGCGTGGGCAGGCTGTCGCCGGCGGTGACGGCGGGCTCGGGGGCCGGCCGGTCCACCCAGCCGCGGTCGGAGGACCAGCGCAGCACAGGACCGGCCTGTGCGAGCGCCCCGTGCCCGTTGGCGCCGTTGGCGCCGTTCGCGCCGTTCGCGCCGTGGCCGTTGGTGCCGGGGCCGACGGTGCCGTTCGCCACCGGGGTGATCGGGGTGACCGAGGAGGCCCGCCCGGCGAGGTCCTTCGGTGTCGGTACGACCTTGAGCGCGGCCGCGGCGGCCGGCTGCGGCCCTCCGTCGGCGGGGGCGGCGCTCGCCGGGGCTGCGGCCGCCGGGGTGACCACCGGCGGTGCCACGGCGGGCGGGGCGGGCGGGGCGGCGAGGATCTTGGCGATCTCCTGCCTGGCCCCCGGCGCCGGGAACATGCTGGAGTGCTCCCGCAGCGAGAAGGACCCCTCGATCCACTCCCGGTCCAGCACCCGCCGCTCGTCCGCCTCGCCGACCAGGTCCTCGGACTGGTTGAAGTCGCCGTCGGCGGCCTGGAGGGCCCACAGGTGGACGGCCACCCCGTGTTCCTTGGCGGTCATCATGCCGGGCAGCAGGTCCCCGTCCCCGGTGATCAGCACGACGTCGGCGCAGGCCCGGTTGCGGGCGAGTTCGGAGAGTTCGGCGTGCATCGCGGCATCGACGCCCTTCTGCACCCAGCGCCCCTCGGCCCGGGTGAGCGCGCCGAGCCGTACGGTGACCCTGGGCAGGACCCGCAGCCGCCGGTGCTCGGGCATCGGGCGCCGGTCGGGCGCGGCGTCGAACCAGTAGATCCGCAGCAGCGGCAGCCCGGTCTCCGCCTCGGCGCGCTCGCGCAGTGCGGTGATCAGGGCCGTGTGGTTCACGGTGACCTTGGACCGGGATGGATCTCCCGCGAGCAGGCTGGCGGCGGCGCCCAGCAGGTATCCGGCGTCCACCAGGACGACACAGCGGTCCATCGCGCACCTCTTCTCGCTCGCCCTCGGATCAGTCGGGTGGATCGGTTCGGGACGGGCGGTCCGCCCGCCGTCCGGGCGTGCGGAGGTGAGGGGCCCCCGTCGTCCGATCGGTGGGTCACCTTTTACCCGCGGTTCGCCCGCCGAACCTCGCGTGTTGTCCCGGTACCGCAACAGCCGCCCCGGCGCGGAGCGAACGAAAGCGGGGGCGGGCCCCGTACAACGACGAGGCCCGCCCCAGGTCACGCAGCGGTGTTCCGACCGGTGGACGCCGGTCCGCCGTCCCGGGGGCCTCGCGGTCCCCGGGGCCGGCCCTTCCGTCCCGGCGCGTCAGCCCTTCAGCTCGGCGGCGACCAGCTCGGCCAGCTGGACGGCGTTCAGCGCGGCGCCCTTGCGCAGGTTGTCGTTCGAGATGAACAGCGACAGGCCGTTCTCCACGGTCTCGTCCACCCGGATGCGCCCGACGTAGCTCGGGTCGCGGCCGGCGGCCTGGAGCGGGGTGGGGATGTCGGACAGCTCGACACCGGGGGCGGCACCGAGCAGCTCGACGGCGCGCTCGGGGCTGATCGGACGCTCGAAGCGGGCGTTGATCTGGAGCGAGTGGCCGGAGAAGACCGGGACGCGCACGCAGGTGCCGGCGACCTTGAGCTCCGGGATGCCAAGGATCTTGCGGCTCTCGTGGCGGAGCTTCTGCTCCTCGTCGGTCTCGTTGGAGCCGTCGTCCACGACGGAGCCGGCCAGCGGCACCACGTTGAAGGCGATCGGCCGCTGGTAGACCCTGGGCTCGGGGAACTCGACGGCACCGCCGTCGTGGGCGAGCGCGGCGGCGCCGTCCACGACCTTGGCGGCCTGGTCCTGGAGCTCGGCGACGCCGGCCACACCACTGCCGGAGACGGCCTGGTAGGTGGAGACGACGAGCGCGGCCAGGCCGGCCTCCTCGTGCAGCGGGCGCAGCACGGGCATGGCGGCCATGGTGGTGCAGTTGGGGTTGGCGATGATGCCCTTGGGGCGGTCCGCGATGGCCTCGGGGTTGACCTCGGAGACGACCAGCGGGACCTCGGGGTCGCGGCGCCAGGCGGAGGAGTTGTCGATCACGACGGCACCGGCCGCGGCGGCCTTGGGGGCCAGGGCCTTGGAGGTGGAGCCGCCGGCGGAGAAGATCACGATGTCCAGGCCCGTGTAGTCGGCCGTGGCCGCGTCCTCGACCGTGACCTCGGTGCCCTGCCAGGGCAGCGTGCGCCCGGCCGAGCGGGCCGAGGCGAACAGCCGCAGCTGCTCCACCGGGACGTTGCGCTCTGCCAGGATCTCGCGGACCACTCCGCCGACCTGGCCGGTGGCACCGACAATGCCGATCTTCATCTCCGACTACTCCTCTGAATGGTGCTGTTCACAGCCGCACTCCGCCCATCATGCCTTGTCACGCGGGTCGGTCGGCCTGGTGTTCCACGGTGTGAGAGCGCGACTACTGGTCCAGACCACTCGCCAGCGCCAGCGCGGCGCGGACCTCCGCCTCCCCGGCCGGCAGCAGCGGCAGCCGGACGTCCGGGGTCGGAATGCGGCCCTGGGCGTGCAGCACCCCCTTGGTCACCGTCGGGTTGGGGGCGGTGAACGCGGACAGCGCCAGCCCGGTCAGCCGGTGCCCGAGCGCCCGCGCCCGCGCCACGTCCCCGGCCTGCCAGGCCTCGACCAGTTCGACGAACCGGGCGGTCGCCAGGTGCGCCGAGGCGAGGATGCCGCCGGCCGCGCCGAGCGCCATCATCGGCGAGAGGAAGGCGTCCTCGCCGGTGAGGAAGGCGAACCCCTCGGGGGCGTCGGCGAGCAGTTCGGCGGCCGTCTGGTCCAGCCCGCCGGTCGCGTACTTCACGCCCACCACGCCCTCGATCGCGGCGAGTTCGCGCAGCGCCGCGGTGGAGAGCTGCTGCCCGGTGCGGTACGGGATGTGGTAGACGACCAGCGGCAGCGGGCTGCTCGCGGCGAGCGCCCGGAAGTGCGCGACCGTCCCGGCCTCCCCGGCCCGGACGAAGGACGGCGTGGTGACCAGCGCCGCCGCCTGCGGCACCCGCGCACCGAGCGCCGCCAGCGCCTCGCCGACGGTAGACGACCAGCGGCAGCGGGCTGCTCGCGGCGAGCGCCCGGAAGTGCGCGACCGTCCCGGCCTCCCCGGCCCGGACGAAGGACGGCGTGGTGACCAGCGCCGCCGCCTGCGGCACCCGCGCACCGAGCGCCGCCAGCGCCTCGCCGACGGCCCGGGTGTCGCCGCCGGAG
>NZ_MSJQ01000269.1 GCF_014596515.1 Streptomyces sp. CBMA156
GACCCACGACTCCCACCGGGGCGGCCGGGCGGTGGCCGGGCTGCTGGCCCGCGTCGCCCACCCGGCCGTCGGCGCCCTGTGGGACCTGATGCACACCCACCTGGCCGGCGAGACCCCCGCCGGGAGCCACGCGGCGCTCGCCCCGTACCTCGGCCACGTGCAGGTCAAGGACATCGCCGGCCCCCACGACCGCACCCCGCTCCCGCTCGGCGCCGGCGTCCTGCCGATCGCCGACTGCCTGCGCCTGCTGCCGCCGGACGCCTGGGTCTGCTGGGAGTACGAGGCTCCCTGGCACCCGGCCGCCGCCCCGCTGCCCCCGCTGCTCCCGGCGGGCGCGGCCTTCCTCCGTGCCGCCGACCGCCGCGCCGCCGACCGCCACGCCGATCGGCCCGCCCTCTAGGGTGTATCCGTACGACCATCCCACCGGCAGGAGGCACCCGATGAACGCGAGCGCAACGACCGAGACCCCGCTCCCGGTCGGGGTGATCGGCCTCGGCGACATCGCGCAGAAGGCCTACCTGCCGGTGCTCGCCGCCCTGCCCGGGCTGGACCTGCGGCTGATGACCAGGGACGCGGCCAAGCTGGACCGCCTCGGCGAGACCCACCGGATCGCGCCCGGACACCGCTTCACCGACCTCGGCGCGCTGATCGGCAGCGGCATCAGGGCCGCCTTCGTGCACGCCGCCACCGACCAGCACGTCCCGATCGTCGAGCAGCTGCTCACCGCGGGCGTGGACGTCTACGTGGACAAGCCGCTCGACTACACCCTGGACGGCGCCCGCCGGCTGGTCGACCTGGCCGACCGCACCGGCCGCTCGCTGATGGTCGGCTTCAACCGCCGCCACGCGCCCGGCTACGCCCAGGCCAGGGAGCGCCCGCGCGACCTGATCGTGCTGCAGAAGAACCGCGAGGGCCTGGCCGAGACCGCCCGCACCCTGGTGTACGACGACTTCATCCACGTCGTGGACGTGCTGCGCTTCCTGGCCCCCGGCGAGATCGAGCACGTGGACGTCCGCTCCCGCAGCCGCGACGGGCTGGTCGAGCACGTGGTGCTGACCCTCGGCGGGGAGGGGTTCACCGCGCTCGGCATCATGAACCGGGTCTCCGGCTCCACCGAGGAGGTGCTGGAGGTCTCCGGCGGCGACTCCAAGCGCGAGGTGCACAACCTCGCCGAGGTGATCGACCACCGCGGCCAGCCGACCGTCCGCCGCCGCGGGGACTGGGTGCCGGTGGCCCGGCAGCGCGGCATCGAGCAGTGCGTGCTCGCCTTCCTGGCCGCCGTCCGCGCCGGGCGGACCCTGGACGCCCACGACGCGCTGCGCACCCACGAGCTGTGCGAGCTGGTCGTCGAGCGGATCGAGGCTTCCTGGGAGTCCGCTGGGAGCGGGCTGTGAGCGGCCCGGCCTGACCGGAGGTCACGTCACCTGCGAGGAACCGACAGTTCACCGGCAAGGTCTTGTCGGGGCATTTTCTACGCGCGTATCTTGAGGGGCGCCGCGGGGGGCGGGTGTCCGTCCTCCGCTTTCCCTCTCCGCGAGTAGCGCGCGCTCGTTCGCGCCTCCGCCCGGACCGTCGCGCGCCACCAGTGCCGCACGACGGAGCTAGGAGTCCTGCCCCGGTGACCACCGCCTCCGCTCCCCGCCCCCGCAGAGCCCTGCTGCGCGCCGCCCTGATCCCGGCTTCGCTGGCCGCCTCGCTGGTGCTCGTCCCGCTGCCGGTGGCGAACGCCGCCGCGGCCACCCCCGCCCCGACCGAGGCCGGCCCGCTGCGCATCCACGACGTCCAGGGCGGCACCCGGATATCCCCGCAGGCCGGCAAGCCCGTCACCGGCGTGCCCGGCATCGTCACCGGCCTGCGCGCCTACGGCAGCTCCAAGGGCTTCTGGATCCAGGACCCGAACCCGGACGCCGACCCGGCCACCAGCGAGGGCGTCTTCGTCTTCACCGGCGGCAACCCGACCGTGAAGGTCGGCGACTCGGTGCTGGTGAGCGGCAAGGTCACCGAGTACTACCCGAACTTCGGCGGCGGCTCGCAGTCCCTCACCGAGATCACCGCCCCCGGCATCACGGTGCTGTCGGCCGGCAACCCGCTGCCCGCCCCGGTCACCGTGGACACCCGCAACATCCCCGGCACCTACGCCCCGCCGGCCGCCGCGGACGGCTCCATCGACGCCGTGGCGCTCAACCCGGAGAAGTACGCCCTGGACTTCTACGAGTCCCTGGAGGGCATGCTCGTCCAGGTCAAGGACGTCCGGGTGATCCAGGCGACCGACAAGTACAACGAGCTGTGGGTCGCCGCCGACAAGCAGGACCAGCGCAGCAAGCGCGGCGGCGTGCTGTACGAGTCCTACCGCGAGCCCAACGTCGGCCGCCTGATGATCCAGCAGCAGGCCCCGGTCGGCCAGCAGCCGTTCCCGGTGGCCAACGTCGGCGACGAGCTGACCGGCACCACCGCCGGCCCGCTGGACTACAACAACTTCGGCGGCTACACCCTGGTCGCCGGCACCATGGGCGCCCTGAAGGACAACCACCTCCAGCGCGAGGTCACCGCCCAGCCGGCCGACCGCGAACTCACCCTCGCCACCTACAACGTGGAGAACCTGGCCCCCGGCAACCCGGACGCCAAGTTCGCCGAGCTGGCCCAGGGCGTCGTCACCAACCTGCGCTCGCCCGACATCGTCGCCCTGGAGGAGATCCAGGACGACAACGGGGCCACGAACGACGGCACGGTGGACGCGAGCCGGACCGTCGCCAAGTTCGTCGCCGCCATCAAGGCGGCCGGCGGCCCGGCCTACGACTGGCGCTCGGTCGACCCGCAGGACGGCAAGGACGGCGGCGAGCCCGGCGGCAACATCCGCCAGGTCTTCCTGTTCAACCCCCAGCGGGTGTCCTTCACCGACATCCCCGGCGGCGACGCCACCACCGCCGTCGGCGTGACCGGCACCGGCGCGAACACCGCGCTGACCGCCTCGCCCGGCCGGATCGAGCCGAACGACGAAGCCTGGACCACCAGCCGCAAGCCGCTGGTCGGCCAGTTCTCCTTCCGGGGCAAGAAGGTCTTCGTGATCGCCAACCACTTCAACAGCAAGGGTGGCGACCAGGGCATCGACAGCCGCTTCCAGCAGCCGACCCGCGGCTCCGAGGTGCAGCGGATCAAGCAGGCCACCATCGAGCAGGCCTTCGTCGCCAAGCTGCTGGCCGCCGACAGGGAGGCAAAGGTCGTCTCCCTCGGCGACTTCAACGACTACCAGTTCTCGCCCGCGCTGGCCGCGCTCACCAAGGACGGCGTGCTGCGCGACCTGGTGAACGAGCTGCCGGAGACCGAGCAGTACTCCTACGTCTACCAGGGCAACTCGCAGGTGCTGGACCACATCCTGGTCAGCCCCGAGGTCGGCTACGCCAAGTACGACGTGGTGCACATCAACGCCGAGTTCGCCCAGCAGGCCAGCGACCACGACCCGCAGGTGGTCCGCATCAAGCCGTGACCGGCGCCCCGGCTATCCTGCCTCCGCCGCCGGTGATCACCGGCGGCGGAGGCAGTGCCGTGTGACGGGGGAGTCGAAGCGATGGAGTGCAGGATCGAGCGGATCGGGCGCGCCGACTGGCAACGGCTGCGGAAGGTGCGGCTGGCCCAACTCCTCGACACACCGCTGGCGTTCGGCGAGACCCACGAGACCGCGACCCGCCACGGCGAGGGCGAGTGGCGGGCCCGGTGCGACTGGGTCAACGAGCCCGACCGGCTCGGCCTGGTCGCGGTGGACACCGCGGGGGAGTGGGTCGCCACCATGCTGTCCGCCCCGAACCGGGCCCAGGCCTCCGCGCTGGACGTCATCGGCGTCTGGGTGGACCCGGCGCACCGCGGCCGCGAGCGCGGCGTCGCCGACGCCCTGCTGGACGCGGTGCTCGCCTGGGCGCGGGTCCGGGGCGCCGGGCGGCTGCTGCTCGGGGTGCACGAGGCGAACCCCCGCGCCGCCGCCTTCTACCTGCGGCGCGGGTTCGCGTACACCGGGGAGGCGACGCCGTACGTGCTGGACGCCTCGGCGCGCATCCTGGAGATGGCCCTCCCGCTGGACTGACCTTCAGAACACGGCGTACGGCTTGAGAACGCGTACGGCTTCAGCCCACGTACCGGGCCAGCGCCTCGCCGGTCAGCGTGGACCGCGCGGCGACCAGCTCGGCCGGGGTGCCCTCGAAGACCACCAGCCCGCCGTCGTGCCCGGCGCCGGGGCCCAGGTCGATGATCCAGTCGGCGTGCGCCATCACCGCCGGGTGGTGCTCGATCACGATCACCGACTTCCCGGACTCGACCAGCCGGTCCAGCAGCCCGAGCAGCTGCTCGACGTCGGCCAGGTGCAGCCCCGTGGTCGGCTCGTCCAGGACGTAGACACCGCCCTTGTCCGCCATGTGGGTGGCCAGCTTGAGCCGCTGCCGCTCGCCGCCGGAGAGCGTGGTGAGCGGCTGGCCGAGGCTGAGGTAGCCGAGCCCGACGTCCGCGAGCCGCTCCAGGACGCGGTGCGCGGCCGGGAGCTTCGCCTCGCCCGAGCCGAAGAACTCCTCCGCCTCGGTCACCGACATCGCCAGCACCTCGGCGATGTCCCGCCCGCCCAGGTGGTACTCCAGCACCGCCGGCTGGTACCGCTTGCCCTCGCAGTCCTCGCAGGTGGTGGCCACCCCGGCCATCATCGCCAGGTCGGTGAAGACCACCCCGGCGCCGTTGCAGGTCGGGCAGGCGCCCTCGGAGTTCGCGCTGAACAGGGCCGGCTTCACGTCGTTGGCCTTGGCGAAGGCCTTGCGGATCGGGTCGAGCAGCCCGGTGTAGGTGGCCGGGTTGCTGCGCCGGGAGCCCTTGATCGCGCCCTGGTCGACGGAGACCACGCCCTCGTTCCCGGCCCCCGACGGTCGGCACAGCGACCCGTGGATCAGCGAGCTCTTCCCGGAGCCCGCCACCCCGGTCACCACGGTGAGCACCCCGAGCGGGACGTCCACGTCCACGTCCCGCAGGTTGTGGGTGCTCGCGCCGCGGATCTCCAACGTGCCGGTGGGCTCGCGCACCGTCGGGCGCAGCGCCGTCCGGTCGGACAGGTGGCGGCCGGTCACCGTCCCGCTGGTGCGCAGCCCCTCGACGTCGCCCTGGTAGCAGACCGTGCCGCCCGCCGCGCCGGCCCCGGGGCCGAGGTCCACCACGTGGTCGGCGATCGCGATGGTCTGCGGCTTGTGCTCCACCACCAGCACCGTGTTGCCCTTGTCCCGCAGGCGCAGCAGCAGCCGGTTCATCCGCTCGATGTCGTGCGGGTGCAGGCCGGTGGTGGGCTCGTCGAAGACGTACGTGGTGTCGGTGAGCGAGGAGCCGAGGTGGCGGATCATCTTGACCCGCTGCGCCTCGCCGCCGGAGAGGGTGCCGGAGGGGCGGTCGAGCGAGAGGTAGCCGAGGCCGATCTCCACGAAGGAGTCGAGGGCCTGGCGGAGCGTGCCGAGCAGCGGTGCCACCGAGGGCTCGTCGAGGCCGGCGGCCCAGGCGGCGAGGTCGCTGATCTGCATCGCGCAGGCGTCGGCGATGCTGACGCCCGCGATCCTGGACGAGCGGGCGGCCTCGCTGAGCCGGGTGCCGCCGCAGTCGGGGCAGGCGGTGAAGGTGACGGCGCGCTCCACGAAGGCCCGGATGTGCGGCTGGAGCGCGTCCTTGTCCTTGGCCAGCATGGACTTCTGGATCTTGGGGATCAGGCCCTCGTAGGTGAGGTTGACGCCGTTGACCTTGACCTTGGTCGGCTCCCGGTACAGGAAGTCCTGCATCTCCTTCTTCGTGTACCTGCGGATCGGCTTGTCCGGGTCGAGGAAGCCGGAGTTGGCGTACACGCCGACCGTCCACCAGCTGTCGGTCTTCCAGCCGGGGATGGTGATCGCGCCCTCGGAGATCGACTTGCTGTCGTCGAAGAGCTGGGTGAGGTCGATGTCGGAGACGCTGCCCCGGCCCTCGCAGCGCGGGCACATCCCGCCGGTGATGCTGAAGCTGCGCCGCTCCTTGACCGTCTTGCCGCCGCGCTCGACGGTGACGGCGCCGGCGCCGCTGATCGACGGGACGTTGAAGGAGAACGCCTTGGGGGAGCCGATGTGCGGGGTGCCGAGGCGGCTGAACAGGATGCGCAGCATCGCGTTGGCGTCGGTGGCGGTGCCGACGGTGGAGCGCGGGTCGGCGCCCATCCGCTGCTGGTCGACGATGATCGCGGTGGTGAGGCCTTCGAGGACGTCCACCTCGGGGCGGGCCAGGGTGGGCATGAAGCCCTGGACGAAGGCGCTGTAGGTCTCGTTGATCAGCCGCTGGGACTCGGCGGCGACGGTGTCGAAGACCAGGGAGCTCTTGCCCGAGCCGGACACCCCGGTGAACACCGTCAGCCGGCGCTTGGGGAGGTCGACGCTGACGTCCTTGAGGTTGTTCTCGCGGGCGCCGTGCACGCGGATCAGGTCGTGGCTGTCGGCGACGTGCGGCTGCGCGTCCGTCCGCTTGGGCATCGTTCTCTTCGCTCCCTGGCTCTCGGCGGTTCTCTGGGACAGGTGGTGGACCGGTGGGCCCGCCCCGTCCGGCCGCCGTCGGTGTGCTCGAACCCCTCGATCCAACCATCTCGGGCCGGGATCGAACGGGTTCGCGCACGTCCGGTGGCGGGCGGGGCGGACCCCGGTACCGGCGAGGGTCAGCGCACCTCGTTGAAGCGGACCATGTTGCCCGCCGGGTCGCGGAACGCGCAGTCCCGGACGCCGTACGGCTGCTGGGTCGGCTCCTGGACCAGCTCGGCGCCGCCGGACTTCAGCCGGTCGTGGACGCCGTCCAGGTCGGGGGTGCCCAGGACGAGCCGGGCGTAGGTGCCCTTGGCCATCATCTCGGTGATGGTCCGCTGCTCCTCCGCGGTGCGGCCCGGGTCGGCGGAGGCCGGCTCCAGCACCAGGGAGACGTCGGGCTGGCCGGCGGGGCCGACGGTGATCCAGCGCATCGGGCCGCCGCCGACGTCGCTGCGCACCTCGAAGCCGAGCAGGTCGCGGTAGAAGGCGAGGGAGGCCTCGGGGTCGGTGTGCGGGAGGAAGGTCCAGTGAATGGTGATCTCGTTCATGGCTGCAACGCTAGGCGCGCACCCGGGCCGGGCGCTTCTCGAATCCTGATCGGTCCGCGCGACCGGCCCGGTGCGGCATGCGGGGAGGGGCTAGCAGTTCGGGATGGTGGTGCCGTTGTTGTCCTTGGCGGTGTCGTTGCCCCAGCGGGAGAGGTAGAGGGCGGAGACCCACTGGCCGCCGGGGCCCGCGTCGGGGTCGGTCTTCAGCCACCAGTGGTTGTAGCCGCTGCCGTTCGACATCTCGCGGCCCCAGGCCTTGCAGTAGACGTAGTTCGTCCCCTGGTACAGCGTCCCGCTGGCGGAGGTGGAGGTCGGCGAGGGGTAGACGTTCGCGTTGGCGTAGGTGTCGACCCAGAACCTGCCGGTGGCGGGCGGAGTGCCGCCGCCCGGGCAGTTCGGGATGGTGGTGCCGTTGTTGTCCTTGGCGGTGTCGTTGCCCCAGCGGGAGAGGTAGAGGGCGGAGACCCACTGGCCGCCGGGGCCCGCGTCGGGGTCGGTCTTCAGCCACCAGTGGTTGTAGCCGCTGCCGTTCGACGCCTCGCGGCCCCAGGCCTTGCAGTAGACGTAGTTCGTCCCCTGGTACAGCGTCCCGGTGCCGGTGGTGGAGGTCGGGGAGCCGTACACCGGCGCGTTGGCGTAGGTGTCCACCCAGTACCTGCCGTCGCCCGACGGGGGCGTGGTCGGGGGCGTGGGCGGCGTCGGGTTGGAGTTGCCGGGGCCGTACAGCCGGATGGCGCCGTAGTAGTCGCCGTGCGAGGAGAGCGCCGCCACCTGGACGTAGCCGCCGGAGTACGGGGCCTCGACGATCCAGCCCTGCCCGAGGTACATCGCGACGTGGTGGATGGTGGAGGCGGTGTTGCCGAAGTACACCAGGTCGCCGGGGAGCAGCGGTGCGGTGCCGTCCGCCCGGTAGTAGCGGGCGACCGCCCGGGAGGTCGGCCACTGGGTCCGGGTGGTGCCGTTGATGACGTCCTCGCCGACGGCCAGGTCGTAGGCGTAGCGGACCAGGCCGGAGCAGTCCAGGCCGCGGACGTGGCAGTCGTCGGGCGCGCCGTTGGCGGGGTCGCAGAGGCCGTACGTCGGGCCGGGCTGCCCGCCGTGGCCGCCGCCCCACGAGTACGGGGTGCCGATCAGCCCGCAGGCGGAGCGGACGGCGGCGCTCGCCTGCGGCGCGGCACCGGTGGAGAGCACCGCGCAGGAGGGCGCTGCCTGGGCCTCGCCGGCGCCGGCGAAGAACACTCCGACCGAGACCAGCAGCGACAGCAGGGCCGCCCAGCGCAGCGGGGCGATCAACCGTCTCGACAGAAGGTTTACGCGCGTAGTAGTCATGGTCGCGCATCCTTTCGGAATCCCTGACTCCGGGTCAATGGTTGTCGTGCACACACTTCCTGTGCTCCGAACACCTGTTTCTTCGCAGGTCAGGGATGTGGCGACCGGCATCTGTACGGCGTCCCGCCCGGGGGTGAACGGCCGCCGACACGCGCGGGCCCACACCGGCGGACCGAGCACGGGCGGGCCGGAATCCGGTTGACCCTGGGTGAAGAATGGGCGGCGTGATCTCCCGGGAGCGAGCGGTCGAGCTGGTCGAGTCCTGTCTGGAGCGCGAGCGGCCGGGCTGGGCGTGGGCGCGGCGGATCCCGGAGCCGGCCGCGGACCCGATCGAGACGCCGGCCGGCCCGGTGTGACCGGACCCGCGGGGCCGGGTGGCGTGCGGCGTGCGGCAACCGGACACGCCGGGCCGCGCCCTCAGCCGCCGTGCCAGGACCTCCACAGCGCCGCGTAGCCGCCGTCGGCCGCCAACAGCTCGTCGTGGCTGCCCAGTTCGGTCACCCGGCCGCCGTCCATCACCGCGACCCGGTCCGCGTCGTGCGCGGTGTGCAGGCGGTGGGCGATGGCGATCACGGTGCGGCCCCTGAGCACGGCCGCCAGGGAGCGCTCGGTGTGCCGGGCCGTGGCCGGGTCGAGCAGCGAGGTCGCCTCGTCCAGGATCACCGTGTGCGGATCGGCCAGGACCACGCGGGCCAGGGCGAGTTGCTGGGCCTGCTGGGCGTCCGGGCGGTGCCCGCCGGCGCCGAGTGCGGTGTCCAGCCCGTCCGGCAGCTCGTCCACCCAGTCGCCGCCGACGGCGGCCAGCGCCGCGCGCAGCTCCCGGTCGCCGGCGGTGGGCGCGGCGATCCCGAGGTTGTCCCGGACGGTGCCGAGGAAGACGTGGTGCTCCTGGGAGACCAGGACGACGTGGCGGCGCAGCTGTGCCGGGTCCAGCTCGGCGACGGGGACCCGCCCGACCGTCACCCGGCCGGTGCGCGGCACCTCGGCTCCGGCCAGCAGCCTGCCCAGGGTGGACTTTCCGGCACCGGAGGGGCCGACCACGGCCAGTCGCTCGCCTGGGCGGACCGTCAGGTCGACGCCGTGCAGGACGTCCCGCTCCCCCTGGTAGGCGTACCGGACGCCGACCACGTCGATCCGGTCGTCGGCGGGCCGCGCGCCACCGGTCACGACCGGCGCGTCGATCCGGCCGACGCCCTCGACCCTGGCGAAGGAGGCGTTGCTGCGCTGGAGCTGGTCGAGCCAGAGCAGGGCCTTGTCCATCGGCTCGGCGAGCTGCCAGACGTAGAGGGCGCAGGAGACGACCGCGCCGATGCCGACCGCGCCGGTGCCGCGCAGGGCGCCGCCGATCAGCAGGATGCCCGCGACCGGGGCGACGTACGAGAACTCGACCACCGGGAAGAGCACGCTGCGCAGGTTGAGCGTGTGGGTGCGGGTGGCCCGGCAGTTCTCGATCGCCTCGGCGGCGGCGGCGATCCGGCGCTCCTCCAGGCCCAGCGCCTCGACCGTCCTGGCCCCGGCGGCGGTGGAGCCGAGCACCTCGGCGAGCGCGGAGTCGGCGGCGCCCTCGGCGAGGTAGCCGGCGTGGGCGCGGCGCAGGTACCAGCGGGTGGCGAACCAGATCCCGGACAGGCAGAGCACCCCGCAGACGCCCAGCGGCAGGTCGACCGCGAGCATGGCGGCCATGATGAGGACGACCTGGACGAGGGCGACGGAGACCTCGGGCGCGGCGTCGCGCAGGGTGGTGCCGACGGTGGCGACGTCGGCGGTGCCACGGGTCATCAGGTCGCCGGTGCCCGCGCGCTCGACCACCGAGGCGGGCAGGGCGAGGGCCCGCTCGACGAACCGTTCGCGGATCCGGGCCAGCGTCCGCTCACCGAAGCGGTACCCGGCGTACCGGGCGAAGCGGCCCAGCAGCAGCTGCGCCAGGGCGAAGCAGAGGATGCCCAGGGCGAGCCGGTCGACGTGGCCTGTCCCGGCCCCGGCCCTGACGTCGTCGATGATCCTGCCGAGCAGCCAGGGCCCGCCGAGCCCGGCCGCCGCGGCGAGCCCGTTGAGGGCCAGCATCGCGACGACCGCGCGGCCGTCCTCGCGCACCAGG
>NZ_MSJQ01000027.1 GCF_014596515.1 Streptomyces sp. CBMA156
GCGGGTGGGGCGGCTGGCGGTCGCGGCCTGCTACCGGGCCGCCCAGGACGAGGCGCTCATCGGGGGTGACGCGTACGCGCTGCAGGTCACCCCGTACGGCGTGCGCGGGCTGATCGCGGACGTGCGGGGCAAGGGGCTGCACGCGGTGGGCGCGGTGTCGGTGCTGCTGGGCGCGTTCCGGGAGGCCTCCCACCGGGTGCCGGAGCTGGCCGCGCTCGCGGACGCGCTGGAGGACTCGTTGCTGCGGGAGAGCGAGCGGATGAGCGAGGAGCTGCGGCTGGAGGGGTTCATCACCGCGCTGCTGGTGGAGTTCCCGCCCGGGGAGGAGAGCGTGCGCACGCTCGACTGCGGGCACCCGGGACCGTACCTGCTGGGCCCGAACGCGAGGGACGAGGCGGTACGGGGCGAGGCGGTGCGGGGCAGGGCCGGCCCCGGGGTGCGGCGGCTGGACGCGGCGGATCCCGGGCTGCCGCTGGGGATGGGCGGGCTGGGCGTCGGGCGTCCGGCGCCGGAGAGCAGGCCGTTCCCGGCCGGGTGCACGCTGCTGCTGGTGACCGACGGGGTGACCGAGGCCAGGGACGCGGCGGGGGAGTTCTACGATCCGGTGCTCGGGCTGGCTCCGCTGGGGCCGTTCGGCGGGCCGGCGGAGGTGCTGGACGCGCTGGTGGCGGACGTCGAGCGGTGGACGGGCGGGCCCAGGGACGACGACATGGCGGTGCTCGCGATCACCCGCCGGGCGGAGCGGGACGACCGACCGGTCGGCTGAGGGGGCGGACGGGTGGCCGGGGCGTGACCGGTCGGCCCCGGTCGGCTCCGGTTCGGCTCCGGTTTCGCTCCGGTGCGGCCCCGGACCGGCGGCCGTGGCCGCCCGGGACCCCGTTCTACGTCCCGCTTCGATCACGCGGATATCACGATGAGGTGTCGGTCGGGCTTCGCTTCATGGGATCCGGCCAAGTTGAGGCTCTCCGTCCGGTGGCTGGAAAAGCCGCGTCCGTATACCGGACGGCGAAATGGATCGATGGAGCCGGAGGCGGTCGGGTCGCCCGTCGACCCGTGCCGCCTCGGTCGACAGGCGAGGACGGTGGTGCGGCTGCGGCGGGTGTGACCGTCAGGGGCGCGCAAGGAGCGCCGGGGTGGTGGCGGGATTCGGCCGACCTCCGGGCCGTCCGGAAACGGACCCGGTGCTTGCCCCGTGTCGAAGGGGTGACCGAGAGTCGCATCGATGAACGAGAAGCCCAGCCCCCGCCAGGCCCGTCTGCTCGACCACCGCGACTTCCGGCTCCTGCTGACCGGAGCAGCCGCGGCCCAGACGGGCAGTCAGGTCACCCTCGTCGCTCTGCCGTTGGTGGCGGTGCTGGTGCTCGACGCCACACCGTTCCAGGTCGGTCTGCTGACCGCCGCGGAAACCGCCGCCTTCCTGCTCGTCGGCCTCCCGGCGGGCGCCTGGCTGGACCGGATGCGCAAGCTGCCGGTGCTGGTCCGGGCCGACCTGGTGCGCTGCCTGGCCGTCGGGTCGATCCCGCCGGCCGCCGCGCTCGGGGTGCTCGGCATGCCGCAGCTCTACGTGGTGGCGCTGGTCACCGGGGTGGCGACGGTGTTCTTCGACGTCGCCCACCAGTCCTTCCTGCCCGCCGTCCTGCCGCGCGAGCAGCTGGTCGGCGGGAACGGGGCGCTGGAGACGGTCCGCTCCTCGGCGCAGATCGCCGGGCCCGGCCTCGGCGGCGGGCTGGTCCAGCTGCTCGGGGCGCCGCTCGCCATCGTGGCCGACGCCTGCGGGTACCTCGTCTCCGCGCTGCTGCTCGTCCGGATCAAGGTCGAGGAGCCACGTCCGGAACCCGCGCCGGGGCGCTCGCTGCGCGCCGAGGTCGGCGAGGGCGTGCGGTTCGTGCTCGGTCACCCGCTGCTGCGGGCGATCGCGACCGCCACCGCCACGTCCAATCTGTTCTCGGCCGTGCTGACCGCCGTGCAGACGGTCTTCTGGGTGCGGGTGCTCGACCTGTCGCCGGGCGCCATCGGCGTGCTGCTGTCGGTCTCCGCCGTCGGCGGGCTGGCGGGCGCGCTGTGCGCCGGGCAGCTCGCCCGGTGGATCGGACAGGCCCGGCTGATCTGGCTGTCCACGGTGGTGACGGCGCCGTTCGCGCTGCTGTGGCCGCTGTCCGGCAGCGGCGCGGGCGTGGTGCTGTTCGGCCTGGCCTCCGGGGTGGTGCTGTTCGGCGCGGTCGCCTACAACGTCGCCCAGGTGAGCTTCCGGCAGAGCCTCTGCCCGCCGGAGCTGCTCGGCCGGATGAACGCCACCATGCGCTTCCTGGTGTGGGGGACCCTGCCGATCGGCGCCCTGGTCGGCGGCGTGGTCGCCGACGCGTCCGGGCCGCGCACCGCGCTCTGGCTCTGCGCGATCGGCTTCCTGCTGGTGCCGTTGCCGCTGCTGCTGTCACCGCTGCGGCGGATGCGGGAACTGCCGGGCGCCGACCGCACGGCCGGGCCCGCCGCGGGCCCGGAGGCCGGCGACGAGGAGGACGCCGTGAGCCCCACGACGCCCTGACCGGCGGCCACCTGCCCTCGGCCGCACGCGTAACCGTCCGAACCGCCTTCCGTGAACCCCGAACCGCCTCCGCGCATCGCCTGCCCGCACCGCCTGCCCGAACCGCCTGCCCGAACCCCGAACGAACCCCTGGACCTGAGCACAGCCCTGGCCGAGTCCCCCGACCGATCCCCGACCCGAGCCGCGACCGGAAACCGGAGACCGTTCCCGTGCACGCCAGCATCACCGCCGCCTACCTCGCCCGGTACCGCTCCGCCGCCGCCGAATCCCCGGTGGAACTGCTCCCGCTGACCGGAGCCCAGCGACGGTTCCTGATCACCCGCAGGCTCGCGCAGCAGAGCCGCACCGACGTCGTCCCGCTGTTCTTCGCCTACCCGCTCGGCACCCTCGACCTCGACCGGCTGGCCCGCGCCGCCGCCGCGGTGGCCGCCCGCCACCCGGCACTCTGCGGCGGCTTCGGGACCGTACGCGGCACACCCGTGCTGCGCACCGGCGGCCCCTCGGCCGAGGCCGCCAGGATCG
>NZ_MSJQ01000270.1 GCF_014596515.1 Streptomyces sp. CBMA156
CTGCGCCCGGATCCTCAGCGGCCGGGCCGGCGACCTGCGCGCCCAGGCCGCCGCGATCCGCGACGGCGCCGACCCCGCCGAGCTCGGCTACTGACCACCGGGCCCCGCCGGCGGTGCCCGGCCACCCGCTCCGCTCCGTCCTGTCCCCGGCCTGTCCGGCGGCGGGACGGAGTCTGCGGGCGGGTGTCCGACGCCGCCGCACCCGGCCACCGCACTCACGACCCGGAGGACCCCGTTGTTCCGTCTGATCCGTACCCGCACCTGGACCGAGACCCGGCGCCGCCTGGCCGACACCGAGTACGAGCTGGAAGCCGCCACCCTGATCCTCGACCTCCAGAATTCCGGCTGGACGCCGCCGCCGGCGCCCGTCGCCGGCGACCTGGCCGCCGTCCTGCGCCACGTCGACACCGGCGTGCGCGAGGAGGCCGCGGTCCGCGCCGCCGACCACGCCGAGGAGCACCTCGACCCGACCAACGCCATCGGCCTGGCCGAGACCGAGCGGTGGACCGGCTACCCCGACGGCACCGCCGTCCACTACCTCGGCGCCGGCCGCTGGCTGCACCACCACCCCGGCCACGCCACGCTCCACACCCAGCGCTCCGCCCGCGCCGGGGACGACGCGCAGACCGTCCTGGTGCACAGCGGCAGCCGGCTGCCCGAGCAGGTGCGCAGCCTGGCCGCCCTGCTGGCGATGCTCGCCGACGGCCGCCGCGTCGACTACCGCCTGCCGCACGCCCCGCGGGCCTGACCCGCCACCAGCCACTGTCCGCGCAGCAGGGCCCGTGCCCGGCCTTCCCCGGCCGGCGGTACGGGCCCTGCCCGCGCCCGGTACACCCGTCGACTCCCAACAAAGGGGGGAAGCACACATGAACCAGCACGTGATCCTCTGCTTCTTCGCCGCCGCCACGGCCGTCCCGGCCCTGGTGCTGCTGCTCTGGGCGATCAGGCAGCACCGCAAGAAGCCGGCCTCGGTCGAGGAGGCCGACGCCACGCTCGGGCGCTGGACCGCCGCGAGCACGGACCCGGCCGCGTTCATGGCCGAGCGGATCCGCAGGGCGGCGGGCAGCGATGTCTGAGACCACCACCGAAACGAGCACGGGCGCGGGCGCGTTCGGCTTCTTCGCCGCCGCCGCGGGGCCGGGCGGGGCGGGCGGTATGGAGATCATCGACGCCGAGATCGTCGAAGACGACCCGCCCGCCGGCGGCGCCGGACAGCCACCGGCCGGGGGACGGATCCACATCCCGCCCCCGCCCTCGTCGCCGCCGCCCGCCCCGCAGGCACCCGAACCGGACTGGGCGCAGTACGCGGCCGCCGCCGCGGCCGCCGCGGCGGCCCACTACCAGGCCCCGCCGCCGTACGTGCCGATCCCACCCCAGTACAGCTACCCCGACCCGGGGTCGGTCGTGCCGGTGGAGGTCGTCGCCCCGCAGCCCGTCCCGGTCATGGTGGTCGCCCCGCCCGCCGAGCCCGGGCCGTTCTGGGACTTCAGCTGGCTCCAGCCGGCCGCCAACGCCACCGCCATGGTGCTGGCCGCCGTCCCGGCCTGGCTGCTCCACCGCCACCTGCCCATCATCACCGGCTCCTACGGCGCCGACGCCGCCGCCGCCATCGCGATCCTGTGGGGCGGCAAACCCGCCCTGCGCTCCCTCGCCCTGGCCTCCGCCGCCTACTACGGCTGCGCCGCCTTCCACACCACCACCGCCACCACCGCCGCCGTCGAACTCGTCGCCATCGCCCTGCCGCTCGCCGGCACCCGGCGGCACTCCCCGATCTCCATGCTGCGCCGCACGGCGGTGTGGATCCCCATCCTGTCCGGCTGCCTGTCGCTGCCGGCCGTCATCGATGCCGTCACCTGGCTCACCACCGCGTTCACTGGAGGACACTGATCATGGACGTCACCCTCGGCACCTACGCCGCTACCCTCGGCCTGACCGGCTGGCAGCTCGCCCGTACCTACGGCATCCCGATCCCGAAGATCGGCGGCAAGGGCGGCGCCTACGGGCGCGCCGCCGGCACCGCCGCCGACCACGCCAGCCTGATCCCCTACGTCATCGGCACCGGCGCCGGCACCCTGTGCGGGCTGTGCGCCGGCGGCATCCTCGGCTGGGTCGGCTGGCTCGGCTACAAGGCCTCCTCGTGGGGCGGGCAGCTGTCGCTGTGGTCCAGCACCGGCGCCTCCTCCACCGCGCAGTTCCACGGCGCCGAAGCCGTGCCGGTCGAGGGTGGTGGCGCGCTGCTGCTGTTCGTCGTCGCCGTCGTGCTGTTCGGGGCCCGCAAGTCGGCCAAGGGCGCGGCGGGCGCGGGGGGCTCGCTGGACAAGTGGAAGGTCAGGTTGGGCTTCGTCAACGGCACCTGCCTGGCTGCGATCCCGCTGGTCACCTACTACGCCAACGAGGGCCTCTCCAAGGGCGGCCAGATCGTCCTGGACGCCCTGAACCACGTCGCCTCCACCCGCTGACACCCGATCCGAGAACGAAGGGGGACACCCGCCGTGAGTATCGAGCTGCGCCTGGAGCCGTCGTTCGAGGAGGAGATCCTCGACGGTGAGCTGCTGGACGACGACGACCCGGGCCCGCGCCCGGCCGAGCCGCCGCGCCCGCGGCGCCGCCGCCGGGGCCGGGGCCGCGGG
>NZ_MSJQ01000271.1 GCF_014596515.1 Streptomyces sp. CBMA156
TGCGTGCCGGGACGAGTGCCGCCGGACCGGCCGTCGGCGAGCCCGGGGGCCCGACGCTCGGGGAGGCCCGTGCCGTCGCGGCCGACGTGGCCACCGCCGGCGGGCAGGGCCGCTCCTTCACCGTGCAGGTGGCCGGCGGGTACGCCCTGCTCCAGCCGGTCGCGGTGGACACCGGACGGACCGCGGTGGTCGAGGTGTTCGTGGCCGAGAGCGACCTCACCCGGGGCGTCGCCACGGCCTGGCAGGTGCTCTCCGCCGTGGCGCTCGGCCTGGTCGCCATCTCGGTCCTGGTCGCCGACCGGATGGGCAGCCGGATCGTCGCCTCCGCCAGGAAACTCGCCGCCGCCGCCCGCTCGCTCGGCGCCGGGAACCTCTCGGTGCGGGTCCCGGTGGAGGGAAAACAGGTCGAGGGCAGCCCCGAGGAACTGCGTGAGGCCGGCCACGCGTTCAACACCATGGCCGACCGGGTGGTCCAACTCCTCGCCGCGGAACGGGAACTGGCCGCCGACCTGTCACACCGGCTGCGCACCCCGCTGACCGTGCTGCGGCTCAACGCCGCCTCGCTCGGCGAGGGCGACGCGGCCGACGCCACCCGGCACGCGGTCGCCCAACTGGAGCGCGAGGTCGACCAGATCATCCGCTCGGCCCGCCGCGCCCCCGAGGACGCGCCCGCCGTCGCGGTCGGCTGCGACGCCGCCGAGGTGATCAGGGAACGGGTCGCCTTCTGGTCGGCACTGGCCGAGGACGAGGGGCGCCGCTGGCAACTGGCCGGCGCCGAACGGGCGGCGCCGGTGCCCGTCCAGCGCGGCGACCTGGCGGCCGCCGTCGACGCGCTGCTCGGCAACGTCTTCCGGCACACCACCATCGGCACCGCCTTCTCGGTGGACGTGCTGGCCACCGACTGCTCGGTGATCGTGCTGGTCGGCGACGCCGGCCCGGGCTACAGCGACCCGGCCGCCGCCCTGAAGCGCGGCGAGGGGCACGGTGGCGAGGGCTCCACCGGCCTCGGCCTGGACATCGTCCGCAAGCTCGCCGAGTCCACCGGCGGCGACCTCGCGCTCGGCCGCTCGGCGGTGCTCGGCGGCGCCGAGACCCGGCTGCGGTTGCTCACCGGGCCGCAGGCGGCGGAGCCCGCGCGCACCGGACGGCGGCGGAGCCGGGGCGCGCTCTTCCAGAAGTGACGGTGCCTCCGGTTCCGTTCCGGCGTCCGACCGGTCCGGCCCCGAGGCCCGGTGCCGGCCTGGGACCGTTCTGGTGCCGGCCTGGCGTCGGCTTGGGACCGGCCTGGGACCGGCCTGGGACCGGCCGCTCCGCGGCGGTGGGCCGGGGAGGTTCCTTAACAGCGGCCTAAGGGAGTTCTACCCCTCGCTCAGCCCGTCGGTTCCGCCCCCGGACCGCCGCTAGCGTCGGTCGCGCCGGTCACCCGACCGTGCCGGGCCGGCCGCCCGGAGGTCCCTGCGCAGCCGCGCCCGGACGGTGGCCGACCGTAGGCATCCGCGGAGGAAACGCGCCATGACGACCCAGCCCACCCGCCGCTCCGGCCACCGCAGGCGCGGCCGCCGGGGCGCGATCATCGGGGCCACCGCGGTCGCCGCCGCCCTGGTCGCCGGCGGGACGATCGTCCTCGCCTCCTCGGCCAGCGCCGCCTCGCTCGGTGCCGTCTACAGCCGCACCAGCTCCTGGGACTCCGGCTACACCGGCCAGTACCTGGTCACCAACCCGGACAGCAGCGCGATCGAGGACTGGACGCTCAGCTTCGACCTGCCGGCCGGGGCGAAGATCGACTCGCTCTGGAACGCCACCCTCACCGTCGACGGGCAGCACGTCACGGTCAGGCCGGAGGCCTGGAACAAGCGGCTGGAGCCCGGCAAGAGCGTGGTCGTCGGCTTCGTCGCCCAGGGCGCGGGCGGGGCCCAGGCCGAGCCGTCCGGCTGCCTGATCAACAACGTCTCCTGCAAGGCGGGAGACGGCACCGCGCCCACCCCCTCGGGCCGTCCGACCACCACCCCCTCGCCCACGGCGAGCGCGACGGCCACCGCCGCGCCGACCACCACCGCGGTCCCCACCGTCACCCCGACCGCCACCCCGACCGTCACCGCGACGGTGAAGCCGACCACCCCGGCGCCGACCCCCACCCCGACCGTCACCCCCACGGCGACCGGTGTGCCCGTTCCCCCGGTCGGCGCCGGGGCCGGTTTCGCCCCGTACGTGGACACCTCGCTCTACCCGCCGTACGACCTGGTCGCCACCGCCAAGGCGAGCGGGGTGAAGAACTTCAACCTCGCCTTCGTGGTGTCCGGCGGCGGCTGCACGCCCAAGTGGGGCGGTGTCAGCGAGCTGTCCGCCGACGCGGTGGCCGCCCAGATCGGCGCGCTGCGGGCGGCCGGCGGCGAGGTCCGGGCCTCCTTCGGCGGGGCCAACGGCAGCGAGCTCGCCCTGGCCTGCGGCTCGACCGCCGAGCTGACCGCCGTGTACCAGAAGGTCGTGGACGCCTACGGCCTCACCAGGCTGGACTTCGACGTCGAGGGCGGGGCGATCGCCAACGCCGCCGCCAACACCCGGCGCGCCCAGGCCATCGCCCAGCTCCAGAAGACCGCCGCCGCCAAGGGCAAGGCCCTGGACGTCTCCTTCACCCTGCCCGCGCTGCCCTCCGGCCTGACCCAGGAGGGCGTCGACCTGGTCGCCGGCGCCAAGGCCAACGGGGTCGCGATCGGCGCCGTCAACATCATGGCGATGGACTTCGGCGACGGCGTCGCCCCCAACCCGCAGGGCCAGATGGGCAAGTACGCGATCGCCGCGGCGACCGCCACCCAGGCCCAGGTCAAGAGCGTGCTCGGGCTGGACGACGCGGCCGCCTGGCGGAAGGTCGCGGTCACCCCGATGATCGGCGTCAACGACGTCGCCAGCGAGGTCTTCACGGTGGCCGACGCCAAGCAGCTGGCCGACTTCGCGGCGGCCAGGCACCTGGCCTGGCTGTCCATGTGGTCGGGCACCCGGGACAAGGCCTGCGAGGGCGGCGCCAAGGCCGTTGCCGACGCCACGTGCAGCAGCGTCGTCCAGCAGCCGCTGGACTTCACCCGGGCCCTGGGGGCGTACAAGGGCTGAGGCCCGTCCTCCCCGTCCTCCGCGTTCTGCCCGATCGCCCGGTTCACGCCGCTGTCCCCGGTCCTGGCCGGCCGTACTCCGCCCGCAGCGGAGTACGGCCGGTCAGGGCCGCTTTGTCACGCTGCGTAGGCGAACGTGTCCGGTCCCGCCCGGACCGCATCCGGTATCGTCGCTGGTTGGCCCAGCCCTGGACGGAGTGGACAGTGACAGCGGTGCAAGACGAGCGCAGCCCGGTGCGGACCGCACCCGACCCCTCGCCCGCCCCCCTGTCGGACCGGCTGCGCCGGGCCGTCGGCGCTCCCGTCCGGGCTCTGCGCGAGGCCCCCCGCCGCCCGCTGCTGGCCGCCTCCGCCGTGGCGCTGGTGTCGCTGCTGGTGTACGCGGTGGTCCGGCACTTCGTCCACACCTCGATGGTGGACATGATCGTCTACCGGGCCGAGGGCGCCGCCGTGGCCGACGGCACCGACCTGTACGCGCTGCGCGTCACCGAGTGGAACCTGCCCGCGACCTACCCGCCGTTCGCGGCGATGCTGTTCGTCCCGACCACCTGGTTCCCGGTCCCGTTCCTCAGGGTGGCGATCACTCTCGGCAACGTCGGGCTGCTCGCCCTGCTGACCCACCTGTCGTTCAAGCTGGCCGGCTGGCCGCGCCGCGAGCTGCGGCCGATCGGCGTGATCCTGGTGACCGGCCTCGGGGTCTGGCTCGAACCGGTCTTCACCACGCTCCGCTACGGCCAGATCAACCTCGCGCTGGCCTGCCTGATCCTCTGGGACCTCACCCGCCCGGACGGGCGGCGGAGCAAGGGCGTGGCGATCGGCATCGCCGCCGGCATCAAGCTCACCCCCGGCCTGTTCGCGGTCTACCTGCTGATCACCGGCAGGATCAGGGCCGCCTTCGTGGCGGGCTTCACCTTCCTCGGCACCTTCCTGCTCGGCGCCCTGGTGCTGCCCGACGCCACCCGGGGCTTCTGGACCGAGTACCTCTACGACTCCTCCAGGGTCGGCAAGACCTGGATCGTCGACAACCAGTCGCTGCGCGGCGCCTTCGCCCGCCTGCTGCACACCGCCGACCCCGGCACGATCGCCACCCTCGGGGCCGGACTGGTCGCGCTGGCCGGCCTCGCGGTCTCCGCCTGGGCCGCGCGCAGCGGCCGCTGGCTGCCCCGGGCCGAGGCCTGGGGCGTCTGCTGCGCGGCCGTCACCGCCGTGCTGATCTCGCCGATCAGCTGGACCCACCACTGGGTCTGGTGCGTGCCGATGCTGGTCCTGCTCGCCGCCGAGGCCTCCGTCGAGCACGCCCGCCCGGCCGGCGTGCGCCGGCTGCGCTGGCGGGCCGTCTTCTGGGCCACGCTGGTCGCCTTCCTGTCCTTCGCGATGTGGGCCGCGAAGCCGGTCGGCCAGGCAGTCCTCGACATGTCACCGTGGCGCCAGCTGCCGACCTCGGTCTATCCGTGGGTCGGACTCTGCTTCCTGCTCGCCGCCGCCGTCCGGATAAGGGCCCGACGGCGTTCGGCCGGCGCACCGCTGGTCCGGCTGCCCGGACAGCGCGACGCCGGAGGCCCGGACACCGCCCGCGGTCGTCAGCAAGCCCCCGCGGCCCGCTGAACCGGCGGGGGCGCCGCTCCTGCTTCCCTGGTCCCGCTCCTGCTCCTGCTCCTGTTCGTACCCGCGCTCGTGTTCGCGTTCGGGTCCGGGCAGGTGCTGCCGTACGTGCCGGTGCACGCTGCGGCGCACGCCTAGGCGAGCAGCTCGGCGAGCGAGCCGTCCATGTCCAGCGCGGCCAGCTCGCTGCCCGGCGGGACCAGCCGGTGCGCCCGCTCCAGCCAGGCCGCGACGACCGGCAGCGGGGCCTCCAGCAGCGCGTCCCCGGCGGGCGAGCTCAGGGCCAGACAGAGCACGCTGCGCCGGCCCGAGCGGGTCGGCCAGATCCGCACGTCGCCCTGGCCGCACGGGCGGAAGGTGCCCTCGACCAGCAGCTCGCGGGCGAACACCCAGGTCACCGGGGACCCGGTGTCCAGGTGGAAGGTCATGTACACCGCGTACGGGTCGTGGCTGCCGTAGGACAGCCGGGCCGGCACGGGGACGCTGTGCTCCGGCGAGAGCACCAGGTTGAGCTCCAGCTCGTGCTCGACCACGCTGACGGGACGCTCCATGATCGTCTTCCTCTCTGTCTTCGGGCGGCGCCCGGTTCCGGGCCCCTGTGACCTTTGAGAGGGCGGTCCGCACCGGCTCTTACACACGTTTCCGGGATTTCTTCGGGAAGTTTGGTGAGGGGTGGTGAACGGCGGACGGTACGGCGCGCGAGCACTTGCCGTGCGCCGGGTTCCCTACCTTGAGCGACCCTTCACTGTCCGGGGAATCACGAACTTCCCGTCCTGGCTCCGGTGAGGTACTACCCTTTGTGACTGTCCGGCGACTGTCCGCCCATCGGTGGCGCCCCCGCACGCGCCGAGCGCCGGGCGCGCGCCGGGCCGTGCGCGCGGATCGACTCGTCTGCCGTGGCGGGCTCGACCGGCCCGCACTGCCCTCGTCGGGACCTGCCAGGAGAGAAGACCCCCATGACGGACCGTCCCTTCGCCGACGCCGGCGACCCGGCCGTCGCGCCCGAGCCCGGCTACTACCCCGACCCCTCCATCCCCGGTTTCGTCCGGTACTGGGGCGGCTCGGCCTGGGTGCCGGGCACCACCCGGCTCGCGCCCGCCGAGGGTGAGGTGCTGGAAGCGCCCCGGTACGCGACCAGGCGGCCCGCCCCGGACGGGGGCGCGGCGCGCGTGGTGCCGCCGCCGGTGGTGCCGTCCACGGAGTCGTCGGTGGTGCCACCGGTGGCGCCTTCGGTGGTGGCTCCGGTGCTGCCTCCGGGCGGGGTGGACACGGTGTCGCGGCCGGTGCAGGGGCAGGGGCCGGAGGCGGGGCAGGGCCTGGCTCCGGCTCTGGGGCCTCCGGGCCTGGGGCCCGCGGCGGGGATGCAGGCGATGGTGGTGGCGGGGATGCCGGCGGGCGGCGGTGACACCGGGCCGGTGTACTTCGACCAGACCTCGGGCGGGGCGTCCTTCGTGCTCGGGTCGCGGGTGGCGGAGGTGATCGGCGGGCCGGTGTTCCGGACGGTCGACGCGCAGGGGGCTCCGTCGGCGGCGTCTTCGGGCTTCTCCGGCATCGGGCTGCCCGGGTCCTCGGGCGAGCCGGTGGTCGTCGGCGCGATGCCGGGGACGGCCCCGGGCGCGGGTGCGGTCCCGGTCCCGACTCCCTCTTCGGTTCCGGCGGCCTCTTCGGTTTCGGCCCCCGCCCCGGCTGCCGCGGAGCCCGGATGGCACGGAGAGCCGGGGTGGCACGGGGAGTCCGGCTGGCAGGCCGATCCGCGGGTGCAGCGGGGTCTGGTGGAGACGGGCGATGCGCCGCGCTGGGTCTCCTGGGGGGTGCTTCCGGAGGCGCTTGACGCGGATCAAGGGCGTGCGGAGCCTGAGCGTGCTTCGGCTGCCGTGGAGCCGGTGGCCACCGGTGCGCCCGCCGTGGCGGTGGCGATGGCGATGGCGGTCCGGGAGGCGCCGGTGCCGGCCGTCCTGGCCTCGGGACCGGTGCCGGTGCTCGGCGGGGAGGTGGCTCCGGTCGCGGTCGCCCCGGTGGCCTCGACGCCCGCGGTCGCCACGGCCGGCTCCGCCCCGGTCGCCCCGCTGCCCACCGTGCGGACGGTCCGGGAGACCGCCGTCCAGCCCCGCCCGTCCGGTGCCGCCCCCGCCCCCTCTTCCCGGAGTTCCCGGGCCTCCCGGGCCGCCAAGGGCTCCCGGGCGGCCGCGCCGGCCGGCCTCGGCCGTCGCCTGGCGGCGCGGGCGGTGGACACCGCCGTGCTGCTGGTGGTCGCCGTCGCCGCCGGGATCCCGCTCGGCCGCTCGGTGACCGACCACCTCCAGCGGAAGCTCGACCAGGCCCGGATGGCCAGCGCCCTCACCCGGCGTCAGATCCAGGTCTGGCTGGTCGACGACGTGGTGCTCGGCAAGATCGCCGTGCTGATCGGCATCCTGCTGTTCGTCAGCCTGCTCTACGAGGTGCTGCCGATCGCCCGCACCGGCCAGACCTTCGGCAAGCGGCTGGCCCGGATCCGCGTGGTGGACGCCGCCGCCCCGGCGGCCAGGGCCAGGCTGAGCCTCGGCCGCTCGCTGCTCCGCTGGGCCGTGCGGCAACTGGGCGTGGTGCTGCTGCTCGGCCTGGTCTGGCCGGTGTTCGACCGTACGGCGCGGCGAGGCTGGCAGGACCGCGCGGCCCGTACCCGGGTGGTGCGCGGCTGAGGGCCGCAGGCCTCGTGCAAAACGGACAAAATGTCCCAAGCATTGAGAATGTGTGATGTTCTACTCGGGAGCATGAGCACCCACGACCCCTCAGGCCCCCAGCCGGAGGGGGGCGGCAAGCCCTCCTTCGACAAGCAGCCCCCGCAGCCCGGCGGCGGCACGCCGGAAGGCGAGCCGTCCGGCCCGACCCCGTCCAACGGTCCGTCCGGCGGTCCCGGCGCCTATGAGGGCACCTACGGCGGAAGCCCGTACGGCGCTCCGACCCCCGGTCAGGACCCGTACGGTCAGACTCCCTACGGCCAGCCCCCGTCCGACCAGGCCCCGCCCGGCTACGGCACCGGCTACGGCCCCGGCGCGTACGGCACTCCCGGCGCCGGCCCCGTCCCCGGCATGCCGCCGATCGGCACTTGGCCCAAGCGGATCCTCGCCCGGCTGATCGACTACCTCCTGATGCAGCTCATCGCTGTGATCATCGTGGGGCCCTTCAGCGACCTCGGCACGCGCAACGGCTCCACCGAGGCGTTCTGGCTCGGCTGCGCCATCTACCTCGTCTACGAGGCCCTGATGCTCAGCCGGGACGGCCAGACGCTCGGCAAGAAGGCGATGAAGATCCGCGTCGCCATGCTCGTCGACGGGAACAAGCCCACCCAGTCCGCCGCCTGGACCCGCGCCGCCGTCTTCATCCTCCCGGCCGTGCTCTGCTGCGCCGCACTCTGGTGGGTCGTCGACGGCCTCTTCGGCGTCTTCGACAAGCCGTACCGGCAGTGCCTGCACGACAAGGCCGCGAAGACCGTGGTGGTCACCACGGAGGTCTGAGCGGCGGAGCGGGACGCACCTGCGCCCGGCGGCGCCTCAGCGCTGCCGGGCGTACGCGTGCCCGGCAGCGGCCGGGGCGGGGCGGGGCGCCTCGGCCGGATCCGCGGGGCTCGTCACCGGAGCCGGAGCCGGAGCCGGAGCCGGAGCCGGGGCCTCGGACCGGGCGGCGGACATCGCGAGCACCGTCACCACGGTGCCGAGCGCCAGCGCGAACCCCACCAGCACCGCGACCGCCAGGAGGCCGGAGGCGCCCGAGACGGCGAGCAGTGCCACCGTGGCGGCGACGACGGTGAACGAGCCGAGGCAGACCTGGGCGACGGAGGGGCGCGGCATGGCGGGGGGTCCTTCGCACGTCGGGGGAAACGGGCGGGAGTGGTGCCGGTTCCAGTGGTCCTGCCCGGCGGGGGAGCCGGGTACGTCCAGGCTAGCCGCCGGGGGCGGGGGCACAGGGGGCGCACGGGCTCATCCCGGGGTCGTCCGCCCCGGTCGGTACGGTGACCCGGAACCTGTCGACACCGCGCACCACCACGCACCCACACGTACCGGGGGAACCGACCGTGCCCATCCCCGCCGACTGGCCCACCACCGAGGCCGAGGCGCTCGCCGAACAGGAGCGGCTGCGCCCGCTCGTCCAGGCCCACGACGACGAGGCCGCCGGCCCGTTGATCGCCGGTGTGGACGTCGCGTACGACGACGACCGCGACCTCGTCGCCGCCGCGGCCGTCCTGCTCGACCGGGACACCCTGGACGTCGTGGAACAGGCCACCGCCGTCGGCCGGATCGCCTTCCCGTACGTCCCCGGACTGCTCGCCTTCCGCGAACTGCCCGCCGTCCTCGACGCGTTGGCCGCCCTCACCCGCACCCCCGACACCGTCGTCTGCGACGGCTACGGCCTCGCCCACCCCCGCCGCCTCGGACTCGCCAGCCACCTCGGCGTCCTCACCGGACTGCGCACCCTCGGCGTCGCCAAGACCCCCTTCACCTTCGACCACCACCAGCCCGACGCCCCGCGCGGCTCCTGGACCCCGCTCACCGACCCCGCCACCGGCGAGGAGGTCGGCCGCGCCGTCCGCACCAGGCCCGGCGTGAAACCCGTCTTCGTCTCCGTCGGCCACCGGACCGGCCTCGACACCGCCGTCCGCACCACCCTCGGCCTCGCCCGCCACTACCGCCTCCCCGAGACCACCCGGCACGCCGACGCGCTCTGCCGACGCGCCCTCGCCGAAGCCCAGCGGACCGGGACGACCGCGAACTGACCATGCCCGGGGCGGGATTCGGGACCGGTGTGTTAGACATGAGACACCGGGGCCCGGCCCCGGCCGCCAGGGACGGACGCACGGGGGAGGCGCCGAAAATGGGATCAGGACCAGGACCAGGGACCACAGGTACCGGTTCGACCGGCGGAGCCGGGCAGGGCTACCGCGTCGAAGTCGAGCAACTGCGCACCTTCGCAGGCCAAGTACGGCTGCTGCTCGCCGACTTCCAGAAGCACGCCGACGGCACCGACACCCACGGCCGCAGCGGCATCGGCAAGAGCGCCTTCGGGACCTTCGCCGAAGCCACCGAGATCCACGGCCGCTACGGCACCATGCGGGACGCGCTGCGCGACGTCCTCAACCAGCTCCAGGAAGCCGTGAACGAGGCCCAGCGGAAGGCCGACCTCACCGCCACCAACTACGAGGAGCAGGACCGGCACACCGTCGCCAAGCTCAAGCCCGGCGACGACGGCTGGTCCGTCGCCCAGCCCTCCGCGAGCAGCCAGGCCGCGGCCCGGAAGAACCTCACCCCGTCCAACCGCGGCAACACCACCGTCTAGCCGCCGCTCGCCGCCCGCCGCCCGGACCGAACGGAGGCCGACCGCCCGTGGTCTACACCGACTTCACCAAGTACAGCCACGCCCAGCTCCGCACGATGGCCCAGGCCCTCGACCCCGGCGCGGTGATGGCCGCCGGCGACCCCTGGCGCAGGGCCGCCGACACCCTCAAGCAGATCCGCCTGACCCTCACCAAGGCCAGCACCGAGGCCGCCACCTCCTGGGAAGGCACCACCAGCGACGCCTTCCACACCCGCATGCTCACCCTGGCCGCCAGCATCAACAACGCCGCCGCCTACGCCAACGACGCGGCCAACATCCTCCACCAGACCTCCGAAGCCATGGCCAAGGCCAAGCGCGACATGCCGGAGGAACCCGGCAACTGGGACAAGGTCAAGGACACCGTCGGCGACGCCCTCTTCGGCGACGACGACGAACACATCCCGGTCACCGACCGCAAGAAGGCCGAAGCGGCCGCCATCATGCAAACCCTCGCCATGCACTACCGCGTCGCCACCCCGGCCCTGAAGGCTCCGTCGCCGTACAGTTCAGGGGGGAAAGAAAACTCGCACGAGGTGGCAGCACAGGGCGATCCGAGTTCCGCAGCGGCGATGGCCGCCGCGATGATGTCGGGTACCTCTCTTGGGGCCGGGGGAACGTCGGTGCGGGCGGTACCCGCCCCCGCAACGCAGCGGCCGAAGTCCTCCCAGCCACCGGTGGCTGCGGGCTCCGTACCCAGGAATTCAGCTGTCCCGGTCGACTCCGGGATCAAGGGAGGTTCGGCGCAGGCCTCGGCGAAGCCGTTGACCACACCGGGCGGTGTTTCAGGTTCGGGCATTACCGGTACGCCGGTTCCTGGTCCGAGCGGTAGCGTTCCGACACCCCCTACCTCGGGGACCCAGACTTCCGGCCTGAACAGTGCACCGGCCGCAGGGCCCGCGAACGGATCGCCCCCCGGCGGGGGCGGGCAGAGCATTGTCAGTCCTGCGGGGCCGACCGCGCAGAATGCGCCGGGCGTGCCTGGATTCGGCCAGAGCAGGACCGGAACCGGCGGCAAGGGGTTCCCCGGCGCCGAGACGCCAGGGGGCGGTTCGAGTCCACTCGGGGGCCGAGCCGGCAACACCGGTGGTGGCGGTCAAGTCCACCCGGGTGTCGGGGGCGTGGGGCGCGGGGCGTCCGGAGCCAGACAGACGAGTGGGCTTCCGGCTCGGCCTGGTGGTGCTGTCCGTGAGACCACGCTGCCTGGCGAGGGTGCGCGCGGCAAGCAGGCATTCACCGAGGGCGGGTCGGGGCTGGGGGCGCGAAACCGGTTCAGGGGGGAGTCCAGCGCCGCAAGCGCGAACGGTATGACGCCCGGTGTCCCGTTGGGCGGGGCGCAAGGACGGAAGAAGGACCGGAAGAAGGACGGCAAGCGGCCGGACTACCTCGTAGAAGACGAGGAGACCTGGGCGTCGGACAAGCCGACCAACCCGAACGTGGTGGAATGAGGCCGGCCCGTGGACGGACGGGTGATCTGATCGCGTCCCGCAGGTCGGGGATCTGTGGGACGCCTCGGCGAGTGGGGTGACCGGGTTTGACGAGCCGCTGGTTGGCGCGTGGTACAGCGGCCCTTGCCGCCGGGGCATTGGTCTGGAGTGTTGCCGCACCGGCGGCGTCGGGCGATCAGATCAGGGACCAGCAGTGGGCCTTGAAGACCTTCGAGGTCGAGTCGAAGGTGTGGCCGGTCAGCCAGGGCGAAGGCGTCGTCGTTGCGGTGATCGACAGTGGGGTGAACTCGGATCATCAGGATCTGACCGGGCAGGTCGTTCCTGGGGCTGACTTCTCAGGAACCCAGTCGGATGGCCGTATCGATACTGTCGGCCACGGTACCGGCATGGCGAGCCTCATCGTGGGGCATGGACACGGTTCGCAGGCCGGAGTGATGGGTCTGGCCCCGAAGGCGAAGATTCTGCCGGTGAAGGTGAAGACCACGGACGGTGGCCCCGAACCTCAGGTGAACGATCTTGCCGAGGCGATCCGCTTCGCGGTGGACCACGGTGCGACGGTCGTCAACATGTCCCTGGGAGGGCTCCTCCGGTTCGACACGAAGACGCGCAAGGCCGTTGCGTACGCGGTGTCGAAGGACGCCGTTCTGATCGCCAGTGCGGGCAACAGCGGTTCGGACTTGGGTGTCAACTATCCGGCGGCCTTCCCCGGGGTGGTGGCCGTGGGTGCCGTGGATTCCAAGGGAGTTGTGTGGGGCGGTTCCACACCGGGGCCCGAGACCACACTCATCGCACCTGGCGTGGACATCTATCACGCTTCGGCCAAGTCACCCACGAGCTACGCGGCCGGCGACGGTACCTCCGGCGCCGCCGCCTATGCGTCCGCCACTGCTGCGCTGATTCGGTCGAAATATCCGAGCCTGTCGGCCGGACAGGTGATCAACCGGATGATCAAGTCGGCCACTCCGCCGGCTGATGGGTCCGGGGTGCCCAACAGCCGCTACGGATATGGGGTTCTCTCGCCGGCGAAGGCTCTGGAAGCGAACCCCGCGGTGGACAACGGACCTCGGGAGAACCCGCTGGCGAACCGACCGGAGGCGAAGGGCACGCCTCCTCCCGTCGATGAGGAGACGGACGAGCCCTCCGAGGCGCCCATGGTCCCTGAGGGGGACCACGGCGGCGGCAGCGACGCGATCGGGCCCTGGGTCATCGTGGGGATCGGTGTGGGGCTGCTGGGACTGTTGGTCGGGGTCGTGGTGTTCGTCGTCGTGTTCGTGGTGCGGGGGCGGAGGAGGCGGGCCGCGGCTGCGGGGGCGCATCAGCAGCAGCCGTACCGGCAGCCGCCGTATGGGGGGCCGTATCAGTGAGTGGCGAGCCATTCGTCGCGTAGGGCGGCCATGTGGAGGACGTCCCAGTAGCGGTCGTCCCAGTGGTGGGCCTGGCGGGCGCGGCCTTCGAGGGTGAAGCCGGACTTGCGGTAGGAGTGGGCGGCGCGTTCGTTGTACTCGAAGACTTCGAGGTGGACGCGGTGGAGGCGGATGGTCTCGAAGGCGTGGCGCAGGACCAGGAGGGTGGTCTCGGTGCCGATGCCGCGGCCGGTGCTGTCCGGGGTGAGGGCGATCCGGAAGCCGGCGGAGGAGTTGTCGGGGTCGACGTCGGTGAGGGCGGTCTCGCCGAGGAAGCGGCCGGTGGCGGGGTCCTCGACGGCGAGGTCGAGGCGGTCGGGCTGGTCGGCGCGGGTGGCGCACCACTGGTGGATCCGGTCGCGGGTGAAGGCGGTGCGGGTGCCGGTGAGCCGGTTGGTCGTCTCGTCGGCGCAGAGCTCCCACATCGGTTCGGTGTGCCGTTCGCCGAGGGGGACGAGGCGGACGGTGCGGCCGTCCAGGGTGGGCTTGACGGCGAGGGCGGCGATGTCGGCGAGGGCGTCGGCGGTCATGGCGCCCAGGATGGGTGGTCGGTCTCCGGTTCGTCCACGCGTTTTCGTCCGTACGCACCGATGTGGGGTGAGCGTGGCGGAGGGGGCGCGTATGGGGGGACTGCGCCGGGTGAATGCGCCGGGGGTGGCCGCATTTCGGCGGTCGCTGGCGTCATTGCCGCTGGTGGGGTCGGTGGGGCGGCGGAGATGCTGGGGCCATGAGCACTTCTGAGAGCACGCCGGTGGAGAACGCACCGGTCACCGCCACCACCACCGCCGACGGAATTGTCCCGGACACCAAGGACTGGACCTGGGTGCTGGAACGCCCCTGCCCCGACTGCGGGTTGGACACCCCGAGGGTTGTCCGGGAGGACGTCGCCGGGATGGTCAGGGCCAACGCGGAGGGCTGGCTGGCGGTGCTGGCCGGGGACGGGGAGGGGCTGCGTCGCAGGCCCGCCCCCGGGATCTGGTCGGACCTGGAGTACGCGTGCCACGTCCGGGACGTCTTCCGGCTGTTCGAAGTCCGGCTGAACCTGATGCTGGACCAGGACGGCCCGCTGTTCCCCAACTGGGACCAGGACGAGACGGCCGTCGCCGAGCGCTACGGGGAGCAGGACCCGCAGGTGGTGGCCGGGGAGCTGGCGGAGGCCGCGGAGAAGCTCGCCGCGGCCTTCGAGCGGGTGGCCGGCGAGCAGTGGCGGCGGACCGGGAACCGCAGTGACGGGGCGCGGTTCACGGTCGAGACGTTCTCCCGGTACCTGATCCACGACCCGGTGCACCACCTGTTCGACGTGACGGGCGAGCGGGTCTGAGACGGTCCCGGGGGCGGGCGTCCAGGGACCGGAGGCCCCGGGAACGGGCGTCCAGGGGCCGGCCGTCCCCGGGGAGGCCGTTCCGGCGGCGGGCGGGGCGGGGGGTCACCAGCCGGAGGCCTCGCGCAGCATGGTGCGGCGCAGTCGGCCGGCCACGCTGGCGGCGTCGGTGCCGATGACGTCGGCGATCTCGGGGGCGGCGAGCCCGACGACGTAGTGGAGGACCGCGAGGTCGTCGTCGGCCGGGTGGCGGTCCGGGTCGGCGGTCACCCTGCGGCTGTGTTCGGCGACGGTGCCGCGCAGGATCTCCCAGGCGTGCGCGGTCGGGTTGGAGCTGCCCATCAACTCCCGCCAGTGCACCGCGATTTCCGCGAACGCCTGCTGGACGGCGGTGGCCGCGGAGCTGTGCTCGGTCAGCCACACGCGGGCATAGCTGAGGTACCGGGGGCGGTGGAGTTCGCAGAACGCGGTGAACTCCAGTGGCACCTCCGCCGGCTCGCCGGGCCCCGGGGGCGGCTCGGCGGGACTCTCGTGACGGTTGGTCATCTCGGCTTCTCGGAAAGGGAGATGGGTTTCTGACGGTCGATCATCTGTGCTCACTCTACGGTAGGCCCTCGGTGCGCTGGGTGACCAATCCGATGGAATGCCCGGAACCCGTCGCCGCCAGGCCGGTTCCGGTGGCGACCGGGGGTGGAGTGGCGGCGGGACGGCCGGGCGGGGGCCGGCGGGGTGGTCCTGCACAGTGGCGTGGGAGGCGTAGTTGCGAGCGCGTCGCAGCTGGTCAGAGGGTGTAGGACGGCTATGGCTGCAAGGCGGTTGATGTGCCACCGTAGGGCCTATGGAGGCTGACGTCCACGCCCAGGGCGCGAACCCGCGCCCGCACAACCACCTGCACAACCGCACTCACGATCGCGGTGAAGATCACCACGGACGGGGGCATGGCCATCACCACGATGACGGCATCACCCCCGCCCACGACCAGGCCCACGGTCACACCCACGACCACGACCACGGCCACGCCCACGGTCTGCGCGACCGCCTCACCCATCTCCTGCGCCCGCACTCGCACGACGCCGCCGACCGGGTGGACGCGGCCATGGAGGCCTCCACCGAGGGGCTGCGCACCCTGTGGATCTCGCTGGTGGTGCTCGGCGCCACCGCGCTGGTCCAGGCCGCCATCGTGGCCCTCTCCGGTTCGGTGGCGCTCCTCGGCGACACCGTGCACAACGTCGCCGACGCGCTGACCGCCGCCCCGCTCGGGATCGCCTTCCTGCTCGGCCGCCGGGCCGCCAACCGCCGCTACACGTACGGGTACGGGCGGGCCGAGGACCTGGCGGGGGTGGCGATCGTGCTGGCCGTGGCGGCCTCGGCGGTGTTCACCGGGGTGGCCGCGGTGGACCGGCTGCTGCACCCCCGGCCGGTGGACCACCTGGGGGCGGTGGCGGTCGCCGCCCTGGCCGGCTGCCTGGGCAACGAGTGGGTGGCCCGCTACCGGATCCGCACCGGCCGCCGGATCGGTTCGGCGGCGCTGGTCGCGGACGGCGTGCACGCCAGGACCGACGGGCTGACATCGCTCGCGGTGCTCGTCGGCGCGGCCGGGGCCGGGCTCGGCCTGCCCTGGGCGGACCCGTTGGTCGGCCTGCTGATCACGGCGGCGATCCTGCTGGTGCTGCGCGGCTCGGTGTGCGAGGTGGGCCGCCGGCTGATGGACGGGGTGGATCCGGTCCTGGTGGACACCGCCGAGGGTGCGCTGCGCGAGGTGGACGGCGTGCGCGGGGTGGGCGCGCTGCGGATGCGGTGGATCGGGCACTCGCTGCGCGCCGAGGCGGACGTGGTGGTGGACGGCGCGCTCACCGTGGTGGCGGCGCACCGGGTGGCCGAGGCGGCGGAGCAGGCGTTGATCCGGGCGGTCCCGCGCCTGCTGGCCGCCACCGTGCACATCGACCACGCCCCGGCGGCCTGAACGGGACCGGTCTGCACGGGACCGGCCTGCACGCGGCCGGCCTGGACGGGGCCGGTCCGATCGGGACCGGCCCGAACGGAGCCGGTGGGCGGGACCGGCCGGGGCGGGCGGGCGGACGGGCGGAGCGGCCGCCCGTCAGGAGGTCGTCCGG
>NZ_MSJQ01000272.1 GCF_014596515.1 Streptomyces sp. CBMA156
CGGTGCGCACGGCGGGCCGGCCGGCCCGGGCGGCATGCCGGCCAGGCTGGCCGAGATGGGCCTGCCGCGCGGGCGCTGAGCCCGTACGGGGCCCGGAGACGCGACCGGTCCGCACGCCCCCGAGGGCGTACGGACCGGTCGGTGGAACCAGGGACCTCGGTCAGTCCTTGATCTCGCACAGCGCGGCGCCGCTGCTGACGCTCGCGCCGACCTCGGCCTTGAGGCCGACGACGGTGCCCGCCTTGTGCGCGTTCAGCGGCTGCTCCATCTTCATCGCCTCCAGGACCACGATCAGCTCGCCCTCGGCGACGACCTGGCCCTCCTCCACGGCGACCTTGACGATGGTGCCCTGCATCGGCGAGGCCAGGGTGTCACCGCTGAGGGCCGAGCCGGCCTTCTTGGTGCCCACCCGGCGCTTGGCCTTGGCGGCACCCGTCGCACCGGCCGCCGGGGCCGCCGCAACGCCCAGCGAGGACGGCAGCGAGACCTCGATCCGCTTGCCGCCGACCTCGACCACCACGGTCTCCCGGGTCTCGGCCTCCTCGCCGTCACCGGCCGCGCCGGCGAACGGCGGGATGGTGTTGGCGAACTCCGTCTCGATCCAGCGGGTGAAGACGGTGAACGGTTCGTCGCTGCCGTGTACCTCGGGTGCGAAGGCGGGGTCGGTGACGACGGCCTGGTGGAAGGGGATGGCGGTGGCCATGCCCTCGACCTTGAACTCGTTGAGGGCGCGGCGGGCGCGTTCCAGGGCCTGCTTGCGGTCGCGGCCGGTGACGACCAGCTTGGCGAGGAGGGAGTCCCAGGCGGGGCCGATGACGGAGCCGGTCTCGACGCCGGAGTCGAGGCGGACGCCGGGGCCGGTGGGCGGGGCGAAGAGGGTGACGGTGCCGGGGGCGGGGAGGAAGCCGCGGCCGGGGTCTTCGCCGTTGATGCGGAACTCGAAGGAGTGGCCGCGGACTTCGGGGTCGTCGTAGCCGAGTTCCTCGCCGTCGGCGATGCGGAACATCTCGCGGACGAGGTCGAGGCCGGTGACTTCTTCGGTGACGGGGTGTTCGACCTGGAGGCGGGTGTTGACCTCGAGGAAGGAGATGGTGCCGTCGAGGGCGACGAGGAATTCGCAGGTGCCCGCGCCCTGGTAGCCGGCTTCCTTGAGGATGGCCTTGGAGGCGCGGTAGAGCTCGGCGTTCTGTTCGGGGGTGAGGAAGGGTGCGGGGGCCTCTTCGACGAGTTTCTGGTGGCGGCGCTGGAGTGAGCAGTCGCGGGTGGAGACGACGACGACGTTGCCGTGTTTGTCGGCGAGGCACTGGGTCTCGACGTGGCGCGGGTTGTCGAGGTAGCGCTCGACGAAGCATTCGCCGCGGCCGAAGGCGGCGACGGCTTCGCGGACGGCGGACTCGAAGAGTTCGGGGATCTCTTCGAGGGTGCGGGCGACCTTGAGGCCGCGGCCGCCGCCGCCGAAGGCGGCCTTGATGGCGACGGGGAGGCCGTGTTCGCGGGCGAACGTGACGACTTCGTCGGCGCCGGCGACGGGGTCGGGGGTGCCGGCGACGAGGGGGGCGCCGGCGCGTTGGGCGACGTGGCGGGCGGTGACCTTGTCGCCGAGGTCGCGGATGGCCTGGGGGGGCGGGCCGATCCAGGTGAGTCCGGCGTCGAGGACGGCCTGGGCGAAGTCGGCGTTCTCCGACAGGAAGCCGTAGCCGGGGTGGACGGCGTCGGCGCCGGAGTCGGCGGCGGCCTTGAGGACCTTGGCGATGTCCAGGTAGCTGGTAGCGGGAGTGTCACCGCCCAGCGCGTAAGCCTCGTCGGCCGCGCGGACGTGCAGCGCATCCCGGTCCGGCTCGGCGTAGACGGCGACGCTGGCGATACCGGCGTCCGAGCAGGCCCGAGCGACGCGGACAGCGATTTCCCCGCGGTTGGCGATGAGCACCTTGCGCACTGTGGCTCCCTTCTTGAACCTCGTCGAGTTTATGGATTCCAGGGCAGTACCGGCGAGTAGCCCCGGGTTGTGAACTATCCCACACGCTCGGTGATACCCCGTGCGGCCCGGTGGACGGGCCCGCCGAGTGGCCGGGGCCACACGCTCGTCCTGGCCGCTCAAGCGGCGCCGGAGTGGGCGCCGGGCCGTTGCAGCGCCTCGGCCGTCACGTCCGCCACCGGCTCGACCATGTCGGGCCCGTACGCCTCCGGGTTGACCACCCGCAGGACGAGCGCGAAGGTGCCGTTGCGTCCGTACGTCCGGGCGAGTTCGCGGTGGTGCGCGACCAGGTAGCGCACTCCCGCCTGGTTGGCGATGCCGGTCTGGCCGGAGACCAGGAACACCGGGCGGCCGCCGTCCGGGGTGGCGATCCGGGCCAGCAGGGTGTGCGCCTGGTCGCGGTCGGCGGTGAAGTCGCGCCCGCCCACCACGATCACGTTGCTGCCCGGGCCCGGGCCCGAGGTGACGAGCGCGCCCGGCAGGCCCCAGGCCAGGTGCGCGGCCGTCCGCTCGTTGCTGACCGGACCGCCCAGGCACAGCTCGGTCTTGGCGCCCAGGCCGCGGTGCGCGGCGTCGTGGGCGACCAGTTCGGGCCGCGCCCCGCACTCCTCGACCAGGCCGGCCAGCCACATCAGCGCGTAGGCGTCGCGCCGGGTCACGGTGTGCGCGTGCGAGCCCGTCCCGATGCTGCGCGGCACCACGACCAGGCACTCGCTGCCGCCCGGCAGCCCGAAGAACTCCCGCACCCGCTCGACCCTGCGCCGCCGCCGCAGCACCTGGGCCAGCCAGCCGAGACCGGCGCTGATGGCGCTGGCGACCAGGCCGAGCACCACGTTGAGCACGCTGTCGGTCATCTGCCCTCCCCGTCCGAACGCCCGTCAGCTTAGGGGTGCGGGGCCGGCGTGCGGCAGGTCAGTCGGTCCACAGATCCGTGATGCGCAGATCCAGGTCGGCGAGCAGCCGGCGCAGCAGCGGCAGGGACAGGCCGATCACGTTGCCCGGGTCGCCGTCGATGCCGTCGATGAACGGCGCCGAGCGGCCGTCGAGGGTGAACGCCCCGGCCACGTACAGCGGTTCACCGGAGGCCACGTAGGCGGCGATCTCCGCGTCGTCCGGGGTGCCGAAGCGGACGGTGGTGGAGGCGGTGGCGGAGGACTGCCGGCCGGTCGCGGTGTCGATCACGCAGTGGCCGGTGCGCAGCACGCCGGCGCGCCCGCGCATCGACTGCCAGCGGGCCAGCGCCTCGGTGGCGTCGGCGGGCTTGCCGAGGGCCTGTCCGTCCAGCTCCAGGACGGAGTCGCAGCCGATCACCAGCTCGCCGCCGGTGAGTCCGGCGGCGACGGCCTTCGCCTTGGCCTCGGCCAGGACGAGCGCGAGCTCGGCGGGGGTGGCGGCGGTGATCGCGTCCTCGTCGACGCCGCTGACCACCACGCGCGGGTCGAGCCCCGCCTGGCGGAGCAGCCCGAGGCGGGCGGGGGAGGCGGAGGCGAGGACGAGGGGGCGCTGGTCGGTCATGCCCACCAGGGTAGGGGGTGCCGGTGTCCGCCGTTCAGGTGAACGAGCGGGAGATCATCATCAGTACGGCACCCACCAGCACCAGGGCGGCGAGGACCTTTCCGGCCCGTTGCATCCGCTCCTGCATCCGACGGGCCTCGGGCGAGGGCTCGTCGCGGGGATCTGACCAGAGCACCCGTCCAGAGTGCTCCCGCGGGGGTCCCGGCGCCTGAGTATCCGTACTCATGTTCCGGGCAAAGCGGGCGGAGCGGGCCGTGCGGGGTGGCGGGCCGACGGAGCCGGCCCGCCACCCCGCACGAGGGCGTCAGTGCGCCCAGCCCGAGGTCCGCCAGGCGTTGACGCCCGGACGGACGGCGGGGCGGAGCAGCCGGACGCGGTCGTTCCAGGGGGAGGCCGGGCCGGCACCGGCCAGGCGCGCCGTCTCGGCGGCGGCCTGCGCGGCGGCGGCCCGGGCCTGGACCACCGCCAGGACGGTGGCCAGCTCCTCGGGGGTCGGCTGCCCGTGCAGCACGTGGATCGGGGACATGGCTGGTTCTCTCCCGACAGGGACGGGGCCTACAGGGGGATGTTGCCGTGCTTCTTCGGCGGCAGCACCTCGCGCTTGCCGCGCAGCGCCCGCAGGCCGCGGACGATGTGCCGACGGGTCTCGCTCGGAGCGATCACCGCGTCCACGTAGCCGCGTTCGGCCGCCAGGTACGGGTTCAGCAGGGTGTCCTCGTAGGAGGCGATCAGCTCGGCCCGCTTCTCCTCGGCGGTGCCGGCCGCCTCGGCCTCGGCGATCTCGCGGCGGTGCAGGATGTTGACCGCGCCCTGCGCGCCCATCACGGCGATCTGTGCGGTCGGCCAGGCCAGGTTGAGGTCGGCGCCCAGGTGCTTGGAGCCCATGACGTCGTACGCGCCGCCGAAGGCCTTGCGGGTGATCACGGTGATCAGCGGGACGGTGGCCTCGGCGTAGGCGTAGATCAGCTTGGCGCCGCGCCGGATGATGCCGTCCCACTCCTGCTCGGTGCCGGGCAGGAAGCCGGGCACGTCGACGAAGGTCAGCACCGGGACGTTGAAGGAGTCGCAGGTGCGGATGAAGCGGGCGGCCTTCTCGCTGGCGGCGATGTCCAGGCAGCCGGCCAGGTCCATCGGCTGGCTGCCGACGATGCCGACGGACTGGCCCTCGACCCGGCCGAAGCCGGTGATGATGTTGCCCGCGTACAGCGGCTGGGTCTCCAGGAACTCGCCGTCGTCGACGATGTGCTCGATCACCTTGCGCATGTCGTACGGCTGGTTCGCCGAGTCCGGCACGATGGTGTCGAGTTCGAGGTCCTCCTCCGTGACGTCGGCGAACGTGGGGTCGAAGGACCGGTCGGCGTAGGACGGCGGGTCGCTCAGGTTGTTGGAGGGCAGGTACGAGAGCAGGCTCTTGACGTACTCGATCGCCTCCTTCTCGTCCGCGGCCAGGTAGTGGGCGTTGCCCGACTTGGCGTTGTGGGTGCGCGCGCCGCCCAGCTCCTCCATCCCGACGTCCTCGCCGGTGACGGTCTTGATCACGTCCGGGCCCGTGATGAACATGTGGGAGGTCCGGTCGGCCATCACCACGAAGTCGGTGATCGCGGGGGAGTACACCGCGCCGCCGGCGCAGGGGCCCATGATCAGCGAGATCTGCGGGATGACGCCCGAGGCGTGCACGTTGCGGCGGAAGATCTCGCCGTACAGGCCGAGCGAGACCACGCCCTCCTGGATCCGGGCGCCGCCGGAGTCGTTGATGCCGATGACCGGACAGCCGGTCTTCAGCGCGAAGTCCATCACCTTGACGATCTTCTCGCCGAAGACCTCGCCGAGTGAGCCGCCGAAGACGGTGAAGTCCTGGGCGAACACGGCGACCTGGCGGCCGTCCACGGTGCCGTAGCCGGTCACCACGCCGTCGCCGTAGGGCCGGTTCCGCTCCTGGCCGAAGTTGGTCGAGCGGTGCCGGGCGAACTCGTCGAACTCCACGAAGGAGTTCTCGTCCAGCAGTTCCACGACCCGCTCGCGGGCGGTCAGCTTGCCCTTGGCGTGCTGCTTCTCCACGGCCTTCGCGGAGCCGGAGTGCACCGCCTCGTCGAGCCTGCGCCGCAGGTCGGCGAGCTTGCCCGCGGTGGTGTGGGGGTCGTACGGCGCCTCGGTCATCCGGTGGCTCTCCCTGCTCCATGGCCGCGACCTGTTCGGGTGTGCGCGGGCCGGGTGGCGGGCCCGCGCCTGAGGGCAGGGCGGCGCTACGAACTACCGCTGGGTAGCGTAGCCAGCGCGGCGGGCGATGCGTCATGTCCTGGCGTTATGGTCATCGACACAGTTTTGCCGGCGGGCGTTCTGCGGGACGATGGGTCGGCCTGCGTCCTGCCGTCCCGGGCCGTCCTCCAGGCCCTAGGGTTTCCCCATGACCGCACCCGACACCCCTCGCCGCAGCGGACTGCGCGGTTTCGGCCACGCCGGACCCTCGCCCTGGACCGACCTGGACCGTCCGCCGCTGGACGAGGATGCGTTGCGTCACGACCTGCTCGTCCCCGGCGGTCTGTGGACCTCCCTGGACGTCGTGGCCGAGACCGGCTCCACCAACAGCGACCTCGCCGCCCGCGCCAGGGCCGGCGCCGCCCAGGGCGCGGTGCTGGTGGCCGAGGCGCAGAGCGCCGCGCGCGGCCGGCTGGACCGGCGGTGGACCGCTCCGGCCCGCTCCGGGCTGTTCCTGTCCGTGCTGCTGCGCCCCGAGGAGGTGCCGGTCGAGCGGTACGGCTGGCTGCCGATCCTGGTCGGGGTGGCCGCGGCGAGCACGCTCGACCGGGTCGCCGGGGTCGAGGTCGGGCTGAAGTGGCCCAACGACCTCCAGACCGAGATCGACGGCGCGGAGCGCAAGCTCGGCGGCATCCTCACCGAGCTGGCCGGCGGCGCCGTGGTGGTCGGCATGGGCCTCAACGTCTCGCTGCGCGCGCGGGAGCTGCCCGTCCCCACCGCCGCCTCGCTCGCGCTGGCCGGTGCCTCGACCACCGACCGGGGCACCCTGCTGCGCGCCCTGCTGCGGGAGTTCGCCGGGCTGTACCGGGAGTGGACGGCCGCCGCCGGCGACCCGCACGCCAGCGATCTGCTGCGCGCCTACGCGGACCGCTGCACCACGCTCGGCCGCCAGGTGAAGGTGCACCTGCCGGGCGACCGGGAGCTGGTCGGCGAGGCGGTCGCGGTGGACGGCGACGGACGGCTGGTGGTCCGCACGCCCGACGGCGCACGCCGGGCGGTCGGCGCCGGGGACGTCGTCCACGTGCGCCCCGAGCCCCGCTGAAACGGCCGTCCGCGCCTCTCCTTGCCTCCCCTTGACCCGGGCTGATGCCCCGGATCCGGCGATTCCGTGCGAACATTCCACCTGGCAGCGGTGTGAGGCGCGCCACTGCCCGCCCGGGTGGCGGACGGCGTGCCCGGACAGGTAGGACACGAGACGAGTGCGGCGGATCGCACGGGGACGGACCGGTGGCAGAGGACGGCAGCAGCGGCGCGACGGCGAGCGACGACGACCCCACGGTCGCGCTCGAACTGGAACGCCTGATCCTGGACGCGCCACGCCGCTACACCCCGTACCAGGCCGCGCGCGCCGCCGACGTCCCGATGGAGCTGGCCACCCGGTTCTGGCGGGCCATGGGCTTCCCCGACATCGGCCAGTCCAGGGCGCTCACCGACGGTGACGTGATCGCGCTGCGGCGGCTGGCCGGGCTGGTCGAGTCCGGGCTGCTCAGCGAGTCGATGGCGATCCAGGTGGCCCGTTCCACCGGCCAGACCACGGCCCGGCTGGCCGGCTGGCAGATGGACACCTTCCTGGAGAACCTCACCCAGTCCGCCGAGCCGGGGCTGACCCGCGCCGACGTCGCGTACCCGCTGGTCGAGCTGCTGCTGCCGGAGCTGGAGCAGTTCCTGGTGTACGTCTGGCGCCGCCAGCTGGCGGCCGTCACCGGCCGGGTGGTGCAGGCCGCCGAGGACAACGAGATCACCAGCGGGCGGCTCGCCGTCGGCTTCGCCGACCTGGTCGGCTTCACCCGGCTGTCCCGGCGGCTGGAGGAGGAGGAGCTCGGCGAGCTGGTCGAGACCTTCGAGAACACCTGCTCGGACCTGATCGCCGGCCAGGGCGGCCGGGTGATCAAGACGCTCGGCGACGAGATCCTCTACGTCTCCGAGGACCCGGCGACCGCCGCCGAGATCGCGCTGAGCCTGATCGAGGCGCTGGCCGGGGACGACACCATCCCGCCGCTGCGGGTCGGCATGGCCTTCGGCACGGTCACCTCGCGGATGGGCGACGTCTTCGGCACCACCGTCAACCTGGCCAGCCGGCTCACCTCGATCGCGCCCAAGGACGCGGTGCTGATCGACGGCGAGTTCGCCGCCGCGCTGGAGCAGAACGGCAGCGTCGCCCCGGCCGACTCCGAGGGGCCGGGGCTGGCCGAGGCGCTGTCGGCCGCGGCCGGGATGCCCGCCTCCGGGCTGCCGATACCGGGCCCGGACGCCGGGGCCAGGTTCCACCTGCAGCCGATGTGGCGGCGGCCGGTGCGCGGGCTCGGGCTGGTCGAGCCGTGGCTGCTCACCCGGCGGCCGAAGGCCGAATAGCGCCCGGCGCGCGGGGCAGGCGCGTGCGGAGAGCCGCGCGCCGACGGGCTTTCCGGTGCGTCGTTTCCCGGGTCGTCCTCCTTCGTGGGCAGCACGGCGTTTCCCGTGGCGAGCAGGGCCTTCCGGGTGCCGAACGGTTGAAACCCGTACGTTCTGGTGGCGGGTCCGCCCGGGCAAACGGGGCATAACCGAATGAAACCGCCATAGTCTTGGTGCAAGCGGCCGGTCGGGTGCGGCCGGTCGACGGGGGTCTGGCAGGACCGGGCACAGGGAGCGAGGCGAGCCGGTGAGCAGTGAGGCGATCATGACGGACCGCGGCTGCGTCTGCGGCAGCCCGCGGCAGCCCGACCCGCTGCCCGACCTGAGGCTCCAGTCCGTGGTCGAACTGGCCCAGGACATGGCCGCCGCGCTCACCCCGCTGGAGGCCGTCCGGGCCGCCGCCACCCGGGCCACCGAGGCGCTCGGCGCCACCATGGCCGCCGTCTCGGTCTGGGACCGCGAGTCCGGCCGGCTGCGGGTCCTGGTCAACCACGGCGACCTCGCCCCCGGCGAGGAGGAACTGCCCGAGGACGAGTCGTACCCGGTCGCCGACTTCCCCGAGATCGTCACGTACCTGGAGGAGCGCTGGACCACCGGGCGGCTGCCGCGCGCCTGGCTGCAGAGCGCCGAGAACAGCGAGCCGCACGCCGGGCACGCACACCCGACCGCCGGCGCGTACTGCCAGGAACGCGCCGCGGCCCTGCGCCGGCGCGGGCGCGCCTGCTGCGTGGTCGCGCCGGTCGTGCTGCACGGCCAGGCCTGGGGCGAGCTGTACCTGGCCAGGTCGGCCGGGATGCCCGAGTTCACCGAGGCCGACGCCGACTACGCGACGCTGCTCGCCGCCCAGGTCTCGGCCGGGCTGGCGCAGACCGAGCGCCTCGCCGACCTGCGCAGGCTCGCCTTCTCCGACCCGCTCACCGGCCTCGCCAACCGGCGCGCGGTCGACGCCCGGCTGGAGAGCGCGCTGGCGGCGCACAACCGCGACGGCACCGTGGTCTCGCTGGTGGTCTGCGACGTCAACGGGCTGAAGCGGGTCAACGACCAGCTCGGCCACGAGATGGGCGACCGGCTGCTGGAGCGGTTCGCCCACCAGCTCTCGCTGGCCGCCGCCAAGCTCCCCGGCAGCCTCGCCGCCCGGCTCGGCGGCGACGAGTTCTGCCTGCTGGTGGAGGGGCAGAAGGCCGACGAGGTGGTCTCCGTCGCCGAGGAGCTGTGCGCCAGGGCGCTCGCGCTGTCCGAGGGCGAGGGCGTGGCCTGCGGGGTCGCCTCCACCGGGGACTCGATCGGGCCGGTCACCACCCCCGACCGGCTGTTCCGGCTCGCCGACGCCGCCCAGTACCGGGCCAAGGCGGCCAGGGCCGCCCACCCCGTGGTCGCCGGACGCAGCCACGGCCCCGGCTTCTCACCCGACCCCACCGTGCTGCTCGCCGACGCCGCCGACCCGCACCACCGGGCGGACGGGCGGCGCGGGCCGAACGGCCG
>NZ_MSJQ01000273.1 GCF_014596515.1 Streptomyces sp. CBMA156
TCGCTGGCGCCGGTCGGCGAGCTGGTGCGCGGCCTGCTCGGCCCCGACGTCCCGTCCGGCCCGGACGTCCTGCCCGGCCCGGACGTCCTGCCCGACGCGGACGTCCCGGCCGGCCCGGGATCGCCGCTGCGGGTGGTGGCCGTGGACTACCGCAGCGGCCACCGGGTGGTCTTCGGCGATCCGGACGCCCCGGCCGTGCCGGTCCCCGACGCCGTGATGGCCTCCTGCGCGATCCCCGGCTGGTTCGCGCCGGTGCGCCTGGACGGCTCGGCCTACGTGGACGGCGGCTGCTGGTCCGCCACCAACGCCGACCGGGCCGAGGCGGCCGCCCTGCTCCGCCGCGACGTCGGAGAGCCGGCCGTCGCCCTGGCCGGCCGGGTGATCGGCGAGCCGGTGCACGCCGTCGCCGCCCAGCGCCGCATGGTGGAACGGTTCTTCGAGTCGAACTAACATGTGCGGCAGGTCAGTTCGTCAGTTCCTCGACCAGCCGGCGGTAGACCTCGAAGGCCGGCTTGGGCGTGTAGTCGTCGCGCAGCAGGCCGAAGTGGGGGAACAGCCCCGTGCCCGCACTGTCCGCGTCCCGCAGGGCGAAGAAGGCGTAGCCGGTGACGTTGAGCTCGGCGGCGAGCCCGGCGACCGTCCGGACCACCTCCGCCACCACCTCGGCCTGCCGCGCCTCGCTCCGCCCGGGGCCGGTGGGCCAGCCGTTCTCGCAGATCCGCAGCGGAACGCCCGGCCCGATCCCGGCCGGGGGCAGCGAGTCGCGGCGGAATCCGGCGACCACCGCCCGTACCGCGTCGGCGAGTTGCCCGGGCGGGACGGGGCGGAAGACGTCCGGGAAGAAGTCCAGGCCGACGTAGTCCAGGGCGCGGTGGAAGCGCTCGTCGGCCAGCCGGCCGAGTTCGGCCCAGAAGGTGTCCGCGGGGTCGAAGGAGGGCACCGCGTTGAAGCCGACGGCCAGGCCGTCGAACCCGTGGGCCAGCGCCTCCTCCTTGGCCGCGACCACGCCCTCGACCAGCGCCCGGCGGACGTTCGGGATGCTGCCGTCCACGGGCGGGAGGTCGAGGTTGGGCTCCTCGCAGATCTGGAGCAGGGCGAGCCGGTGCCCCTCGGCCCTGACCGTCCGCCGGACGAAGTCCAGCCAGCCCGCTGTCTCCCCGCCGCGCTCCCGGTACTGGAGCACCAGGTCGAGCCTGCGGCCCTCGGCCGCGTACTGCCCGGGCTGCTCGGGGGTGTGCTCGCCGCCCGGGTACGAGCGGTAGGCGCGGACCAGGAACTCGGCGGCGCCGCCCTGGAGTTCGCGCAGGGCGGCGGTGATCCTGGCGGGGTCGTCGGGGCGGACCGGAGCGATGACGCCGGTGTCGTCACCGACCGGTCCGCCGGGATAGATGCCGAAGGTGAAGGTCATGCCGTCACGGTAGCCGATATTTTTGGTGCCACTGCAAATTTAGAGTGACATCATGTTCCGTGGGTAGGATCCGGCCATGGGACTTCGCGAACTCAAGAAGCAGCAGACCCGGGAGCTGCTCTCCGACACCGCCATGGGCCTGTTCGCCGAGCGCGGGTTCGACCGGGTCACGGTGGTCGAGGTGGCCAGGGCCGCCGGGGTCTCGCCGAACACGGTCTTCAACTACTTCCCGACCAAGGAGGACCTGTTCTTCGACCGGCAGGAGGAGGTGGTCGCCCACCTGGCCGAGGTGGTCCGGCGCCGCCCCTCGGGCGGTTCCGCCGTGGACGCCGTCCGGGCCGACCTGCTGGCGGCCTTCGCGAGCGGGGAGCCGACGGTCGGGCTGAACCCCGGGATGGCGGCGTTCTGGCGGATCGTCGAGGACAGCGCCGCACTGCGGGCGCGGCTGCTGGAGCTCGGCGAGCGGGCCGAGGCCGCGCTGGCGGCCGCCCTGGCCGAGGCCTCGGGGGCCGCCCCGGAGGACCCGCTCCCCCGGATCGTGGCCGGCGCCGTCGCGGGGGCCCACCGGGCCGTGCTCGGCGAGGTCCGCCGGGCCGTGGTGGCCGGGGAGCCCACCGAGGCGGTGCGGGCCCGGGCCGAGGCGGCGGTGGAACGGGCCTTCGGCCTGCTCGCCGCGGGCCTCGCCCGCTACCCCGCCGAAGACCGGGCGCCCGGCCGCGGAGGCCGGTGACGGGAACGGCGCAGGCCGCCCGGTCGGATCGACTCGGGCGGCCTGCGCCGCTGTTCGGCTGGTCAGCTCATCGCGTCCGCAGCCCTCCGGCCCGTACGGACCGTCAGCTGTGGCGACCGCGGCGACGGGCGGCCAGCACGGCCAGACCGCCGAGGCCGAGCAGGCCCACGCCCGCCAGGCCGAAGATCACCGGGGTGTTGCCCGCGCCGGTGGAGGGCAGCTCACCGCCGGGGTGGTGGCTGGTCGGCTCCTTGGTCGGGTGGTGGCTGGTCGGGGCCGGACCGGCGCTCGACGTCGTCGCACTGGCCGACGGCGAGGTCGGCGCGGGAGAGGTCGGAGCCGGGGACGTCGGAGCGGGAGACGTCGGGGCCGGTGAGGTCGGGGCCGGTGAGGTCGGCGCGGGAGACGTCGGAGCGGGAGAGGTCGGCGCCGGCGAGGTCGAGGTCGGGCTCGGCGACGTCGGCGTCGGGGACGGCGTCGGAGAGGTCGGCGACGGGCTGGGCGTCACGGCGCAGTCCGGCAGGTCACCGTCGAACGGGTAGCTGTGGATCTCGTACCCGCCGGTGCCGGTGTGGATCAGGTTGCCCGCGAGGTACACCCGGCCGTTCATGCCCGGCTGGGCGATCGTCGTGGTGCCGCCCGGGTTGCCGGCCATGACCGAGCCCTGGAACTGGGCGCTGCCGAGGATCTGCGCCGAGGTCGCGGTCGGGAAGTTGTACATCAGCTTCGAGCGCATCTCGGTGGTCTGGTCCCCGGCCAGGCCGGTGCCGGTGTAGGTGTTGATGACCGGGCTGTCCCCGAGCATGTTCACCACCACGGTGGCGCCGGCCGGGATGTTGTTGAAGACCAGGCCGATCTGCCCGCCGGACGGCGAGGCGAGGTTCTGGGTGACGTTGAAGACCTGCTTCATGCTGGTCCCGTCACCGGTGAAGGTCGCCTCGCTGGCGGTGACGGCGACGGTGCCGGTCGCGGTGGCCCGGCCGACGCAGTCGGAGACCTCCTCGATCTGGGTCAGCACCGTCTGGTAGGGCGCCGCGGCGTTCGGGTCCTGGATCGACTCCCCGGTCGGGTCGATGTTCACCGTGCCGGTGACGGTGCCCGCGTGGCGCAGGTTGCCGAAGGCCGGGCCGGTCGAGTCGCTGCCGCCGATCAGGATGCTGTTGCCGGCCAGGACGTCGACGTTGCCGCCGGTGGTCACGAAGTCGCTGCCGTTCGGCGGCACAACGCGTGAACCGACGCCGACGACGCCCATGTTGTAGATGCCGCCGCCGTTCTTGTCGACGGTCAGGTTCCCCAGGGCGACGATCTTGCCCTCGGCCTCGGCCGCGCGGCCGTTCACGGTGTAGTTGCCACCGGTGAAGACGTTGATGCTGGCGTCGCGACCGGGGAAGTCGCCGTTGTTCGGCGGCGGCCAGGTGGCGGGGCAGTCCGGCCCCGAGCAGGCGCCCAGTGGCGGGGCCAGCGGAGCGGCCGAACCGACCGTCAGCACCGCGGCCAGCGGCAGCGCCGTGAGGGCCGTCGCCACGGCGACCCTGACGGCCCGGCGCCTGCGGGTGGCGGGCGCTCTCACGGTGGTCGTTCTGTGATCCGGCGAACCGGTGGCCTGACCCATCGACAATCCTCCGCGCATGAGAAAGAGTGCAGGCCTGGACGACCTGTCACGTTCCGTGATATCTGCTGGCGACCCCACAGATCTGGGATATCCAACCCCAAAACGGACTATTCGCACCCTACAGAGCCTCAGATCGAATCCGAAATTCATTCGAACGGAGCAGTCGTTTGCCAGGCAGGCACGGCCGGACGGGTCGGACAGGGGTTCGCGGGCCACGACCCAGGCCCTAGGTTGGAGACATGACCACCGAGGCCCAGGACCAGAGCGCGCCGCTCGTCGCCGTCACGTCCGTCGACGCCGTACTGCGGCACCCCGAGGTGGGCGAGCACCTGCTGACCGCCCTGGAGCGGGAGCGCGCCGCGCGCTTCCGGCACGAGTCCGGACGGACCGAGTTCACCGCCGGGCACCTGCTGGTCCGGCTCTGTGCCGCCCGGCTGCTCGGCGTTCCCGCGGCCGGCCTGGTGCTCGCCCAGCAGTGCCCCGACTGCGGGCTCGCCGACCACGGCAAGCCCTACCTGCCGGACCACCCCGGAGTGCACGTCAGCCTGTCGCACACCCAGGGCGTGGTCGCGGCCGGCGCCGGGTTCCAGCCGGTCGGGGTGGACGTCGAACTGTCCGCCCGGAGCGGCTCGCTGCGCGCGGTCGCCCGCCGGGTGCTCGCCCCCGCCGAGCTCGCCCTGGTCGAGGCCGACCCGGAGCCGGAGCGGGCGTTCCTGCGGCTGTGGGTGCGCAAGGAGTCGCTGATCAAGATCGGGCGGGCCTCCCTGGAAACCCTCCGCCGGGTCGACCTCTCCGCCCTGCCGCTGGCCGTCCCGCCGGGCGCCCCGCTGCGCAGCCGCTACGAGGACCTGCACCTGCTCGACTGGACCGCCCCGGAGCACTCCGCCGCCGTCGCGGCCGTCAGCACCGCCCCGCCCCGGGTCGTGGAGCTCACGACGGCGGGCTGAGCACCGGGAAGGAGCGGGCTCCGGCGGCCCACCCGCACGGTGGTCCGCCGGATAAGCGGTGTTAGCGTGCCTGGTCGTGGGCACGCCGACAGGCGCGCCCGCCGACTCCCCAGCTGCCCACCGGATCCAGAGGGTGCCCCGCCATGGCCAAGTTCCTGCTGAGCCTGCACGTCCTCGTGTCGGTCCTGTTCATAGGCCCGGTCGCGGTGGCCGTCAGCATGTTCCCCCGCCGGGCGAAGGCCGCCCTGGCCGGCGGTCCCGACCAGGCCTCGGACGCCGGGGTGCTGCGCATGCTGCACCGGATCACCCAGGTCTACGCACTGCTCGGGGTAGCGGTGCCGCTGCTGGGCATCGGCCTGGCCCAGGTGATGGACGTGCTCGGGCAGTCCTGGATGATCGTCTCGATGGTGCTGACCGCGCTCGCCGCGCTCTCCCTGCTGCTCTTCGTCCTGCCCGGCCAGCAGGCCGCCGTGGACGCGCTCGGACTCGACCCGTCGGACGAACGGCACGCCAAGGCCGTCGGCGGCCTGAAGCTGCTGCCGATGACCGCCGGGGTGTTCAACCTGCTGTGGGCCGTGGTCGTGGTGCTCATGGTCATCCGCCCGGGGTCGAGCACCGGGGTCTGACCCCCCGGTCCTCCCCTCCCGCGCCCTCCCACCTCCCGCGCCCCCTCCCGCCGACCCGTCCCGTTCGAGTACCGTCCTGGGCCATGACGATCATGGCGGGCATGGGCAGCCCGACGGGAACCGGCGTGGGCCCGCTGCTGCGCGGCTGGCGGGAACGACGGCAGCTCAGCCAGCTGCAACTGGCGCTGCGGGCGGACTCCTCGGCCCGCCACCTCAGCTTCGTCGAGAACGGCCGCTCCTGCCCGAGCCGGGAGCTGGTGCTGCGGCTGGCCGAGCAGCTGGACGTCCCGGTGCGCGAGCGCAACACCCTGCTGCTGGCGGCCGGTTACGCCCCGCACTACCCCGAGACGCCGCTGGACGACCCGTCGATGGCCGCGCTGCGCGGCGGGCTGGAGCGGCTGCTGGCCGCCCACGACCCGTACCCGGCGGTCGTGGTCGACGGGTCCTTCCGGGTGCTGGCGGCCAACCGCGCGCTCGGGCTCCTCGTGGACGGCGTCGCCCCGCACCTGCTGGAGCCGCCGTTCAACGCGATCCGGGTCACCCTGCACCCGGACGGGCTGGCGCCGCGCATCGTCAACCTGCGGCAGTGGCGGCGGCACCTGCTGGAGCGGATGGAGCAGCAGCTGGAGCTGGTCCGCGCCGAGCCGCTGCGGCGGCTGTACGAGGAGGTCCGCGGCTACCCCGAGCCCGCCGGGGACCCGGCGGACGGGCCGGACGGGGACCCGCCGGCCGCGGACGGCTTCCCGTTCGCGCTGCCGATGCGGATCCGGCACGAGGGGCGGGTGCTCTCCTTCCTCTCCACCATCGCGACCTTCAACACGCCGCTGGACGTCACCGTCTCCGAGCTGGCTCTGGAGGCCTTCCTGCCGGCCGACGCGGAGACGGTGCGGTTCCTGCAGTCCGCGGTCGGTCCCGAACGCTAGGGTGCGTCGACCCTAGGGCGTGCCCCGCTCCCGGCCCTCCCGCCGCAGGGCGGTGAACTGGAGGACGGCGAACAGGGCCACCACCGCGGCCTGCGCCGGGATCCAGACGAACCCGGCGGTGGTCGGCTCCAGCCACAGCCCCATCGCGACCAGGCTGAGCACCACCCAGACCAGGTTGACGTCGATCACGGCCCGCACCCCGGCCACCGGGGGCCGCCGGCGGACGGCCAGCGCGCCGACCGCGAGCGCGTAGCCGAGGAGGAGGAGCCCGACGTCGACCAGGGTGGCGCGGCCGGCGCCGAGCAGCTCGCCGAGCGGGCCGGAGAAGGCCAGGTAGGCCAGGCCGTTGCCGCCGGTGACCAGGGCGTCCAGGGCGAGGGCGCCGCGCACCGTCCACGGTGAGAGGACGGACCCGGGCCGGGCGGGCGTGAGGGTGTTCGCGTGGGCGGACATGACGGATCGCCTCCTGTCGGGGGTGGGAGCCCGGGGCCTCGACGGCCTCACCGGGTGCCTCCACCCTGCCCGGTGGGGCGGCGGGCGTCGATTACCTCGCGGGTAAGGGCCCGCGCCCCGGATCCCGGCCGACCCGCTACGGCCGCCGGGGCGGCTGCCGGAGCAGGACGCCCGCGCGCTTCACCGCGCGGGCGGTGATGGTGGTCTCGGCCCTGGCGGCGCCGAGCGGGCCGAGGGTGTCGGTGAGGAAGCGGTACAGCTCGGTGTGGTCCGCGCAGAACACCGTGGCCAGCAGGTTGGTCGGGCCGCTGGTGGCGAACACCCCGTGCACCTGCGGGTGACGGGCCAGCGCCGTGCCGACCTCGGCGAGCCGGCCGGGCGGCAGGTCCAGCCAGAGGTTGGCGTCCACCGCCATGCCCAGCAGCCGCGGATCCACGGTGGCGTGGGTGCGCAGCAGCCCGGCCCCGTCCAGCCGGTGCAGCCGGCGGCGCACGGTGGACTCGGGCGCGCCGACGGCCGCGGCCAGGGCGGCGTGGGACTGCCGGGCGTCCTCGCCCAGCCGCTCCAACAGCGCACGGTCCAGGTCGTCCAGCGACGGCTGCCCGGCGGGGCGCGGGGCGGCGGGCCGCGAGAGGGAATGCCGCGGGGCGGAGGGGCCCGGGGCGGAGGGCCCGCCGAGCGCGGCGGCCTCCTGTTCCGTCAGGTACCCGGCCCGCCACTGCCCGGCGTCGGCGAAGGCGTGCAGCACGGCGTGGGTGGTGGTCTCGGTGACGGCGCCGGTCGCGGGCAACTGCCCGTACAGCAGCCGGTCCCTGGAGGCGGCGTCGGTGAGCATCACGGCCCCGACCTCCTGGCCGCCGAGCATCACGTCGACGAACGGGACGTCGGGACGGTCCGCGAGGGCCTGCGCGACGGCGTCCACCCGGCCGCTCAGCACCCGGACCCGCAGCAGCAGCGCGCCCACGGCGGCGTCCTCGACGTCGGGCAGCCGGACCACCCGCAGCACCCCGGCCTGCCGCATCCGGGCCAGCCGGCGGGTGACCGTCCGGGCGGAGACGCCCAGCACCTCGGCGATCCGGCCCGGCTCGGCCCGTCCGTCCAGCTGGAGGGCGCAGACGAGGCGGCGGTCGAGGGTGTCCAGCACGGCGTCCGGATCGGCGGTCGAGAGGTCCACGATGTCCGATCTCCGTCACTTCCGGCGGCTGGAGCGTCCTGTTCGGCAGCCTGACGGTACTCCTTGTCCCGGCCGGAGCGGACCCGGCCCCGAACGAGGAGGAACCACCGTGACGAACGAGCTGTGGACGCTGGTGGAGGGCGTGACGGCCGCGGTGCGCGAGGTCGGGGCGGGGCTGGCGGCACACCGGTCCGCCGACCCGGTCACGGCCCGGACGGTCGAGGAGGCGGCGGCCCGCTTCGCCGAGCTGGACGGCCCGGCGGCCGCGCTGCTGCGGGAGCGGCTGACCGCGCTGCGCCCGCGGGCCGGCTGGGCACCGGAGGACCTGGAAGGCCCGGTGCCCGCCGAGGGCGAGTGGTGGCTGTGCGACGCGACCGACGGCGCGGTGCAGTACCTGCTCGGGCAGCCGCACT
>NZ_MSJQ01000274.1 GCF_014596515.1 Streptomyces sp. CBMA156
ACCGGTGGCCGGGGCGGAGGGCGCGGCCGGAGCCGCGGAGGCCGCCGCGGTGTTCGCGGCCTTGCCGCCGTCCACGGAGTCGGGTCCACAGGCGCTGAGCGCGAGGACGGACGCGACCGCGGCAGCGGCGAGGCAGGCGGTGCGGGTGGCGGTGCGGGTGGCGTGACGGGGGCTGGGCACGACCGGGTTGGCCATGGAATCGCTCCGTAAGAGGTCGGTCGACAGGACGAACCGACACCCTGACAGCGGTCGATCTACACACGATCAAAGGCGGGCGCACCCGCGTTGATCGGCGGCGGCAGCGGAGCCGGCCGATCGGCTGGACGACTACCCGGCCCGCCCTGCCCCGGAAACCCCCGGCCGTCCGTAAGCGGCCGGAACCTGAGGTCGGCTCTCCGACGGATCCGTCCGCCCGCCTCAACTCCGGCCACTCACGGACGAACACGCGTCCGCCCCGAACAGGACGATCCTCGGCCAGGCGCCACGGCGCGATCCCGACCGACGGCCGGAGTCCGTTCAACGGGCGGCTCGTCGGCTCCCACCTGCGGCGCTCGGCACGGCGCTGGTCAGCGACGACCCGCACGGCGACGACACCCTCCTTCGTCACCCGTACGAGGCGCGGTGATCCCGTACACCGCACCCGGGCGGCTGAACCGCTGACGGCGGCGGCGCCGGCCTGGCGTCCCCGGACTCCGGAGGCGGCCGAAGGTGCGCCGCCTCCACAGAATGGCGGATTCCGACCGTAACGCCACCGACCGCATGTCGCTCGGGTTCCCTTTGTGTTCTCATCACTCAGGGAATCGACTCGACCACTCCTCGTACGCGCCGGCCCTGCAAGCCAGGTCGGGTGCGTACGAGGTACTCACCGGCACGGCCCTGGAAGTCGCCGGCCTGCCCGCCGCCTTTCCGACGCCGGCCGCCCGCCGCCGTAGTCACCCGGCGCCCTCCAGCAGAGCGACGACGGCACCTCCACCTTCGAGATCCCACACCGCAAGGAGTCGACACATGGCCACCGTGACCCTGAAGACCTACGCCAACCAGCAGGCCGCACAGACGGACCTCAAGACCTATGTCGAGGGCACCCGGCTCACCAACCTGAGCCAGGCGCTCAACGCCGCCTACGACGGCAAGGGCAAGGACAGCGGGAAGCACACCGTCGACGGCGGCGACGTCCAGGTGCTCCACGCCAGCGCCGGCAAGGCCGGCGTCACGAGCGTCACGCTCTTCTACTTCTTCAACGGCACCGAGTTCCGCCTGGTGGCCCTCGGCGAGCATGTCTCCTCCGACCGGTACAAGATCGACGCCGACCTCGGACAGGCGGCCGCGCCGTTCCAGAAGAAGAAGACGGTCGGTCCTGGCGGCAACTGACGCACTGCCTGGGTCCGCAAGCCCGCGAAGCCCGCGGGCCTCACCGGCCTGCGGACCCAGATCGTCGAACGTGCTCCCCCAGCGACGTCCGGCGGCTCCCTGCCGTGTCCTCCTCACCCGTGCCGCGTTGAGTTCCTTGATCAGCGAACGAGCGAGGAGCACGCGATGGGACACCGCATCCGAAAGGCCGCCGTGGCGGCGGCCGTGGTCACGATGATGGCGGCACAGTCCGCGGCGGCCGGCCCGTCGATCCCCGACAGGACCGACGCCGCGTTCCAGCAGGACTGCCTGACCGCCCTCAACACCGCGCGGGCCGCACACGGCGCCCCCGCCCTGACCACCGACCAGAGCGCCGTGGACGTCGCGAGGCGGCGGGTGCAGCAGCAGGGCCCCGACGGACAGCTGAACCAGCACACCGGCCTGCCCCTCGGGTACGGCGAGACGCTCTACTCGGGTTCCGTCGGCTCCGAGCTCAAGAACCCCGACCAGGCCCCGCACACCTGCGGGGACGCGGTGGCCAGGTGGTACAGCGAACACCGCAGCTACGACTACGCCGACCCCGGCCACTCGACCGACGGCAGGGAGACCGGCAACTTCACCATGCTGGTGTGGAAGTCCACGACGAAGGTCGGCTGCGCCAGGGCGGCCGACTGGCACCACGACGGCGAGTGGTACTGGTACGACACGTACGTCGTCTGCGACTTCACCCCGCAGGGGAACGTCAGGGGCCAGTACGCGGAGAACGTCCTGCCCCCGCTGTCGGCCACCGGACACGGGAGGCCCGCGTAGCGGCCCGGCCGTGTTCACCACCCGCACGGGTCCGCCCGACAGAGCGAGGAGTCCCCCGGTGATCGACTTCACGGTGCTGACCGACCTGGCCTTCCGCGAGGGCGTCGAGCGGATCGGCGTCGGCGTCGTGGTCCGCGACGCCTCCGGCCGGGTCCTGATGATCCGCCGGGCCGTGCACGACGTCCTGCCCGGGCTGTGGGAGTACCCGGGCGGCGGCCGGGACGACGGCGAGACGGTGGAGGCCGGAGCGGCCCGGGAGCTGGCCGAAGAGACCGGGCTCACCGGCCTGCCGCTGGAGTACGCGCGACACCTGGACTTCACCAGCCAACGCGGGCTGCGCGTACGCCAGTTCGTCTTCACCACGGTCGTCAGGGACGGCACCCCCATCACCCTCTCCGCCGACCACGACGGCCACCGGTGGGCTGAACCCGGCCGCCTGCCGCCGACCGGCGAAGGGCAGCGCACGGTGATCGACTGGCTCACCGGCCGCCTCGCCCTCCCCGGCTGGCGGCCGGCCGGCGGCTACCTCACCAGCATCGCCAGGCCCAGCGCGTACGGCTGCTTCCTGGTCCGCGACCCGCAGGGCCGCGTCCTCGGGTTGCGCTCGGCCATCGACCCCGGCGTGTGGAACTTTCCCGGCGGCAACGTCGAGCACGGCGAGACCCCGTTCACCACCGCCCTGCGCGAGACCCAGGAGGAACTGGGCCTCGACCTCGCCACCGAGAACCCCCATGTCATCACCCGCCGGCGCCTGGTCGCCGTCGTCCACGAACAGGCCGGCACCGGGCAGCCCGTCCCCGCCTGCGGCCACGTCTTCGACGGCGGCGTCCTCACACCCGAACAGCAGTCACGGATCCGCCTCGACCCGGCCGAGCACACCGAGTGGCGCTTCGAGACCGCCCACGACTGGCACGCCCACCTGAACCCGGACCGCTACCGGCAGCTCCTCCGGATCCTGCGCGCCCACCGCGCCGACACCGCCTTCTACCTCGAACAGCCAGGCCCCGCCGACGACTTCGAGGGCGTCATGGTCCTCGTCACCGACCTTGCCGGACGGCTGCTGATGCACCACCGCGACGACAGGCCCGGCATCGCCTGGCCCGGCTACTGGGCCCCGATCGGCGGGTGGCGCGAGGCCGACGAGACCCCCGAGGAGACCGCGGCCCGCGAGGTCCGCGAAGAGGCCGGGATCACCATCACCCGGGCGCGGCTCGTCCCCGGCCCGCAGCACCACCACGTCTCCCCGCTCGTCCGCGTGCTGCACGCCGTCCGGGACGGCCCGGAGCGCGACCTGCGGCTCGGCGACGAGGGCCTGGCCGTACGCATGGTCCCGTTGGACGAGGTGCTCGACCTCAAGGTCCCGCCCTACATGCACCACTACCTGCCGCTGCTCGCCGCCGGGAGCACCCGGTGACCCGGCCCAGCGACCCCGGCCACCCGTCGGACACCGCGCCCTGCGCGGACTCCCTGATGCTCGTCGTCGGGGTCCACCTCGTCCTGACGGACAACGGCACGGTACTGCTCGGCCGGCGACGCAACACCCGCTACGCCGACGGCCTGTGGCACCTCCCCGCCGGCCACATGGAACCCGGCGAGCGCGTCACCCGCAGCATGACGCGCGAAGCCGAGGAGGAACTCGGCATCACCATCGCCGAGGACCACCTCGAACTCCTCCACACACTGCACCACCTCGACACCGACCGCAGCCGCCTCCAGCTCTTCTTCCGCCCCACCCACTACACCGGACGGCTGCGCAACGCCGAACCGCACAAGTGCGAGGAGCTGCGCTGGTGGCCGCTCGACCGGCTGCCGGCCGACACCGTCCCCTACACCGCGCACGCCCTCCACCGGATCGCTGACGGCACCCGGCTCTCCACCGTCGGCTGGCCCAGCTGACCACGCCCCGCCCGGCGAAGTGGGCGTCCCCGAGGGCGGAGATTCTCCGAGCCGTCCGGGACGACTCCAAGGCAGCGGCCGAAGCGCCGGCGCCGGCCCTCGCTCAGGGCACGGTGATGACGATCTTGCCGCGCGCGTGGCCGGTGGCGCTGACGTCATGAGCCGTGGCCGCCTCCCGCAGCGGGAACACGGCGTGCAGCGGGACGGTGAGGCTGCCGCGGTCGGCGAGGGCGGCCGCCAGCGGCAGTCCCGCCCAGCCCGGCGACCGTCCCGGTTCGGAGCGGGAGAACCGCACTCCGTGTCGACCGGCATCGAAGTCGGCGATGGTCACCACGCGGCGCGGGTCGCCGGCGATGGCCACCAGTTCGGCGAGGGAGCCCTTCCCCGCCGCGTCCAGGACCACGTCGACACCGTGCGGAGCCAGGGGGGCGAGGCGATCGGCCAGCCCCGCCCCGTAGGTGACCGGCAGGACGCCGAGCCGATCGAGGAAGCCGTGGTTGCCCTCGCTCGCGGTGCCGATCACGGTGAGGCCGCGGGCCCGGGCGAGTTGCGCGGTGATGGTGCCGACGCCTCCGGCGGCGCCGTCGATCAACAGGGTCATGCCCTCGACGGCTTCCAGGGCCTCCAGGACGCGCGTGGCCGTGTCGATGTTGCCCGCGGCGCCCCCCGCCTCCTCGAAGGACCACGAGCGGGGCTTGCCCGCCCATGCCTCCAGCACGGCGTACTGGGCCGCCGCGCCTCCCTGGTCCGCGAAGGGCACCAGGCCGAAGACCGCGTCCCCCACGGCGGTGCCGGTCACCCCCTCTCCCACCTCGTCGACGATCCCGGCGGCATCCATGCCGGGGATGTGGGGAAAGTCCACGGTGGCGATGGACCGCAGCATCCCCGAGCGCAAGTACCAGTCGGCAGGGGTGACGCCGGTGGCACGCACCGCGATGCGCACCTGCCCCGGCCCGGCGTGCGGCTCTTCCACCTCCTCGACGCGGAGGACCTCGGAACCGCCGTAGCGGTGGTACCGGACAGCAAACACGGACGACCTCCGTACACATGACATGTCGTTCGGCAGGGGAGCGCGCAGCTGCTCGCCCCCGCGACACAGGGCCGGCCACGGGGCACCGTGGCACCTGGTCACGCTAACCGGGCAAACGGTCGGCCCCTTCCACTTGTGCTTAAGTGAGAGACATGCCTGCTCAACCGTCTCGGAACCGCTCCGCCGGCACCCCTGCCCCGGGGCAGCGGGCCGACGCCCGGAACAACCGCGCCCGGCTCCTCCGGGCCGCCCGCGAGGCGTACACCCTCAACGGCACCGACGTGCCCTCCAGCGCGATCGCCCGCAGAGCGGGCGTGGGTGCCGCCACCCTCTACCGACACTTCCCGACCCGCGACTCGCTGATCGCCGCCGCGTTCTCCGAACAGCTCGGCCAGTGCGTCGCGGCCCTCGACGAGGCCCTTCAGGACGACGATCCCTGGCGGGGACTGCGCACCGTCCTGACCAAGGTGTGCCTGATGCAGGCCCAGGACCGCGGGTTCAGCGCCGCGTTCCTCTCCCGGTTCCCCGACGCGCCCGACGTCCGCCGTGAGCGTGCCCGCGCCGAGGCGTCCCTCGCCCTGCTGGTACAGCGCGCGAAGGACACCGGCCAGCTGCGCAGCGACTTCGACGTCAGCGACGTCACCCTCCTGCTTCTGGCCAACGACGGCGTCCTGCGCGACTCCCCGGCGGCCTCCATGGCCGCATCCAGCCGCCTGCTCGCCTACTTCCTCCAGTCCTGCCCGCCGACGGACGGCCCACCCCTGCCCCCGCCCGCGCCGCTCAGCCTGGACGACCTCTACGAGCCACCGCACCGAACGGGGTGACCGCCGACGGGACCGGCATGCACCTCATCCCCTCCCCGGAGGCCACCGTCGGCGCTCGGCCGGTCCGGGTGTCGGAGCCGGATGACAGAGTGCGCGCATGGACCTCACCGACTTCTGGGACCTCATCGAGGCGGCCCGCGCCGACGCTTCCCCATCGACCGACGACCCGGGCGAAGCCCTGGCCTCAGCCATGGTGGACCGGCTGGCCGCCACCTCCGAGCAGACGGTCCTCGAGTTCGAGGAGCTCTTCGGACAACTCCACGCGGCCCTCTACCGATGGGACGTCTGGGCTGCCGCCTACCTGATCGGAGGCGGCTGCTCGGACGACGCCTTCCTGGACTTCCGGGCAGGCCTCATCGCACAGGGCCGTGACTGGTACGCACGGGCAGCCGCATTGCCGGACGCCCTCGCCGAGCACCCCGACGTGATCGCCTCCGCTGCCGAGTGCAGCGACGAAGCGCTGTTCAACGAGTCGGTCAACTACACGGCTTCCCATGCCTACCGACGGATCAGCGGCAGCGAGGACACCGCCGCCTTCCACGCTGCCTACGACGCCTTCCGCGCCACGCGGACGGACGGCGCACCGACGGAGATGGGAGAGGATTTCGACTTCGACGACGACGCGGAGATGCACGCGCGCCTACCGCGGCTGGCGCACCTGTACCTGGGCCCCGTCGGGCACTGACCTCGTTCCCCGGTCACCCTGCCGATCCGGAGAAGGCACCGCCTACTCGGACACCATGGCGGTCGAGTGCGATTCGGCGGCGCGGGTCGTGGCCCCGGATCCGGTCGGTTCCATCGCCCCGGTGCCGGTGCTCCCGCTCGTCCTGCCCGGCTCGACGGGGACGTGGCGCCGCCGCAGAAGCTCCTCGCGTTCGGCGTCCGGGATCGTCATCGACTCGGCGAGCACGGCGGCGAGCGCGTCCACGTGGATGTGGTCGACGCCGGCGCGGAAGAGCCACCGGATGCTCTCGTCGCGCGTGACGAGGTCGATCGCCAGGTGCGCGCTCCTGTCCTGGGTGGTCGCCGCCCGGACGTACCGCACGTGGTCGATCGGGATGTCCTGGCGGATCTCGCCCTGTTCGAGGAAAGCGCTGGCCCTGGCCGTGATGACGCGGCGGTCCGTGACGGCGACCAGCGCGTTCGCCGCGGCCTTGTCCATCGCCGCCGCCAGCTTCGCCTTCGCTCCGCCGAGGATCGCGGAGATCGGCCCGAGGGCGTCGAGCTGGTCGGGGAAGCCGAGGACCCGCAGGGTCTCCCCGTCCTCCAGGGACCACCGCAGGACGCGGAGGTACGGCTCCGGGTCCAGTGTTCCGGGTGCGCAGAGGATGCCCGGGGCCTTGAGCGGAGGGGCCGGCGGACGAAGAGCGTCGGCGAGGGGCTCGATCACCTCCAGCAGACGGACGGAGGTCTGGCGGGCCGCCTTCGAGTCCCTCCGCTTCGCCGTCAGCGACTGTGACAGGGTGTCGCGTCCGGGGAGCGCGGCGGTGATGCGCAGCTCCCGGGTCAGTGCGGCGACGAGGCCCGTCGTCTCGGCGAGTGCGGAGTCGAGCTCCGTGCGGGTGTCGCGCGCGATGACGTCGGCGTACCGCGCCTCGTCGGCGTCGTCACGTCCGGCCGCCGCCGCCCGCGCGGCGCGCAGCGCCTGGTACCCGGTCCATGCCTTGACGGAGGAGAGCAGGGCGTTGGCGTCGAAGACAACGGCCTCGGCGTTCGTCTGAAGGTACTCACGGTGGTGGCGAGGGTCGGACCGGTCGATCTGCCCGACGTGGTCGCGGACGTTGTGCCGGTACAGCTCAAGCTGCTTGAGCAGCAACGGTTCACTGCCCGCGAGGCTGTCCCACAGGGAGGTCGGGACCGATTCGACCTCCCGTGCCTGCTCGACCGCGCGGTCGACGGCGGTGACGAGCCCCGTCAGTTCGGCCCACTGCTCCTTGCGGATGGTGGTGAGCACCTGGCTCGTCAGCGCGATGTTGGTCCTGACCAGTCCGGTGATCTCGCCCAGCTGCATCTGAAGGGCGATCATGGCCAGCGCCGGTCCGACCGCGGCCGCCATCTGCGCCGCGCTCGCCGCAGTCACCGGGATGAAGCGGGCCTGGGCGAGAGTGCCGGAGGAGAGCACCGTGCCCAGGTTCATGCCGTCCTTGACGGCGAGCGTTCCGCCGGCCTTCAGCAGGGCCTGGGTCGCGTCGCTGAGCCGGTAGAGCCCCTGCAGCCCGGCGACCGCGTTTCCGAGGTTGCCCGCCACGGTCGCCGTGTTCCCGATCGAGGCGAGCACCGTGGCGATCCGTTCGCGGTCGGCGGCCGGCACCAGCCGCAGATCGATCGGATCGGGCCCGAGTTCCGCCGGGACCTCGCCGAAGACGGCAGCAACCCCAGGGAGCATCTCCGCCAGGACGGTCGACACCGTCGTCGGGTCGGCGGTGCTGCGCCGGCCGTCGTCCTCAGGCTCGGCGGTCTCCGGCGAGTCCGAAGGGTGCTGCATGCGATGTCCTTCCCCAGGGGCGCGCAACGGCCGGACGTCCTCGGCGTTGACCGCCGAATTCTACGGCCCGGCGCGCGCGGCGTCGGCGCTGCGCCGAAAGCCCGGCCACCAGCGCGAGGCGTGGCTCCTCCGCTACGCTCACCCCGACCTCGACCCGCTGCTCCACCCCGCACGGACCACCCGAAGTCCCCGTCCGCCCAACCGTCTTGGAGGTAGCACCGTGGAGAGCCTTCGCCAAGCCGTAGCCGTGATCGTCCACGACCGGGACCAGGGCCTGGTCGCGACCATCCACTACGCCGCGGACAGCTGGGGCACCACTCCGGCCTGGACGATCCCCGGCGGCAAGGTCGAGGTCGGCGAACGCCTCGATGAGGCCGCCGCCCGCGAACTGCGGGAGGAGACCGGGCTGCTCGTCGAACCGGAGGACCTGCGGCTCGTCCACACGATCCAGGTCCGCGACGGCTGGGACGGCCAGGGGCCGTTCCTGCTGTCCGTCTTCCTTGCCACCACCTGGCGCGGCGAGCTGACGAACACCGAGCCGGACAAGCACCTCGGCGTGTACTGGTCCCCCGCCGACCGGCTGCCGCTGCCGATGTTCCCGACCGCCCACGCCGCCCTCACCTTCCACTTCTCGGATGGACGGGGCTTCTCCACCTACGGCTGGGGCGACGAGCCCTTCGACCCGCGCACGCTGATCGGCGGGTGAGAGCGGTGGGCCGGCACGGGCGACCGCCCGCCCCGCGGCTGCCGGACGACACCGACGCCCGGCTGCGCGCCATCGCCGACGGACGACCCGTCGTGGAGGAAGGCGTCGTCACCTTCCCCGGCAGCACCGTCCCGTATGCCTACCGGACGGTGCACCGGCCGGACGGCACGACCGACCGCCACCTCGTCCGCCTGGATCCCCCGCCGCCGCACCCGTTCCACTGAGCGGCTGCCGGCGGTCGGGCAACACGGTCGACAGAGCGAGACCGGTTGGCGCAGAGTCTTGTCATGGCTGATCTGTCCTCCTCCCCGTTCCCGGCCTCCTCCTCGATTCCGGCTTCCTCGTCGTTCCCGGCTTCCTACCGGTGGCGGGCGGCGACCGTCGCCGATGCCCGCGCTGTCCACGAGTTGGTCGCCACCTGCGAGCGCGAGCTCCTGGGCCGTCCCGAGACCGAACCCGACCGCATAGCCGCGGACCTCGGACTGCCCGGCCTCGACCCGGCCGTCGACACGCTGCTCGTGTACGACGCGACCGGGCGTCTCGTCGGCCGCGCCTGGGTGCACGGCGGTCGACGCAGTGCGGTCGACGTCCACCCCGACCACCACGGGCGGGGGCTGGGCGGCGCACTGCTCGACTGGGCCGAGGCGCGGGCACGGCAGGCGGGCAGTGAACGGCTCAGCCAGACGGTCTGGGACAGCGACCGGGCAGCGGTGGAGCTGTTGCGCTCGCACGGGTACGAGCCGTTCGTCACCCAGTGGCAGCTGGAGATCCGGATGCCGGCCGAACCCGTGGTGCCCGCCCCGCCGCCCGGCATCACCCTGCGTTGCTTCCGGCCCGGTGACGAACGGGCCGCGTACCAGCTCACCGAAGACGCCTTCGACGAGTGGCAGAAGCGGCGGAAACCCTACGAGGAGTGGGCCCGGCACACCGTCGAGCTGGACACCTTCGCACCGGCGCTCTCCCCGCTGGCGTTCGCCGGCGATCAGCTGGTCGGCGCCGTGCTGTCGCTGAACGTCCCGGACACCGACGAGGGATACGTCGAGCGGGTCGCGGTCCGCAAGGACCACCGCAACCAGGGGATCGCCCGGATGCTGTTGCAGGCGTCGTTCCGGGCCTTCTACCGCCAGGGCCGCCGGACGTGCACGCTCTGGACGCACTCGGAGACGGGTGCACTGTCCCTGTACCAGCGGGTGGGCATGACGGTCCGGAGCAGCTCCGCGGTCTACGGCAAGGCACTCGGCAGCGAGTGACCCGAACCGCGTGTGCGGGTCCTGCTGGAGCAGCCAGCTAAGCCAGCGTCTCGGCGACGCCGGGCGTGAGCCAGTGCAGACGCTCGGCCAGCCCGGCCTCCCTGAAGTGGGCGGTCGTCTCCTCGCGGCCCTCGGTGAAGTGCTCCCACGACGTGTAGTGCAGGGGGACGACCCGGCGCGCGCCGAGCGAGCGGGTGAGCGCGGCGGCCTGGGCCGCGTCCATGGTGATCAGTTCGCCGCCGCCGAAGGCCTGGATCCGCGCGGCCCCGAGGTGGAGGAGGGCGGTGCCGATCCGGAAGCGCCGTCCGACCTCGTCGAGCTCGGGGATGTGGACGGTGTCGCCCGAGACGTAGACGGCCTCCTCCTCGCCGGGCACTTCGACGACGAAGCCCGTCACGTCCCCGACCGGGCCGTGCAGGCCCGGCGTGCCGGTGACGCGCAGCCTCCGGCCGTCGACGGTGAGGGTGTGGGTGGCCCACGGCTCCAGGCCGACGGCCGCGCCGCCGAGGCGGCCGGCGCCGCTGACGGTGGTCAGCACCGGGAGGCCGTCCAGCAGGCTGCGGCCGGTGACGTCGAGGTTGTCCGGGTGCTCGTCGTGGCTGAGCAGGACGGCGTCCACCGCGGGCAGCCGATCGTGGGCTATCGCCGGGCCCTCGGTGCTGCGCAGCACGACCGGGTCGTGGCGGTACTCGGCGGGCGCGGGGTCGAACACGGGGTCGGTCAGCAGGCGCAGGCCGCCGATCTCCAGCAGGGCGGTCGCAGTGCCGATGTGGGTGACGGTGATGGGCACGGCAGGGGTCTCCTCGAAGGTGGTCGGTGAAAGGGGTGAACGTGGTCGGTGAACGTGGTCAGTGACCGGTGACGCGGAAGCGGCGCCGGTACTCGGCCGGGGTGGTCCCGAGGTGGTCGCGGAAGACGCGGTGGACGGTCTCGGCGGAGCCGAACCCGCAGGCGCGGGCGATGCCGGGCACCGGCTGGTCGGTGCGTTCGAGGAGCCGGCGCGCCGCCTCCAGCCGCAGCTCCTCGACGTACGCACCGGGTGTCGTGCCGGTCTCGACCCGGAAGATCCGGGCGAAGTGCCGCTCGCTCATCGCCAGCCGGTCGGCCAGCACGGGCACCGACAGGTCGGCGTCCAGGTGGTCCGCGATCCAGCGGCGCAGGCTGCGCAGGTCCGCCCTGCCGCCGGGGCGGTGGGCCAGCGGGACACTGAACTGGCTCTGCCCGCCCGGGCGTTGGAGGTACATCACCATGATCCGGGCGATGTCCAGCGCGAGGTCGTCGCCGTGGTCCTCGGCGACCAGGGCGAGGGTCAGGTCCATCGACGCGGTGAGGCCCGCGCTGGTCCACATCCGGCCGGACCGGACGAAGACCGGGTCCGGGTCGACCTCGACGGCGGGGTGGTCCGAGGCCAGGCGGTCGGCGGTGGCCCAGTGGGTGGTCGCCCGGTGGCCGTCCAGCAGACCGGCTGCCGCCGTGACGTGCGCACCGGCGCACACCGACGCGACCCGCCCCGCCTGCGGGCCCGCCTCACGCAGCCACGCCACCACCGCGTCGTCCACCCGCGGCACCGGACCGTGCGGCCCGAGGTCCACGCGGCCGGGCACCAGGACGGTGTCCGGCCGCACCGGGGACTCCCGGAGCGTCTCCCCCACGTACAGGGGAACCCCGGAGAACGTCTCCACCAGCCCGATCCGCTCGGCGCGGAGCCGCACGTCGTACCCGGCCCTGCCTGCCGGCAGCAACCGGTCGGCCAGCGCGAGGACCTCGGCGGGCCCGGTCACGTCCAGCGCGTTGATCCCGGGGAAGACCGGGATCACCACGAGGTGCGGGAGGGATGGAAACTCGCTCATGCCCCCACCCTCGCCTGCGAGCGGCCTGTCGGCAATGACAGGACTCTGCAGGATTCGGACATCGGGTGACGCCCGGCCGTGGAACAGGACGAAGCCACTGACCGCGGTCAACCAGCGGGGGCGGCCCTGGATGTCGCGTTGAAACGGGCCGGCACCGCCGGTGCGGTGCCGGCCGCAGCACTACGGGCCGTTGCTTCCGCCTCAGTTGTTACCGCCACCCCCGCCGTTGTTACCGCCGCCGTTGTTACCGCCACCCCCGCCGTTGTTGCCCCCACCGTTGTTGCCCCCGCCACCGTTGTTACCACCGCCGCCGCCGTTGTTACCGCCCCCGCCGTTGTTGCCCCCGCCGCCGTTGTTACCGCCCCCGCCGCCGGGGTTGAGCAGACCGGCGAGGTCGATGGTGTTACCGCAGACGTTGGCCTGGAGGTTGACGGGGACCTGGATCAGGTTGCCGGACAGCACACCCGGCGAACCCGCGGCCACGCCGTTGGCCGTGGCGTCCCCCGTGTTGACGCACAGCGTGCCCGCAGGCGGGGCGACCACAGGTCCGCCGTGGCCGGGCTCGCAGTCGTCGGCGACGGCCGGGCCCGCGGACAGGACAGCCAGCACGGCCGTGAGGCCGGCGGCAACGAGGTACTTCTTGGTGTCGGTCATGACGAGAGTAGTAGCTGACCGTCCTCACCGACGCCCCGCGACCCGGCCGCAGAGTCACCTGCTTGCCGACACCGTCCGCCGTCACGCAGGAGCTACGCCGCTCGTTCGGACCAGGCCCGGGATCCTTCCGGCCCACGACGCGCCGTACAGTCCGCCGTGGACACGGCTCATCGCGGGCTGCCGGCCGCCACGGTGCATGCTACGGCTACCGGGGCACCCGTCTCCGGGGTCCACACACCCGCACCGTCACGATCGCGGCGGGTCTGCCCGTAGCAGCCGGCCCTCGCCTCCGGCGAACTCGATGCCCTGGAATGAGGCACCGGTCCTCTCGTGACCGAATCCGAGTTCCCGGTGCAGGTCGAGCGAGGCGGGGTTCCTGACGGAGACGAAGCACCGGATCGCCGAGTCCCGTTCCCAGACCCAGTCCATCCGCCGCCGGGTCAGCAGCCTCGCGATACCGCGACGCCGCCAGGCAGGATCCACCGTGACGCCGGTCAGGTAGTAGCCCGCTGGGGCGCGGTCCACCGGATGCTCGGGCAGGAACGCCACGTTCGCGTACCCGACGGCTTCACCGGACACCTTCGCCGCGACCACGAGGCTGCGTTCACCGCGGCGCGCCCGATGGATGCGGTCCGCCCACTCGCCCGCCGAACCACCGCGCGCCCGGGCCTGCAACACGGCCAGCACGGGCACATCGTCCCCGGTCGCCTCCGCCACCACCACAGCCACCGGGGCATGCCGCTCGACCGGATGCGGCGCGTAGACGGCGAACCCCGAGTCCATACCTGCCATGCCGTTTCTCCCGCCCCTGGCGCGCCTTCGGTCGACCACGCTACTGTCCTCCCCGCACGTTTCACCGTCCGACCGACGAGCACCGCCACCGCGAAGGCGCGGACCGGACTGCTTTCCCGCACGCGCGGGGTCAGCCGAACCACGACGGGTACATCGACTTCACCGACCCGTTCTCCCCGCACGCGCGGGGGTCAGCCACCGTCCGCCGTGGCCGGCGAGCTCAGCCCGGTGCGGGAGTCGTCCCGGGAAGGGGGGCGGCTTGCCCGTCGCGTCCTGCGGGCACCGCGGGCCCTTCGAGCTGGTGGATCAGGGTCTTGAGCGCCGCGATCTCGTCGTTCAGGGCCTTCCTGCCCGCCTTGGTGAGCTCGATCCAGGTGCGGGCGCGTTTGCCCTCGTAGCCCTTGTCGATCGTGACCAGCCCCGCCTTCTCCAGGACCGCGAGGTGCTGGGAGAGGTTGCCGGCGGTGAGACCGAGCGTGCCGCGCAGGAACGTGAACTCCACCCGCCGGGCTTGCTTGGACACCGCGAGGATGCCCAGGCGCACGCGTTGGTGCACGACGTCGTCAAGGCTGCTGGTGGGATGTTCACTCATGCGGCGGACCGTACCCGGACCCGCTGCAGCAGTGCGAGCCCGACTCCGCCGAACAGCAGGATGCCCCCGTCGAGCAGCAGGCCGGGGAGGAAGCCCCACGGCGACGGGTCGGGGAGGGTACCGGAACTGAGCATGGCGGCCAGGTATCCGCAGGTGATGGCGAGGAGCGGCCAGCTCCGCTCGATCCAGGCGAGCAGCAGCAGCGCCAGGCCGATCGTGCCGGCCGGGCTCACCACCGTGTTGAAGAACAGGGCGAAGGGCGACGGCCCGTGGAGGTCCCCGAGGAACCCGGGATTCTTGGCCGTCCACACCACGTAGACGGTGATGAGCACGACCAGGACCAGACCCAGCGCCAGGTACGGCCCCACCCGGGTCCCCAGACCGAGTCGCCTGGCACGACGCAGGTAGAACCAGCTGATCGCGGCGTAGGCGAGCACCAGCGCCACCGGCCAGTACCACATGGCAGGCGGCAGGCCGCCGGGATGGTGGTCGCCCTGGCCGTAGCGGACCACCGGCGCCGCGCCCAACCGCACGGCGGCGAAGACGAGGAGGGGGAACCAGGCACCGCGCTGCTCACGGCGGACCCGGTCGACGAGGGCCCGCTTCATCGCCAGGAGGTGGCGGGGGTCGCTCGGGGGTGGAACAGAGTGAGTCGTCATGCGGAAAGGTTTGCATGACAAACCAGTTGTGTCTAGAGATCCGTTTGCAGCAAGCTCAACGAGGACGGGCGAGCCACCCGGAGCGTCCCGGCAACGAGACGCTTCTGGTGTGTCCTCAATGCACGTTCACCAGACCGACTTTCGGGGGCTCCTGGTGCGAGCGACGGAGAGCCATACTGGGACACGCTCGCCGCAGGCTCGGCCTGACGACTCCGGGCCGACCGGCGGCTCCGCCGACCGCCCTTCCTGGAGGAGCCCCATGCCCGACCCCGTCTCCGCCGGCCCGGCCACGTCCGGCCCCGACTGGCCCGCCCTGCTCCGGCAGGGCACCGGCCCCACCCAGGCCGCCTTCCGCGCGCTCGTCGAGCAGACCCGGCACTACCACGGCTACAGCCCCGACCTCGTCTGGGGCAGCCTGCAGACCCGCGCCTACGCCGAGGAAGTCCTGCGCCTGGTCGTCGACCTGCACGCCGTCCCGCGCGACATCGAGGCCGGCGCCGCCGAACGCGTCGCCCGTGCCCGGTACATCGGCCAGGACGGACGGACCTACCACGTCCTCCTCGGCGAACAGGCCCTGCTCACCGGCATCGGCGGCCCGGCCGTCATGCGCCCCCAGCTCGAACACCTCCTGGAGACGATGTCCTCCCGGCCCGGTCTCCGCCTCGGCATCATCCCCGCCCGCGCCAGACTCACGGTCTACCCCGGCGACGGCTTCGGGATCTTCGACGGCGCCCGCGTCGAGGTCGAGGGCTACCGGGGAGGCGAGACGATCACCGACGAGCGCGTCCACCTCTTCCACCGCGCCTTCGACCGGCTCCGCGAGTCCGCGGTGTACGGAGAGGACGCTCGCGCCGTCATCACCTCGGCGCTCCGGGCCACCTGATCAGGACGAGGGAAACGGCCCCGGTGAGGCCCCCGACGCAGGGGGCGTGATCCTCGGCCGTCCGACCCATCACCACGTCAGATCCTCCGCCCGATCGCTGCCCGGTCCCCGGGGGCCCCGCGAGGTGAGGATGCGCAGCGCATCGTGGGAGAGTTGCCTCCGCAGTCGTGGATGCGATCACCGAGACCGGGCAACCGTCAGGTTCGGCTAGCCAACCTGTCCATCCGTGTTCCGCTCCCACCACGCAGGCCGAATCGGCGGACCTACAGAGCAACAGTGGCCCTCGCCAGGCCGATCATGACACGATGTGCGAGCAGGTCTGACACCTCGACAACGTGCACAACGGGTCCGGCGAAGACCGCACTTGCACACCCGGCAGAGTGGTCAAGAAAGTGCAAAGCCCCTACTTCGCCGCAGGTCACGAAGGGTACTCCCCGCACCTGCGGGGGTCAGCCGCATTTCTGCGGTTGACGTGACAGACAGTCAACGTACTCCCCGCACCTGCGGGGGTCAGCCGGGCAGGCCTCCACCGACTCCTGAGCGAGCACGGTACTCCCCGCACCTGCGGGGGTCAGCCGCAGGGCGGCCCGTCGGTCGGTGCGGCGGCGAAGTACTCCCCGCACCTGCGGGGGTCAGCCGGACGGCCCGAAGACCAACCCGAAGTACAAGCCGTACTCCCCGCACCTGCGGGGGTCAGCCGGCGCAGTGGCCGCCGCCGGCGTGAACGACAACGTACTCCCCGCACCTGCGGGGGTCAGCCGCTCCGGATGTGACCTGCAAGACCATCAGGGCCGTACTCCCCGCACCTGCGGGGGTCAGCCGTCGTGCTGGCGCCGGAGGATGTCCCGGCTGACGTACTCCCCGCACCTGCGGGGGTCAGCCGGCGGCCACCGCACGCCGCCGTCAGGCCCGTACGTACTCCCCGCACCTGCGGGGGTCAGCCGATCCGGTCGGCAGATGTGATGTGCATCCACAAAAATCAGCCGCCACAGCGGGAGCCGCATCAGGAACTCCATCGGCATTCCCCGCATCTGCGGGGGTGGTCGAGTGCGGGCACACCGCCCGAACGTCTGACCCGCGAGGTACGAGCTGAGAGGGTGTTCTGCGAGTCTTGAGTGGTTCTCGTAGTCCTTGAAGGCAAGTTGTCCGGTTCCAGTGCTTCACGGCGGGCAGTCGGAGCGGTGTGCTGATGGGTGTGGGTGAACGTCCCGCGTACCCGAGCGACCTGTCGGATGAGGCCTGGAGGCTGATCCGGCCGGTCCTCGCCACGTGGAAGGCCAGGCATCCCTCGGTCAGCGGCCATGCGGGCCGGTACGAGATGCGGGAGATCATGAACGCGATCCTCTACCAGGCCCGTACCGGCTGCCAGTGGCGCTACCTGCCCCACGATCTGCCACCCAAGAGCGCGGTGTACTACTACTTCGGCACATGGCGCGACGACGGGACCGCCGAGACCATCCACGACCTGCTGCGATGGCAGGTCCGCGAAAGCCGCAAACGACACGAGGGCCCCACCGCGGTCGTCCTGGACTCCCAGACCGTGCGGGCTTCGACGAACGCGCCGAAGGACACGACCGGGCTGGATCCGGGCAAGAAGAGCCCGGGCCGCAAGCGGGGCATCGCCACCGACGTGCTCGGCCTGGTCATCGCCGCCGTCGTGGTCGCGGCCAGTGTCCACGACAACGCGATCGGCATCGCGCTGCTGGACAAGGTCGTCCGCGCCGCGCCCACCGTGACCAAGGCATGGGCGGACGCCGGGTTCAAGAACGCGGTCGTCGAGCACGGCGCCGGCCTCGGCATCGACCTGGAGATCGTCCAGCGTGAGCCCGGCGCACGAGGATTCACCCCCGAGCCCAAACGCTGGGTGGTCGAGCAGACCCTGGGTACTCTCATGCTCCACCGCAGGCTCGCGCGGGACTACGAGGCGAAGCCGGCCAGCTCGGTGGCGGTGATCCACTGGTCCATGGCCGACGTGATGCTTCGCCGCCTCACCCGCACCACCACCCCGACCTGGCGTGACCCGCCACCGTGGCATCCAGCACCTGTGACAAGCGGGAGCGTCGATGAGGGAATTCCTAGACAAGATCGAGTCCCGGCAGCAGCTCGTCTGTGAGACAGCCGAGCAGCTGCGCGAGCAGATCACCCGTCTCACCGAGGAACTCGCCGCTGCAGAAAACACCTTGAAGCGCCTGCAGAGCACCCGGGAGACCATCCTGGAACTGGCCGCCGAGGACGGCACCGGACCACCCGAGGCGCTGCCACCCGGATACCGCGAGATCCTGGCAGTCATCGAGGCAGCAGGAGAAGGACTCCGCGCCAAGGAGGTCTGCCGGGCCATCGGCCTGGCCGCCGAGCCACGGCACACCGAAAACACCCGTGCCAAGCTGAAACGCCAGGTCGGCCGCGGCATCCTCACCGAGCCCGAACCCGGCGTGTTCACCCTCACCACCCCGGCACCGGCCGCCTAAGAGGTCAACTCAAGCTGAACTCCGGCGAAAAGCCGCAGAATATCCTCTTAAGGGTGAAATCCGGCATCACCGGGGCCGGGAACGGGAAGCGACCCGACCATGGGATCACTTTCACCATCACATTTCCACATGCCGTTCAAGTCCCGCCTCAACCCCCACGTCGACCAGGCCCGCGCCCATGCCGCGCAGTGGGCCCGGCAGATGGGCATGTTCGACGAGGAGTACGCGCAGTGGCCGCAGCGGTGGAGCGAGGAGAAGTTCGCCGGGGCCGACTTCCCGCTGTTCATCGCCCTGACCCACCCGGACGCCGACGCCCGCGAGTTGGATCTGGTGACCGACTGGCACGTGGCCCTGTGGTTCGTCGACGACCTCTTCCTGCCGCTCTACCGCCGCGACCACGACCACGAGTCGGCCGCCGCCCAGGTGGAACGGCTGATGCTGTTCCTGCCGCTGGACGGACTGCCGCGGCCGCTGGAGCCGGGCAATCCCGTCGAGCGGGCCTTCGCCGATCTGTGGACCGGCACGGCCGCCACCATGAGCCCGCTGTGGCGCAGGCGGTTCGTCGCCAGCGTGCGGCGCTTCCTGGACGGGGTGCTGTGGGAACTCGAACACGTCGACCACGCCGTCACCGACCTGATCGAATACCTGGGAGCCCGCCGCGACTTCGGCGGTCTGCAGTTCACCGCCGTGCTCATGGAGCACGCGATGGGCGAGCTACGCCCGGACGTGCTGCGCCACAGGGAGTTGCGCACCGCCGTCGACGCGTTCGTGGACGCCATCAGCCTGCACAACGACATCGTGTCCTACGACCGGGAGGTCGAGGAGGGCACCGTCGGCAACAACGGCGTGGAGGTCGCCCGCCAGGCCCTCAGCCTGAACCGGCGCGACGCCACCGCCCTGGTCGACGGCCTGCTCACCGCCAGGGTCGACACCCTGACCCAGTCCTCGGAAGTCGTACCGCCCGAGGCCACACGGTTCGTCGAGTCTCTGCAGGAGGCGCTGGCGGGCTCTTACCTGTGGCACGAGCTGACCAGCCGCTTCGACCAGGCCAGGGCAACGGCCGGCACCGTCGGGAAGCCCCGCGGTCTGGGCACGTCCGCGGCCTACGCCTTCTGCGGGGCACTCCGCAACTGACCCCGACGACAACGGCCTCGTGAGGTCAACTCAAGCTGACCTCCGGCGAAAACCCGCAGAACACCCTCTGAGAGCCGCTACAACACGCCCGTGCGCGCAGCAAGTTCCCGCACGCCAGCCACCGTCACGGGCGCGTACAGCAGGTCCGCTGTCAGCGCCCGCAGGGCAGGACGGCGTACTTCCTCCGGCGCCACCGCCTCCGTGAACCGGAGGGCCGCGAGCGTCCTGCGGTGGTGGGCCGCGCCCAGCAGGCCGGGAAGCGCGGCGCTCGGGTCCTCGCACCGGGCCCCGTGAACTGCGCGCGTGCCGTGGGCCCGTAGAGGGCTTTGACGATCCGGGCCGACGCGTCCGCCCGTGCTGCGGCCGTCGCCGTTGGCGGGAGCATCGATGCTCCCGCCGCCGTACCCGCAGGACCGGCCAAGCTGAGCCTGCGTCATCCGCCGTGCGCACCGGGCGGCCCTGACGGCCGTCCCGAGCCGACGGTGATGTGACACAACGCCCCCTCCGACTGCACGGGGGGTCGCCATCGTACCGACAGGACCACGCCCACCTGCGGGGCACGCATACGGCGTGCGGATACCCGTCCAGGCCTCCCCCGGGCGGCCGTCGACCGGGTTGCCTGGTGAGTGCCCCGGCCGGGCGATGCCCCGTCCCGCCCCTCGCCCAGAGGAGAGTGCGTCATGAGCGCAATCCTGCTCGAACGCCCCGAGACCCCGGAGCAGACCCACACCTCCCCGCAGCCCGGACGGTGCTGGAAAGCGACCGGACCGTGGCCGCAATGGCGTGCCCGGTCTGCGGATCGGCAGCCGTCTACCAGACCATGGACGGCCGGTGGGGCTGCACCCAGTGCGGTTCGGCCTGGGCCTGAACGAGCAAGGGAGGACCGGCAGTATGCCGCTCTGCGGGGATGCCGTTCGGGTAGCCGCCACCGCAGACGCACGACCCCGCCCCCGGCCGAAGCCGAACGGGGCGGGGTCGTTCAGCGGGAGACGAGCGGGGCGACGCCGGCGCCGCCGGGGTCAGTGCAGCCAGGGCTGGTAGTTCGGGTTGTCCACGCAGCCGGACTCGACCAGGGATGCGGTGGCCCGGTCGACCGGGCAGGCCCGGCGGATGAAGTGCCGGTCCACGCCGCCGGGGAACGCGACCTCCACCTGGTCGGCGTACTGGTTCTGGTCACCGATGGTGGCGTTGACGTCGATCCCGCCGGGGGCGTCGATGAAGTAGTCCCAGGGCACCTTCTTCCACTTCTTGTACAGCTCGGAGTCGTAGGAGGTGCTGACGAACGGCGAGGGCTGGTTCTGCAGGACGTAACTGGTGATGTCGTACTGGCCGTTGACGGTGTCCTTCGGGGCGAAGCCCTGCTCGAAGATGACGGACGGGTCGCGGCCGTCCGAGCGGTAGAGCGGGTAGCAGTTCTTGCGCCAGTGCGGGGCGGGGGTGATGCGGGGGACGTCCACCCGGCGGTCCACTGCGGCGTAGAGCGGGTCCGGGCCCTGCGGGATGCTCTCGAAGGTGGTGGGGGCCAGGGTGACGGACGGCCGGTCCGCGCAGGCGTCGGCGCGCAGTTCGGCCTCGTCGGCGAAGTCGATCCGGCGGCCGTCCAGGACGATGGCGACGGTGTCGGTGCCGAGTTCACGGACGATGAGGCCGTCGCACTGGGGGCCGCTTCACAGCCCCTCCCCACTGGGGTCAAGGCAGCGGGAAGGGGGCGGTGTCGGTCTGGGCGGCGGGAGCTGCGGCGGCCAGGCTCTCGGGGGTGAGCACGACGGCACAGGCAAGGGCAACTGCGCTGGCGGCCGTACGAATTCGGATGTCGATCACGACCGATACCCTGGCCGCCCGATGCCCCGCAGCCATCGCAACTCACCCGATCGAGGGCGTGTCCGCCGCTGCGGTGGACACCCCCTCAGGCCTCCCGGTCGACGCGCGCCATGGCGCCGGCCGTCCCACGGTCACCCGAGGACGACCGGCGTTCCGCTCAACTCGACTCCTGCCCGGCCCAGTTCGTCGACGGCCCGGGCGGTGGTGTCGGCGGCCACACCCGCGGTGTAGTCGAGCAGCACCCCGACGGCGAAGTCGGCCCGTACGCCGTCGAGCGCGGTGGCCTTCACGCAGTGGTCGGTGGCGATGCCGACCACGTCCACCTCGGTGACCTCCCAGGCGCGCAACCAGTCCGCGAGCGCGGTGCCGTCCGCGGTGAAGCCCTCGAAGCCGCTCTTGGAGGCGGAGTGCGCGCCCTTGTAGAAGACCTCGTCCACCTTCGTCTCGACGGCGGGGGCGAAGTCGGGGTGGAACTCGCCTCCCTCGGTGCCGGCCACGCAGTGCACGGGGAAGGAGTCCTTGAAGTCCGGGTGGTCGGAGAAGTGGCCGCCCGGGTCGAGGTGGTGGTCGCGGGTGGCGACGACGTGGGTGTACTCGCCACCGGCGGTGCGCCCGACGAGATCGGCGATGGCGCGGGCCCGCCCCGCACCACCTCCGACCGGCACGGCTCCGCCCTCGCAGAAGTCCTTCTGCACGTCGACGACGATCAGTGCACGCCCCACGGCACAGGCCTTTCTCACGGGAGTCTCGGTCTCCCACCCTTGCCCGGTCCGACGGTGCACTGCGCCTCGCGGTGCCGATGTTCACCCGGGCGCTCGCGCCCGGAGCATGGTCGAGGCCTCCGGGGCGGCCGGCTCGGGCCGTCCCGGAGGCCACCGGGACGCTACTTCTTCGCGGGGAGTTCGAAGGTCGGGGCCGCGTACTTCTGCCTGTCCGTCAGCTCGCAGTCCAGGACCGCGTCGGCCCGGGCCAGGAGCTGGCGCATCCGGCCGACGGCCCGGTCGACCAGGTCCGGGTTCCCCTTGAACCCGGCGTCCAGGTCGGTGATCATCTGCCCGTAGAGATCCGTGAACTCCCCGGCAGCCTTGACGGCGGCCGGGTACTTCGCATAGGCCGCCACCTTGGGGTCGGGGAGGGTGTCCACGACCCCGTCGCCCTCCGGGACGGGGAAGGTGTCGCCGGTCGGCTGGCACGGTTTGTCGTCCGGCTTGTAGAAGCGTCCGACGCTCAGCTCGTGGAAGGTGAAGAAGTGCGAGAGGTCGCGGTTGGAGTCGAGGATTCCTCCGCCGTCCCCCTCGCCCTCCCAGATGATGTCCTGCATCAGCGCGTCCGCTTCGTCTCTGCTCTGCACCGTGATGCGGTCCTGACCGAAGTAGGCGTACTGACGCTCGACGCGCCCGCCCTTCGGGAACACCTTGTTCTCCCCGTACTGTGCGACGCAGGCGTCCAGGTGCTTCATGAGGGACCTGTAGAACTCACCGATCGTCTCTTTCGCACCGAAGGTGATCAGGGTGGGTGGCTGCGGATCGTACTCGGGCGACTGCGCCAGCATGACCTCGGCGTCCTCCTTCGGGACGCACGGCGTGGCGTCACCCGGGGACTCGATGGTCATGCCCATGTTCAGGAAGGGCTTCCCGAAGGGCAGCAGGTGGATCGTCAGGGGGCCGGGGGCAACGAAACTGCGGGGATAGTCGAGGGCGGCGACAGCGTGGATGTCGGGTTCTCCGCCGGTGGCGATCAGGACGTTCGCAGCGATCGACAGGTGGCGCATCTCGACGGTCACCAGCTCGCGGAGGAGCTTGGCCGCCGTGCTCCGCCGGTCCTTGATGGACCACCATCCCGTCAGGTAGGCGGGGATGGTGGAGAACTCGACCAGGCAGGCTCCCTGCAGCATCTCATGCAGCTTCTTGATGTCGTCTTCGAAGGTCATTTCGCAACCTCCTGCGGCTTACCGGTCCTGAGCAGGTTCCGGTACATCTCCAGGACCTGGCGCTTTCCGCTGGACAGGTCCCTGGTGACGGGCATGTAGAGCGAGGAGTTCGCCATGTCGGTGGCGCACAGTTCCAGGATCTGGTCGATGTTCCGGTCGACGGCCGTCTTGTCGCCCAGGTCGAGCGCGGCGTAGTGCTTCATGACCGGGAAGATCATGTCGTACAGGTAGAAAATCTTCCTGTAGACGAAGTCCCAGGCGGCCTTCTGATTGTTGCCGTGAGCCTCGCAGTCCTTCGCGAATTCCGCGGGGAGCCCGTTGTCGAAGGGCAGCATCCGCACGCAACAGTAGAACGCCGAGGCGAAGGACCAGCCCGGTCCGACCCACGTCACCTTGTCCGGCACGGCAGGTTGGGGTGACCCAGCCTCGTACGGGAAGAAGGCGATGACCGGGAGCTGCGGGTCCTTGCCGACGGTGGCCGCCGCCTTGAACGCGATCTCGGCGCGGCCGTCGACCACGTCGACGACCGTGCCCGGGGTGATGGTGAGCACGTCCGGGGCCGGCTTCACCCAGGAATCGGCGTTCCGCGCTGGTGGCAACGGATCCGGTACGTACTGCTGGAGAAGCAGTTTGACGGCACCGGTGGGAATCACGCCACGGTCCCTCACCTCGATGACGACCGTTCCCGTCCCGCCCTGGTCGATGTAGTTCGAGCGACTGTCGGTCTGGGCCGTGAGCACCTTCTCCGTCAGCATCGTGATCTGCTGGGAGTTCGGCTTGCACCGCACGCCCAGGGTGCCGGTGGCCAGGTCCGCGTCGGTGACCTTGCCGTCGACCGGCACGTCGATGATGCCGGACGTCGCCTCGTAGGCCTGCCTGTCGTAGGCCTCGGGCTTGATCTCCGCCACGGTCTTCGTGGTACCGGCGCCGGAGCCGGGCACCTGGACGAAGAGCTCCAGCGTGCCGAAGGCCGTCTCCTTCTCACCGGCGGCGTCGACCTCCGGGACCGTGGCCTCCAGGTCGAGGCTCACGAAGCGGGTTCCACCGGAGCTCTTGTGAACCTCCGCCACCGCCGGACCGAACCAGGCCTGCCTCTGCTTCCCGTCCGGGCCGTTCACGGGATGCCCCTTCGCGTCCACGAGCGGCATCGAGTTCTCCGGCGCCAGGAACCGCCCGCCGGGCACCGTGGCGAACTCGCGGTCGTGCCACAGGCCGATCGTGCCGACCACCCGGGAGACGCAGGGATTGCGGCGCGGCGGATTCCCCGCGTCGAGGTCCTGTTTCCACAGGTCGAGCAGCCGGATGAACCTTTCCTTCTGCGTCGTGCATGTGGCGAATTCTGGCGCGGTGAAGTAGTGGGTCAGATAGACGGAGAACCGCACCATGACCCCGAGGGCCTTCTGGTTCTCCATCTCCTGCTTGACCGCGTTCATCAGCGGCGATTCGTCGGAGGCGAACTGGAGGTTTTCCCGGCGCACGCAGGCCTGAATGACGGTGGCACCGGTCCCGTCACGGAAGACGTCGTCCTTCAGGTTCAGATTGCGGCTGAAGTTGTTCCAGCGGGCGGACGAATGGACATCGTCCTCGATGTCGCCGTAGAAGTATTTCTCGGAGTCGGTCTTGTCCCCGATCTGGATCCGATTGACGAAGAAGGCGGTGCTCCAGATCGAATCCGGGTTGTTGTCCGCCATGGTCGCGGCACTGTGGTGCGCGGCCCGGGGGAAGTGACCGTCTCCGAACTGCTCCTGCGCGGTGAGGTCGGCGATCGGGAACGAGTCGCCGGCCAGGTTGACCAGTGCGCCGACCAGTGGGTCCTTCGTCGCCGGCGGAAGTGCTCCGTACTCGGTCTGTCCGCCGGTCACCGTGGTGACGGCGCCCTTGCCGTCGGGCGTGTGACGGGGCTGCACATGGAGCCACCAGTCGTTGGCACCGTAGGCGTTCCATCCCGACGGCGGCTCGTACACGTCCTCGCCCGATGCGGGCCTGCTTCCCTGCATGCTGAACGCCCAGGGCGGAAACTTCTCCCTGAAATTCTCCGCGGTGATCCCGTAGACATTGAGAAAATGCCAGTACAGGTCCGCCGTCCGGAAGTCGTACGTCGGAAACAGGCCGTTGTTGTTCATGGTCGCCGGATTGAAGCTCATCTCACCGCGGAAGAAGACCCGCGGGACGGAGAGGACACTCACAGTACCTCCTGGACGTTGCCGGACAGTCCTGTGCGTGTACCACTGCACCCTGATCCACATCTCGCGCCGACCCGGATAGCCGAGGGCATTCACCCGGCGTCAGTCACCCCTCGCTCGCTCGATTCGGACATGGGTGCCTTCGGGTGATTCCCGGTTCCCGGAGTGGCCGGAACGGCCGCGGGCTGCCTAGATGGATCGTGGGCGATTGACGAACGGATAACCGCCCGCGGAATTTCCAGTCGCATCCACGGGCGGAAGGAGCCTGGCCATGCCGGAACCGGGAACGGGGCCCCGGACGGGGGTCTGGCTGGTGGGGGCACGCGGCTCGGTGGCCACCACCACGGTGGTGGGCGCGGCGGCGCTCGGCGCCGGGCTGGCCGAGCCGACGGGGTGCGTCACCGCCGGCGAGGACTTCGCCGGTGCCCGGCTGCCGTCGTTCGACGCCCTGGTGTTCGGCGGGCACGACGTCGGCTCCGTCCCGCTGCCCGAGCGCGCCGCCGAACTGGCCGCGGCCGGGGTGGTGCCGCAGCGGCTGCTCGAACCGCTGGAGAAGGCGCTCCTCGCCGCCGACCAGGAGATCCGCCCGGGCTACGCCGCCGGTCGCAGCGGCCTGCCCCAGGCCGTCGCCGATCGCAGCGCCCTGCCCCAGGCCGTCGCGGCGCGGGCGCTCGCCGACGACATCGAGGGCTTCCGGCGGCGGCTGGCACTCGACCGGGTCGTGGTCGTCAACGTGGCGTCCACCGAGGCCCCGGTGCCGGCCCGCCCCGAACACGGCGACCTCGACCTGCTGGAGGCGGCCCTGCGCACCTCGGCCGACGTCCTGCCACCCAGTTCGCTCTACGCCTACGCGGCGTTCGCCGCAGGCTGTCCGTACGTGGACTTCACCCCCTCGACCGGTGCCCGGCTGCCCGCCCTGGACGCGATGGCCCGCGACCGCGACCTGCCCTACGCGGGCAGCGACGCCAAGACCGGCGAGACGCTGGTGCAGTCGGTGCTGGCCCCGATGTTCGCCATGCGCGCGCTGCGCGTACGGGCCTGGTCGGGCACCAACCTGCTGGGCGGCGGCGACGGCGCCACCCTCGCGGATCCCGGCGCGGCCGGCAGCAAGACGGCGTCCAAACGGCGGGGCCTGGGCCACCTGCTGGGGTATCCGGTGGAGGGCGCGGTGCACATCGACTGCGTGCCGGCCCTCGGCGACTGGAAGACGGCCTGGGACCACGTGGCCTTCGAGGGGTTCCTCGGCACCCGGATGAGCCTCCAGTTCACCTGGGAGGGCTGCGACTCGGCCCTCGCCGCCCCGCTCGTGCTGGACCTGGCCAGGCTCACCGCCGCCGCGCACGCGGCGGGCGTCCCTGGCCCGCTCGGGGAGCTGGGCTTCTTCTTCAAGGACCCGGTCGGCACGGGCGGTTACGCCCTCGCCGACCAGTACCGGGCCC
>NZ_MSJQ01000275.1 GCF_014596515.1 Streptomyces sp. CBMA156
CGCGATGGCCCGCGACCGCGACCTGCCCCACGCCCTGGCCGCCGTCCACCCCCGGTTCGGCGTCCCGCACCGCGCCGAACTCGCCGTCGGCGCCGTGGTCGCCCTCGCCGCCGCCCTCGGCGACCTCCGCGGCGCGATCGGCTTCTCCTCCTTCGGCGTGCTCGCCTACTACGCCGTCGCCAACGCCGCCGCCTGGACCCTCACCCCCGCCGAGGGCCGGCCCCCGCGTGCCGTCCCGGTCGTCGGCGCGGCTGGCTGCCTCGCCCTGGCCTTCGCCCTGCCCGCGGCCTCCGTCCTCCAGGGCGCCATCGTCCTCGCCCTCGGCGCCGCCGCCTACGCCGTGCGCAGGGCCCTCACCCGCGCCTGACCCCGGGAACGCGGACGGCCGGCGAGGGCTGCTGCCCTTCGCCGGCCGTCGAGGTCCGTGACGGTTACCGCGCGCCCCACTCCGCGTCGGTGGGGACGATCTCGCGGCCGAGCGGCATCAGCGAGACCGGGATCATCTTCAGGTTCGCCCAGCCGAAGGGGATCCCGATGATCGACAGGAACAGCGGGATGCTGGTGATCAGATGCCCGAGCGCCAGCCACCAGCCCGCGAACACCAGCCAGATCACGTTCCCCACACAGGACGCCGGCCCGGCGTCGGGCCGCTCCACCGTCGTGCGCCCGAACGGCCACAGGATGAACCCGGCAATACGGAAGGACGCGATGCCGAACGGGATGGTAATCACGAGCAGGCAGCAGACAATTCCGGCGAGCACGTAGGCAAGAGCCATCCAAATGCCGCAGAAAACCAGCCAGATGACATTGAGGACGAACTTTATTGCACTCATGCCCGGTACCTTCTCACGGCTGATGGCGTCGCACTACGACCGTGTGCCTTGACCGCCCGCGAGCGTGTTGACGTCCCCGGTCCGTCGCAGAAGCCGATCGAGGGCATGCGACGGTCATCTTTCATGACTCGGAGCACATCTGACGGATATTCGGAGGGCGCCGTGCCGCCCCGGCTTCCACGCCCGGTGACGCGCACGCCGCCGTCCCGCCGGTACCAGGTCACATCCGGTTCGCCCGGTCAGGAGAAGGACAGCAGCATGACCGGCGCCGTGGTGGGGTGCGCGGAGCCGCCCGCCGGTTCGACGGTGACGCCGATGCCCCGTGCCCCGTCCAGCGGCCCGGTCAGCAGGAGGACGCCGCCGCCCGTGGGCAGCAGCCCGGCCGGACGCATCGTCCCCGAGTCGTCGAACCACAGCTGATACGTGCTGCCCTCGGTCGGTGCCGGCATGCCGGAGGCCAGGAAGCCGGCCTGACCACGGCTGTTCGACCACACCAGCGTGCCCACGCCGCTCCCGCCGGCGGCATGACCGGTGGCGCTCCGGGCGTCGGGAGCGGCGAGGAGAGCGGCCAGACGGTCCTGCTGCTGCTGGAGTGCGGCAGCGCGAGCCCGGGCCTGCCCGGCCCGCTGGTTCTGCCGCACGGCCACGGCGCCGGCGCCTACGGCCAGCGCCAGGCAGGCCGCCAGGGCGAGCTTCGGCCAGCCCCTGGCGAGGCGGCCGCGCCGGCGTCCCGGAGGGGCAACGACGTGCGGGGCCTCCTGGCGCAGTGTCGGCAGCGCGGCCATGACACGGGTCTTCAGGGCCGGCGGGGGGAGGACGGCCTGGGCTGCGCCGAGCCGGGCGAGGGTGGCGGCGAACTCGGCGGTCTCCTGGGAGCAGGCCGGGCAGCCGGCCAGATGGCGTTCGAACTCGGCGCTCTCATCGGCGTCGAGGGCGTGCGTGGCGTAGGCGCCGGTCAGGGCGTGCAGGTCGGCGGCGCTCATGCTGCTACCCCCAGGCAGTCGCGCAGGCGGATCAGTCCGTCGCGCATGCGGGTCTTGACGGTGCCCAGCGGGGCGCCGAGGACTTCGGCGACCTGGGGGTAGGTGTAGGCCCGGTAGTACGCCAGCGTCAACGCCTCGCGCTGGAGCTCGGTGAGCGTCCTCATGCAGCGCCGCACCTGTTCGCGTTCGAGTCTGCCTTCGACCTGCTCGGCGACCTCGTCGAACTCGGGGGTGCGGGAGGCGGCCGCGGCGCGCTGGTCGCGGTCGGCGGCGGCCTGCACCGAGCGGACCCGGTCCACCGCGCGCCGGTGGGTGATGGTGAGCACCCACGGCATCACCTCGCCGCGTTCGGCGCGGTAGCGGGCGGCGGTGCGCCAGACCTCCAGCAGCACCTCCTGGGCGACCTCCTCGGACTGCGCAGGGTCCCGCAGCACCCGGCGTGCCAGGCCCAGTACCGGGGCGGCCACGCAGTCGTAGAGCCGGGAGAAGGCGTCCTGGTCGCCGCGGGCGACCCTGGCGAGGAGCTCCTTGAGGTCCGGGCCCGGTCGTCCGGGACCGGACAGGTGGACGACGGCGCTCATCCGACCGCTCCTCGGGGACGACGGGCGGGCGGCGAGCCCCACGGACGGATGGCGGGCATCACGGGCCTCCCCACGACGCGGCCGGGGAGCGGGGCGCCGGCCGGTGAACGGAACTACTCATGTGGTCCTTCGGGGCCGGCATGCCACCGGATTGGCCCGGGCTGTCACCAGTTTCGCCGCCGCCGTCGCACGCGGCGGCAGGCGGCTCCGGCCGGCGGTCGTCCCGTCGCCCGGCGGCAACGGGCGGTGACTTCGGGTCAGTCCGATGACCCGCCATCACTCGGGCGGGTGAATTGCCGGGTTTCCCGGCCCTCCGGGCAAGCCGGCGACCGGGCAGCGCCGAAGGGATGACGTACGAGCCCGTGAACCGGCGGGCTCCTGCCTGAGACGGGAGCATGATGCCTTCAGAGCACATCGACACCCGGCTGCTCGAAGAACTCACCGAGCAGTCGCAGGACCTGAACAGCGACGCGCTGCGGATCACGCACGGCGCGCTGACCGACTTCGGCCAGGCGGCCGGACCCGTCCGGCGCCGCTGGTGGCAGCGCGGCGGACTGGTCGCCGGAGTCGTCGGGACGGCCGCGCTCCTCGGCGGCACCCGCGCCTTCGCCGACAGCCCCTCGCCGTCCGGCTCCATGGCCGACGACATCATGGCGCTGCAGACCGCCGCGTCGATCGAGAACCTCGCCGTGGCCGTCTACCAGACCGCTGCCGGACTGCCGTTCATCAAGGACGGCAACAAGACGGTGGCCGCGTTCATCACCAAGACCACCGCCCAGCACCAGGCCCACGCCATGGCGTTCAACGCCGCCGCCACCCAGGCCGGCGGCCAGGCCCAGAACAACCCGGACCCGACGTACAAGGCCGTCGTCGACCAGGCGCTGCCGAGCATCAAGGGCCCGGGCGACGTGGTCAGGCTCGCCATCACCCTGGAGGACGTGGCGGCCCAGACCTACACCAAGAACGTGAGCCAGGTGAGCAACGCGGACCTGCGCAAGCTCTTCGCGTCCGTCGCCCCGGTCGAGGCCCAGCACCGCGCCACCCTGCTGGCCGTGCAGGCGCTGCTCGCCGGCAACGCCGCCGACCTGGTCACCATCCCGGTCGACCCGGCCAAGCTCCCGGCGGCGGCCGGCAGCGTGGGCTTCCCCGACGCCTTCTACAAGACCGACAGTGCCTCGCCGATCACCGAAGGAGCCGTCAAGTGACCGCGCACGACTGGGAGCTCCAGATCAGCGAAGGCCAACTCGCCCGTCTCACCGCGGAGATGGACGAGGCCCACCGGGCGACGCTGCCCGCCATGCGCACCGGCGCGCTGGACCTGGGCGAGGAGATCCGCGCCCGCCGGGGCGACGAGCCGCGCGACGCCGGCCGGCGCCGCTTCCTGCTCGGCGCCGGCGGCGCCGCGCTCGCGCTCACCCTGGCAGCCTGTTCCAGCAGCAAGTCCACCAGCCAACCGGCCTCCTCCGGCAGTGCCTCGATGCCCGCCCCGGACCCGGCGTCCGGCACGTACACCGGCGACCTGAGGGTCGTCGCGCTCGCCACCGCGCTGGAGAACCAGGCCGTCGGCGCCTACCAGGCAGCCCTCGACGCCGCCAAGGCCGGCAAGCTCGGCACCGTCCCCCCGGCGGTCGCCACCTTCGTCACCACCGCGATGGCCCAGCACGCCGACCACGCCAAGGCCTGGAACGCGGTCCTCACCGGGGCGGGCAAGCCCGCGATCACGAACGTGCCGCTGACCAACCAGGCCGGCACGGTCGCCGCGCTCGGCAAGGCCGCCAGCGTGGGCGACGTCGCCAAGCTCGCCCTCCAGTTGGAGGACCAGGCCGCCCAGACCTACCTCTTCGCGACCTACAACGTCACCAGCCCCGCCGGCATCGCCACCGCCGCCACCATCGCCCCCGTCGAGGCCATGCACGCCGCCATCCTCACCTACGTCCTCGGCCAGTACCCCGTCCCCGACGACTTCCTGCCCGTCGACAAGGCCGCGAGTCCCACCCTGCTCACCGTCTGAGCAGATCCAGAGCGGTGCGTGCCCGGGCGCGAGACGTCGACACCCCCGCGCCCGGGCACGCACCTTCCCCTCACCCCGGAACGGAAGTGCACCCGTGACCGCCGTACGTCTGCGCGCCGCCCTGAGCGCGGCCCTGCTGGCCCTTGCGCTCGGCGCCTGCTCGTCGAGCCCCGCCGGATCCCACGCCCCGGCCGGCTCCTCCGGTCCGGCCCCCTCCGGGGCCCGGATCACCATCAAGGACTTCCGGTTCCAGCCGGCCACGCTCACCGTTCCCCCGGGGCAGAGCATCACCGTGGTGAACGAGGACTCCACCGCCCACACCGTCACCGCCGACGACAGGTCCTTCGACACCAAGGCCGTCAGCGGCGGAGCATCGGCCGCCTTCACCGCCCCGGCGAAGGCCGGCAGCTACCCGTACATCTGTGCCATCCACCAGTACATGCACGCCACCCTCACCGTCAGCTGACCGGCAACGAAGCGCCCACCCGCGTACGGATGCCCGCATGTCCGCCCCGGGCCCTGTGCGGCCCCGGGCCCGAGCCGCCCCCGGGCCCTGTGCGGCGCCGTCTCCGGGCGGGTCGTGGCCCGGCAGGGCTGACCGGTGGTCGTCAGGCCGGGCGGGGGAGGTAGGCGAGGCCGTGGGCGCCCGGGTCGGCGAGCTTGGGGACGGTGAGGCGGGAGACCGGGGCGAGGGTGGCCAGGTCGATGACGTCGACGGTGGAGGAGACGACGCCGGCGACGTAGGCGAGGCCGCCGTCCGGGGAGGAGGTGATGGTGAGCGGGAAGAGGCCCACCTCGACGGAGCCGAGGCGGCGGTGGTCGTCGGCGGCGAACACGGTGAGACGGCCCGGGAGTTGGCGGCCCAGGGCGGAGCCGGAGGCGGGGGCCGACCGGACTTCGCCGGCCAGGAGCCGGCCGGTCGAGGTGAGGTGGACCGGCAGGGCCGGGGAGTCCGTCGGGAGGACGGCCGTGACGGTCGCGGTCGGGACGTCGATGACGCGGATGCCCGGGGCCGCGGTGGGGGCGGTGGAGGTGGAGAGGTACGGGCCGGCGGCGTAGACCCGGGTGCCGTCGGCGGAGACGGCCAGGCCCTCGCTGCCGGGGACCTCCACCCTGGCGGTCAGAGTCCCCCGTTCGAGGTCCACGACCGAGACGAAGGGCGCCTCCTTGTTGGTGGCGAAGCCGGTCCTGCCGTCCGGAGAGACGGCGAACCAGTGCGGGCCGGGGGCGTCGGTGTCGATCCGGCCGAGCGGGCGGCGGGTCGTGGTGTCGATGACCACGACGCCGCCGGGGCGGTCCTCGCCGCCCTCCACGCTGACGTACAGCCGGCCGCGGGCGGTGTCCAACGCCAGCCCGTGCGGGCCGTGTTCGGGGGCGAGGTCGATCACCTCGACGATCCGGCGGGTGTCGGCGTCGATGACGGTCAGCTCGGTGCGGCGGCCACTGTTGGCGTGGTAGTAGCCCGAGTGGTAGGCGCTGCTGCACCAGAGCAGCCGCTGGGTCGGGTCGAAGCACAACTCGTGCGGCTCGGCGAGGACTTGGAGGGTGTCCAGGTGCCGGTCGGTGGCGGCGTCGAAGAATGAGACGGTCGGGCCGCTCTGGCTGACTACGGCGAGGACGTCGCCGGAACGGTCGGCGCGGGAGAGCTGCGACATGAGGACTCCTCAGGGACGGCTGCGGGTTCGTCTCCACCTTCGTCGGCGGCCGGGACGGAAACCATGCAAGGATCGGCATCCGATAGTTGCCCAGGACGCAAAGACCGAGATCGGAAGCGTGCGGATGCTGGACCTCAACCTGCTGCGGGCGCTGGACGCCCTGCTCCAGGAGAGCAGTGTGACCCGCGCGGCCGAGCGGCTCGGCACCTCGCCCGCGGCGGTCAGCCGGATGCTCGCCCGGCTGCGCCGCGCCGTCGAGGACCCGCTGCTGGTGCGCGCCGGGCAGGGCCTCGTCCCGACCCCGCGGGCACTCGAACTGCGGGAGGAGGTCGGCGCGTTGCTGCGTGGCTGCGACAGCGTGCTGCGTCCCGGCGCCGGGTTCGACCCGGTGCACCTCGACCGCACCTTCACGGTGCAGGCCGGGGAGCTGATGCTGGTGCGGACGGCGGGCGCGCTCGCCGAGCGGGTCCGGGCGCAGGCCCCGCGGGTGGACGTGATCTTCCTGCCGGAGGCGCTGGAGGACGGGCCGGCGCTGCGGCAGGGGCTGGTGGACGTCGAACTCGGCGTGCTCGGCGGCCTGGACCCGGAGGTCCGCACCCGGCAGCTCCTCCGCGTTCCGCTGGTCGGCCTCGCCAGAGCCGGCCATCCGCTGTTCGACGGCCGCTGGATCACCGCCCGCCGGTTCGCCGCCGTCGACCACATCGGCGTCTCCCGGCGCGGCAAACGGCTCGGCCCGATCGACGCCGGGCTCGCCGGACTCGGGCTCCGGCGCCGGGTGGCGGTCATCGTGCCCAGCCACACCGGCGCCATGCTGCTGGCCAGGGACAGCGACCTGATCACGCTGGTCCCCGAGGACTGGCTGCCGGACACCGTCGCCGCGCTGGGCTTGCGCACCTTCCCGATCCCGCTCGAACTCGCCCCGCTGGAGCTGGGGATGGCCTGGCACCCGCGCAACTCGGCGGATCCGGGCCACCGCTGGTTCCGGGAGCACGTGGCGGCCGCGGTGCTGGGCGCGGACCCGCGCGACCCGGTATGAGGGGGAGGGTGAACGCGGCGCCCCGGCTCGGTCCGTGGCGTAGGGTCGGGATACCCTCCGGGGTACGTGGGGGTGGCGCTGAGGGCGGAGGCGGGCATGGCGCGGTCGCGGCAGTTCGGTCCGCCGGTGCCGGTGCCGGCGCCTTGGGTGCTGCGCTTGCTGCTGCTCGCCGCACTGCTGCTGGGCATCGTGACCATGCACACGCTCGGCCATCCGGGCGGCGGGCACGGCGGACACGAAGGCTCCGGGACGGGTGTCTCGGCGATGCCTCCGGCGGGTGCCGCGCACCACGGACCTGACGCAGGGGCACCCTCCGTCCACCCCGCCGCCCACCCTGCCGCCTTCGCCGTCGACCCCACCGGCGTCGGCCCCGCCGCCCCCGGCGGCCTGGACCCGATGGCGGTCTGCCTCGCCGTCCTGGCCGGCTGGACCCTGGTGCTCCTCGTCGTCGGCCCCCTGCTGAGGCGCAGCGGTGACGCCGCCGCCGAGGTGCGGGCCAGGCTGCTGACGGCTGTCCGCGCGCTGCCCCCGCCCGGGGGCGGGCGGATACTCCTCACCCGGCTTTCGGTGCTGCGCCAGTAGGCGCGCGCCCGCCGTTCCGCGCCCGCGCCCCGCTCAGGAGCGCCCGCGTGCACGTCCACGCGCCCGCTCGCGCCCCGAAGCGCCCGCGCACGGAACGGCCGACGCGACGTCCTGCACACCCACACACCACACGAGGTGCACTCCGCCATGCGCACACCCACCCGTCGCACCCTCCTCGGCGCCGCGCTCGCGGCCGCCGGGACCGGCCTGCTGACCGCCTGCTCCTCCGGTTCCCCCGGCTCCTCCGACTCCATGAAGGGCATGGACCACGCGGGCATGAACCACGGCCCCACGAGCGGAACGGCCGGAACACCCGGGACGACCGGAACACCCGGCACACTCGGAACACCCGGCTACCTCGCCCCGAACGGTCCCGAGGTCGCCGCCGCCGAGGCCGCACGCAAGCCCGGCCCGGAGCGGAAGGTCGCGCTCACCGCCACCGAGACCACCCTCGACCTCGGCGGCCGTACCGTCCGCAGCTGGGCGTACGGCGACCGCCTGCCCGGCCAGGAGGTGCGCGCCACCCTCGGCGACACGATCGCCGTCACCCTCGCCAACCACCTGCCCCAGCCCACCTCGCTGCACTGGCACGGCCTCGCGCTGCGCAACGACATGGACGGCGTGCCGGGCCTGACCCAGGCCGACGTCAGGCCCGGCGCCTCCTTCGAGTACCGGTTCGCGCTGAGCCACCCGGGCACGTACTGGTTCCACCCGCACTCCGGCGTCCAGCAGGACCGCGGCCTGTACGCGCCGCTGATCGTCGAGGACCCCAGGGAGCCACTGGCCTACGACAAGGAGTGGGTCGTCGTCCTGGACGACTGGGTGGACGGCGTCGACGGCAGCACCCCGGACGCCGTCCTCGCCGAACTCGCCCGGGGCATGGGAGGGATGGACCACTCCGGCGGCTCCGGGAACGGCGGCCACGAAGGGCACGACATGCCGGGGACGTCCGGGACGGGAAGCGCTCCGAGCGGCGCGTCCCCCTCCCGGATGCTGATGGGCGCCCGGAGCCCGCTGCTGGGCGGCGACGCCGGCGACGTCGCGTACCCGTTCCACCTGGTCAACGGAAGGCTCGCCACCGCACCCGAGACCTTCACCGCCAAGCCCGGCGACCGGATCCGGATCCGGCTGGTCAACGCGGGCGGTGACACCGCCTACCGGGTCGCCCTCGGCGGCCACGAGCTGACCGTCACCCACACCGACGGCTTCCCGGTCGAACCGGCCACCACCCAGGCGCTGCTGCTCGGCATGGGCGAGCGCTACGACGTGCTGGTCACCGCCGGGGACGGCGTCTTCCCGCTGACCGCGCTGGCCGAGGGCAAGAACGCCACCGCCCTGGCCGTACTGCGCACCGGCGGCGGCGCCGCGCCCGACGCGGCCGTCCGCCCGGCCGAGCTGGACGGACGGCTGGTCACCGCCGGGCAGCTCAAGGCCGCCCCGGGTGTCCGGCTGCCCGCCAGGACACCGGACCGCACGGTGAGGCTGGAGCTCACCGGCGGGATGGCGAAGGCCGACTGGGCGTTCAACGGCCGCAGGTACGACCCGGCGCAGCGCCACCCGGTGGCGGCGGGGGAGCGGGTGCGGCTGGAGTTCCGCAACAGCACCGCCATGTGGCACCCCGTCCACCTGCACGGACACAGTTTCGCGCTGCCCGGCGACGGCCCGCGCAAGGACACCGCGATCGTGCTGCCGGGTACGACGCTGGCCGTCGACTTCGACGCCGACAACCCGGGCCTGTGGATGGTGCACTGCCACAACGTCTACCACGCGGAGACGGGAATGATGACCGTCCTCGGTTACCGGGCCTGACTCCGGGCTCCCCCCCCCCGCGATTCCTCCCGAGTCATTCCGGGCCTCCCGCGAGGGAAGGGATTTCGGGCTTCACCGAGGGCGGGGCCCCGGGCCGCACCGCCGGCCCGGGGTCCCGCCGTTCGCGGCACCCGAACCATCGCGCCGTGCCACCCGCCCCGACCTGCGCGGCCATGACGTTTTCTTAACGCGGCCCGATGGCGGTTTCTTAACGCTGGTCGCATAGCGTGTCGCCCTGCCGTCGCCCGACGGCGTTTTTACGGGGTCTTTAAACAAGAGGTGCAAGGTGGTTTCGTCGGGTTCGACGGGGACGGCGGAGACGGGCGCGCCGTCGGCGCGAATACGGCTCCGCAGCTGGCTGCTGGAGGACGTGACCGGGGAGAAGCCGGCGACGAAGCCCGCCCAGGAGTCCGAGGGGCAGGACGCCCCGGAGCCGCCGCGGGGGGGCGCGGCGGCGGGGGGCTCCGCCGCGTCCGGTGCGCCCGCCGGCCAGCGCTGGTGGCGGGTGATGTGCCTGACCGGCCTGGACTACTTCTCGACGCTCGGCTACCAGCCGGGCATCGCCGCCCTCGCCGCGGGCGTGCTGTCGCCGATCGCCACCATCGTGCTGGTGGTGGTCACCCTGCTGGGCGCGCTGCCGGTCTACCGGCGGGTGGCCAAGGAGAGCCCGCGCGGTGAGGGCTCGATCGCGATGCTGGAGCGGCTGCTGTCGTTCTGGAAGGGCAAGCTGTTCGTCCTCGCGCTGCTCGGCTTCGCGGCGACGGACTTCCTGATCACCATCACCCTGTCCGCCGCCGACGCCAGCGCGCACCTGGTGGAGAACCCGCACCTGACCGGCATGCTCAGTGGCAAGCAGGTGCTGATCACGATGGTCCTGGTGGCCATGCTCGGCGCGGTCTTCCTCAAGGGCTTCAGCGAGGCGATCGGCCTGGCGGTGTTCCTGGTCGGCTCGTACCTGCTGCTGAACGTGGTCGTGGTGGCCGTCGGCCTCTGGAAGATCATCGAGGCGCCGCACGTGGTCACCGACTGGACGGAGGCGCTGACCGCCCAGCACGGCAACCCGATCATCATGGTCGGCGTGGCCCTGGTGACCTTCCCGAAGCTGGCGCTCGGCCTGTCCGGCTTCGAGACCGGCGTCGCGGTGATGCCGCACATCAAGGGCGACCCCGACGACACCGAGGCGAACCCGGCCGGCCGGATCCGCGGCACCCGCAAGCTGCTGACCACCGCCGCCGTGATCATGAGCTGCTTCTTGATCGCCACCAGCTTCATCACCACGCTGCTCATCCCGGCCGACCAGTTCAAGGCGGGCGGCGAAGCCAACGGCCGCGCCCTGGCGTACCTGGCGCACGAGTACCTGGGCGGTGCCTTCGGCAGCGTCTACGACCTCTCCACCATCGCGATCCTCTGGTTCGCCGGCGCCTCCGCGATGGCGGGCATGCTCAACCTGCTGCCCCGCTACCTGCCGCGCTACGGCATGGCCCCGCACTGGGCGCGCGCGGTGCGGCCGATGGTGATCGTGCTGACCCTGATCGGCTTCCTGGTCACCTGGATCTTCGACGCGAACGTGGACGCCCAGGGCGGCGCGTACGCGACCGGCGTGCTGGTGCTGATCAGCTCGGCCGCGATCGCGGTGACCATCGCCGCGTACAAGAAGCGCGAGCGCGGCTGGACCGTCGCCTTCGCGGTCATCGCGGCGATCTTCCTCTACACCACCGTGCTGAACTGCCTGGAGCGTCCTGACGGTCTGAAGATCGGCGCCTGCTTCATCGCCGGCATCATCCTGGTCTCGCTGCTCTCCCGGCTGCGCCGCGCCTTCGAGCTGCGGGTCACGAGCGTGGAGCTGGACGATGTGGCGGAACGTTTCATCAGGGACTACGCGCACCGTCCGCTGCGGCTGATCGCCAACGAGCCCAGCCACCGCGACCACGCCGAGTACCGCGACAAGATCCGCCAGATCCGCGCCGACAACGACATCCCCGACGAGGACGACCTGGTCTTCGTCGAGGTGACCGTCCGCGACGCCTCCGACTTCGAGGCCGAACTGACCGTCCGCGGCGAGGTGCTGCACGGGCGCTACCGGGTGCTGACCCTGGAGAGCTCCAGCATCCCCAACGCGCTCGCCGCGCTGGCGCTCACCGTCCGGGACCGCACCGGCCAGCGGCCGCACCTGTACTTCGAGTGGACCGAGGGCAGCCCCTTCGCCCAGTTCCTGCGGTTCTTCCTGTTCGGACAGGGCGAGGTCGCGCCGGTCACCCGCGAGGTGCTGCGCGAGGCCGAGCCGGACCGCTCGCGCCGCCCGCGGGTCCACGTCGGCTGAGCCCGCGCCCGCACGCCGACGGCCCGTCCGCTCCTGGTGAGCGGACGGGCCGTCGGTGTCTTCCTTCTGGTGTCTTCCTTGTGGGGCCTTCCCGGTGGGATCGGTGGGGCCGTCGGGGTCAGGACGGCAGTTCGAGGACCTGGCCGGGCTGGATGAGGTCCGGGTCCTCGCCGATGGTGTCGCGGTTGAGCTCGTAGAGGGCGGTCCAGCCGCCGGGCACGTCGAGGAACTCGGCGAGCTCGGCGAGGGTGTCGTTCTCGCGGACGGTCCAGGTGCCGTCCTGCGGTGTGGCAGGTACGGCAGCTGTGGCCGACGCGGTCGGCTTCGACGCGGTGGCCGGGGGCGGCTGGACGGGCTCGCGGGGGCGGTCGCGGGTGGCGCGGGCGCCGCAGACCGGCCAGGGGGACAGGCCACGGCGGTCGGCGAGGTGCTGGGCGACGGCGATCTGCTGCTCGCGGGTGGCGAGGTCGGCGCGCGGGGCGTAGCCGAGGCCGCCGTTCTCGCGCCAGGTGGGCTGGTCGAACTGGAGACCGCCGTAGTAGCCGTTGCCGGTGTTGATGCGCCAGTTGCCGCTGCTCTCGCAGGCCGCCACGCGGTCCCAGTCGTACGAGCCGCCGTCAGCCCTCCCGGGGTCGGACCCGCCGTCGCGGCCTGGTGGCGCGGCGTGGGCCGCCGGTGCGGCGAGGGCCACGGACAGGGCGCAGAGCGCGGTCGGAACGATGCGGCGCAGACGGGCGGTGGGAGGCATCGGCGGCTCTCATGCTGGGGGACAGGGCGGGGCACCGTCCGCGGACGGCGCTCTCCCACCCATGCACGCTGGACGGGGCGTTCCGTCGCCGACACGTCCGGCAGGTCACCCGGGCGGCGGCCGTGGACCACCCCGGTGGCTCGCGGCCGATCGGCCGTCACCCTCGTCGCCCGTCGTCACCGTTGGTCGCCCGGCGTCACCGCGCGGCGCCGCCGCCCGTCGGGGCCACGCGTCGGCCGCCGGACGGACGGGCGGAATGCCGAAGCGGGCGCCCGGCGGCCGGGGGCCAGGCCGCACGCGGTACCCGCCGCGGCAGTAGACGACGACCTCGGTGTCCGCGGGCAGCTCGTCCAGCCGGCAGGCCCGCCGCCCGGCTGATCAGGGGCGGGGCGGTGCCCCGAGTGGCCCCGGCAACCCGGCGTTCAACTGCCCTTTCCTGTACGCGAATTCGATGGCATCCGCCCCCTTGTCAAAGGTTAGTGAAGTTTCCTAACTTGATGTCATGTCCGAGACACCACGGCACTCCCGGCGTGACCTCCTGCGTGCCGGCGCGATGGGCGGAGCCGCCCTCGCCGCCGGCGGCCTCCTGCTGCCCGGCACCGCCCAGGCCGCCCCGCGCCTCACCACTCCGAGCCCCGTCGCCCTCGACCTCCCGACCGTCCCCGCGCCCCGGAGCGAGCGGACCGCGGGGTCCGCGCTGCGCCCCTTCGGCCGGCACCTCGCCTTCGGCGCCGACCCGTCCCAGCAGGTCGTCGTCTCCTGGCAGGTGCCGGACGCGGTGACCGCCCCCTTCGTCCGGATCGGCGTCCAGCCCGGGGACTTCGGCGCCCCGGTCGCCGCCGAGGTCCGCACCCTGGTCAGCAAGCTCTCCTGGCAGAAGCCGGTCGAGGACCAGCCCCCGGTCAAGCCCACCACCGTCACCCAGTACTACCTGCACGCCCAGCTGGACCAGCTGATCCCGGACACCACCTACTACTACGTCGTGGGCCACCAGGGCTACGACCCCGCGGGGCAGCACACCAGGCTCGGCGACGTGGCGAGCTTCCGCACCGCGCCCGCCCCCGGACGCGGCGCCGGATTCACCTTCACGGCCTTCGGCGACCAGGGCATCGGCTACAACGCGGCCGCCACCGGCCACCTGATCGCCGGCCTCGACCCCGCCTTCCACCTCCACATGGGCGACCTCTCGTACGCCAACGCCGGCGGCAGCGGCAAGACCAGCGACGCCTACGACGCCCGGCTGTGGGACTCCTTCTTCGTGCAGAACGACCCCGTCGCCTCCAGGACCCCGTGGATGCCGGCGATCGGCAACCACGAGATGGAGCCGTGGTACGGATCCGATGGCTACGGGGGCATGCGCGCCCGGTTCACGACGCCCGACAACGCCTGGAGCCAGTCCACCGGCATCTACTCCTGGCGCTACCAGAACGTCGGCCTGATCAGCCTCGACGGCAACGACGTCTGCTACAACACCCCGGCCAACCTCGACTACACCAAGGGCAAGCAGAAGAAGTGGCTGGAGAGCCGGCTCGCCGCGCTCCGCGCCGACAGCGGCATCGACTTCATCGTCGTCTACCTCCACCAGTGCACCTACTCCACCTGCCACGACAACGGAGCCGAACTCGGCGCGCAGCAGGACTGGGCCCCGCTGTTCGACAAGTACCAGGTGGACCTGGTGCTCAGCGGCCACAACCACGTCTACGAGCGCACCGACCCGATCCGGGCCGGCAAGGCCACCCGCAAGGTCGCCTCCGGCGACACCGTCAACCCGGTGAAGGACGGCACCACCTACGTCGTCGCGGGCGGCGGAGGCGGCGGGCTCTACTCCTTCCCGGTCTCCGACACCTACCTCGGGCACGAGACCGGCAACGACAAGCCGGTGCCGATGGTGGTCTCCGAGCGGGGCGGCCACGAGCAGACCGTCAAGGTCACCTGGTCCAGGGTCCGCTACACCGGTTACTGCCTGGTCGCGGTCGACGTGACACCGGGCGCCGCGGGCAAACCCGCCCGCATGGAGGTGCGCTCGCTCACCGAGGACGGGACGGCGGTGGACCGGGTCACCGTGCAGCGCGGCTGACCCGCGCCCGCGTACCCGGCCCGGGCTGAGCACGCCCGGGTTGAGTACGCCGGGTTGAGTACGCCTACTCAGGCGGCCGGCGGCGGGTCCGGCGAGCATGGAGGCGTCAGCCCGCCGGACCCCACGGAGGACCAGCCATGCTCAGCCGGATCGCCGGCACCCTGGTGCCCGCCCTCGGACGCCTGTCCGTCAGCTCGGAGACGCCGGGCCCGGTCGCCCCCGGCAGCATCGTCGCGGCCAACCACAGCTCGCTCGCCGACCCCGGCGTGGTGCTCGCCGCGCTGCGCCGGCTGGGCACCGAGCCGGTGGTGATGGCGGCCGCCGGACTGTGGCGGGTGCCGGTGCTCGGCGGGGTGCTGCGGTCCGGCGGGCACATCCCCGTCCACCGCGGCACGGCCAGGGCCGCCGCCGCCCTCGACCCGGCCGTGGCGGCGCTCGCGGCCGGCCGGGTCGTGCTGATCTACGGGGAGGGCGGCCTGCCGGACCGCCGGGACTCCCGCGACGCCGAGCCGGGCGCGTTCCGCACCGGCCTGGCCAGGCTCGCGGCGGCGAGCGGCGCCCCGGTGGT
>NZ_MSJQ01000276.1 GCF_014596515.1 Streptomyces sp. CBMA156
ATAGTGTTTCGGTGGTCATAGCGTGAGGGAAACGCCCGGTTACATTCCGAACCCGGAAGCTAAGCCTTACAGCGCCGATGGTACTGCAGGGGGGACCCTGTGGGAGAGTAGGACGCCGCCGAACAATTATTCCGAAAAGCCCCTGATCCCAACGGATCAGGGGCTTTTCGCATTTCCGGTGACGTATCGTCAGGGCATGGACGATCAGACAGCGGTCATTGCGGACGATGTGCTCCGGCCCGAGCAGCGCGACGGCGCCCTGCGAGTTCTGGCGGACGCCCAGGCAGTGGACGGCCGGGCCGCCTTGTCCGAACAGGGCCGGCTCCGGCTGCGGAACGCCGAGACGCCCCGCCCGGGCGTGACCCACCTCGTCGAGACCGAGACCAAGACCGGGACCGGTCCCGAGACCGAGAGCGGCCCCGAGACCGAACCCGTCGTCGGCTACGGCCAGCTCGAAGTGCCGGAGGACCCGACCGCCAACCCCGCCGCCGAGCTGGTGGTCGACCCGGCCGCCCGTGGCCGCGGTCTGGCCCGTCCACTGGTGGACGCCGTCCTGGCGCAGGCCCACCGGGCGGGGCGCGACGCGGTGGACTTCTGGGTGCACGGCGGCCACCCGGCGGCCCGGCACCTGGCCGGGGCCTACGGCGCCGAGCTGGTCCGCGAGCTGCGGCAGATGCGCCGCACCGGCGCGCAGACCGAGGAGGTGGCCGTCCCCGAGGGCATCGAGCTCCGCACCTTCCGTCCGGGGGAGGACGATGCCGAGTGGCTGCGGCTGAACGCCCTGGCCTTCGCCCACCACCCCGAGCAGGGCTCCTGGACCGGCCAGGACCTGGCCGAGCGGATCGCCGAGCCCTGGTTCGACCCGGCCGGCTTCTTCCTCGCCACCCGCGCCGGCACGGTGGTCGGCTTCCACTGGACCAAGGTGCACCCGGCGACCGCCACCGAGCCCGAGCTCGGCGAGGTGTACGTGGTCGGGGTGGACCCGGCCGAGCAGGGCAGCGGTCTCGGCCGCGCGCTGACCGCGGCGGGCCTGCGTCACCTGACCGGCACCGGCCCCGGCGAGCGCGGACTGGAAACCGTCCTCCTCTACGTCGACGCCGACAATCCGGCCGCCGTGCGCGTCTACGAACGACTGGGATTCACCGTTCACGAGGTGGACCTCATGTACCGGGCCCCGTACCGGGCGGACCGGTCGGCCTAGCCGTCGCGTCTGCGGGGCCGCCGCGCCCGCGGACCGGTTCTCCGGGCCTTTCGACTCTGTCGGTCGCGGCCGGGAGAGCCCCCGGACGGTCCGCGGGCGAGCGGCGGGGCGGCGACATCCCTTGCCCCGACCGACTCAGCTTTCCTCCTGGCCATGCGGTGTTTACCGTGGATTCAATTGCTGCCGCGAAGATCACAGGATGAAGTCCGTAGTGTCTCGCTCGTGCAGAGTCGACCGCCACGCACCGGCCGGTCCTGTACGGACCGCACCCGGAGGGTGGGTGCTGTCCCCGGGTTCGGTCCGGGGCGAGGGCGACGGCCCGCAGAGCCATACGCGTCCGGACGCCGTCCTGCTGCTGGAGGAGCTGGAGCCCATGAGCATCCCCCGCCCCGTCTCTGCCCCGCTGTCGCCGACGGCCCGGATGTCCAGTGCGCTGGGCATTCCACCGGAGCTGCCGGCCGCGGACGAGGAGGAGTTCGAAGCGTTGCCGCAGGGCCGCTTCCTTGACCGCGAGCGCAGTTGGCTCGCGTTCAACGAGCGCGTCCTGGAGCTGGCCGAGGACCCGGGCATCCCGCTGCTGGAGCGGGCGAAGTTCCTGGCGATCTTCGCCAGCAACCTGGACGAGTTCTTCATGGTCCGGGTGGCCGGCCTCAAGCGCCGGATCGCCACCGGCGTCGCCCAGCGCAGCGCGTCCGGCCTCCAGCCGCGCGAGGTGCTGGACCTGATCTGGACCCGCTCGCGCGAGCTGATGGCCAGGCACGCCGCCGCGTTCCAGCAGGAGGTGCTGCCGGACCTCGTCGCCGAGGGCATCGAGGTGGTCCGCTGGTCGGAGCTGGCCGAGAAGGAGCAGGCCCGGCTGCACACGCTGTTCCGGCAGAAGATCTTCCCCGTCCTGACCCCGCTGGCCGTCGACCCGGCGCACCCCTTCCCGTACATATCGGGACTCTCGCTCAACCTGGCCGTGGTGGTGCGCAACCCGGTCTCCGGTCACAAGCACTTCGCGCGCGTCAAGGTGCCGCAGTCGCTGGCCCGCTTCCTGGAAGCCTCGCCCCAGCGGTACGTCCCGCTGGAGGACGTCATGGGCGCGCACCTGGAGGAGCTCTTCCCGGGGATGGAGGTGCTGGCCCACCACGCCTTCCGCGTCACCAGGAACGAGGACCTGGAGGTGGAGGAAGACGACACCGAGAACATCCTCAAGGCCCTGGAGAAGGAGCTGATGCGGCGGCGCTTCGGCCCGCCGGTCCGGCTGGAGGTCGAGGAGTCGATCGACCCGTACATCCTGGACCTGCTGGTGCGGGAGCTGAACATCACCGAGGCCGAGGTCTTCCCGCTGCCCGGGCCGCTGGACCTGACCGGGCTGTTCGGCATCGCCGACCTGGACCGGCCCGAGCTCAGGTACCCGAAGTTCGTGGCCGGTACGGCCCGCGGGCTGACCGACGTCGAGTCGGCCTCCCAGCCGGACATCTTCGTCGCGATGCGCGAGCGCGACGTCCTGCTGCACCACCCGTACGACAGCTTCTCCACCTCGGTGCAGGCCTTCCTGGAGCAGGCCGCCGCCGACCCGGACGTGCTGGCGATCAAGCAGACCCTGTACCGCACCTCCGGTGACTCGCCGATCGTGGACGCGCTGATCGACGCGGCCGAGTCCGGCAAGCAGGTGCTGGTGCTGGTCGAGATCAAGGCGCGCTTCGACGAGCAGGCCAACATCAAGTGGGCCCGCAAGCTGGAGGAGGCCGGCTGTCACGTGGTGTACGGCCTGGTCGGGCTGAAGACGCACTGCAAGCTCTCGCTGGTGGTCCGGCAGGAGGGCGACACCCTGCGCCGCTACTCGCACGTCGGCACCGGCAACTACCACCCGAAGACGGCCAGGCTGTACGAGGACCTCGGTCTGCTCACCTCCGACCCGCAGGTCGGCGCGGACCTCTCGGACCTGTTCAACCGGCTCTCCGGCTACTCGCGCCGCGAGTCCTACCGCCGCCTGCTGACCGCCCCGCGCGGCCTGCGCGACGGGCTGGTCTCGCGGATCCACAACGAGATCGCCCACCACAAGGCGGGCCGCCCGGCGTACGTGAAGCTCAAGGTCAACTCGATCGTCGACGAGGCCCTGATCGACGCGCTGTACCGGGCCTCCCAGGCCGGGGTGCCGGTGGACGTCTGGGTGCGCGGGATCTGCGCGATCCGTCCGGGCGTGCCCGGGCTGAGCGACAACATCAGGGTCCGCAGCATCCTGGGCCGCTTCCTGGAGCACTCCCGGGTCTTCGTGTTCGGCAACAACGGCGATCCCGAGGTCTGGATCGGCAGCGCCGACATGATGCACCGGAACCTGGACCGCCGGATCGAGGCGCTGCTGCGGATCACCGATCCCGCGCACCGCACCGAGCTGTCCGGGCTGATCGACCTCGGGATGTCGGACGAGACCGAGTCCTGGCACCTGGGGCCGGACGGGGCGTGGACCCGCCGCTCGCAGGACGGCGAGGGCGGGCAGCTGCGGCACGTCCAGGACCTGCTGATCGACTCGCGCCAGCGCCGCCGGGCCGCCACCTCGCGCTGACGCGTCCACGGATGCGAAGCCGCCGGAACAGCAAGGGGACCTGTTCCGGCGGTCGGCCACCAGCTCCGGGGGACCGCCCCGGGGGAACGGGGATCTACCACGCCATGACCGAAGCGCCGATGACGGCCCAGGCGGCCTCCACAGCGACCGCCGGGGACATCCTTTCCCGCCACCTCACCGTCCAGGCCGGCGCCTTCCTGCGCGCGCTGCCGCTGGCGGTGGGCGAGGTCGGCGCCAGACCGGGGACGGCCTCGGTCGTCCCGTCGGCCGGCACCTCGGACCTGCTGCGGTCCGTGCGGCGCGTCGGCGGGCTGCTGCACACCTTCGGCTCGGTCTTCGAGCAGACCTGGGCGCAGGAGTCGCGCACCGAGCTGCGCTGGCTGCTCAACCTGCTGGCGCTGGAGCCCGGCTACATCCGCCGCTCGGCCCGGCTGCTGGGCGCGCTGGACTCGCTGAGCGGCACCGACCCGGACGGGACGGGCATGCTGGCCGGCCACGCGGGTGCCCCCAAGGCGCGGGCGCTGCTGGACCGGCAGCTGACCCTGGCCAGGACCAGGGCGCACTCCACGGTGCTCCAGGAGCTCCGCTCCGCCCGGCTGCACGCGCTGGCGGACCGGATGACCCTGCTGGTCGGCGAGACACCGCTGCTGGAGTCGGCGGGCGGCCGGGCCCCGGCGGTGCTGCTGCCGCAGGCCGCCGCCGCGTTCGCGGCGCTGTCCGCGGGTGCCCAGCAGCTGCCGCTGCACCGGGCCGCGACGCCGTACGGCGGGGACGGGATGCGCCGGCTGGGCATGGTGCCGGCGTCCCGCGGCGCGACGGACGCGGACACCGCGCTGGCGGCCGACGACGCGCCCTGGGCCCGGCTGCGGATCCTGGTGAAGCGGGCCAGGTACGCGTTGGAGGTGTGCGGCCGCGCGTCCTCCGAGCTGGACGAGCTGGACGTGGTGCTGGCCAGGCAGCAGGAGGCCGCGGACGCCGCGGTCACCGCCGCCACCGCGGCGCGCACCCCGCGGATCACCCCGGCGACCGCGTACGTGCTGGGCGTGGTGCACGCCGACCAGCGGCTGGAGGTGGAGTCGGCGCGGTACGCCTTCGGCCGGCGCTGGCCCGAGCTGCCGCCGGGCCCGGACGGCTGGCTGGAACTCCTCCCGGCCGATGCCTGGGGGCACGCGGCCGCGCCGAGGACGGTCTGAGGTGTCAGGGTCTGGCGAACACCCCGGCGGGGGCCTGGCGGAGGCCCAGGCCGCGCCGGGGAGGGGGCACGCCCCGGTGGTCCTGGCGGCGGGTGCGGTGCTGTGGCTGCCCGGCCGGCTGAAGAAGAGCGGCCGGCTGGGGCGGCCCCGGATCGCGGTGATCCACCGGCCGAAGTACGACGACTGGAGCCTGCCGAAGGGCAAGCTCGAAGCGGGCGAGGGCGTGGTCGACGCGGCGCTGCGCGAGGTCAGGGAGGAGACCGGCTTCCGCTGCCTGCTGGGCCCCGAGCTGCCCGCCCGGCACTACCGGGTGCAGGGCCGTCCGAAGGAGGTCCGCTACTGGGCGGCGGTGCCGGCGAGCGGGTCCTTCCGGCCGAACCGGGAGGTGGACCGGCTGGAGTGGCTGCCGGCCGGGAAGGCGCGTGCGCGGCTCACCCACGACCACGACCGGTCGTTGGTCGACGCCCTGCTGGCGATCCTGGGGGCGAAGCCGGTACGGGCGGCGGGGGCGGCGCCGGTGAAGGAACAGTGGAAGTGATCTTTCCGCGCTCTTGCCGTGACGCAACCGTTACTACCTGACGTAGTTTCCTGTCATCCCTCCGAGGTTCACTCTACGTTCACTTGTGACCGGCTGACGTGTCACTTACCCGGCCTAACTTCGGGACCACCGGAGGGCCGGACAGGCCCCGGACCACAGCAAAACCCGCGTCGGGCCGTACCCGTACGGCCTGCGCAGAGGGCAATGCCACAGAAAGGGACACCCCTGTGAAGCTCCAGCGGAACGGCCGCTCCAAGGCCCTCGCGATCGGTGCCATGGCGCTCGTCAGCTCGCTGTCGCTCGCCGCCTGCGGGTCGGACAACAACAACACGACCGCGGCCGGCGGCTCCAGCGGCTCCGCCGCGGCCGGCGGCGCGATCAACTGTGGCAAGCCCGGTTCGCTGATCTCGGCCGGTTCGACCGCGCAGGGCGCCGCGATGGACGTCTGGAAGACCAGCTTCGCCGCCGCCTGCTCCGGCACCACGATCAACTACCAGGGTGGCGGCTCCGGCGCCGGCATCCAGCAGTTCAACCAGGGCAAGATCCAGTTCGCCGGCTCCGACTCGGCCCTGAAGCCGGCCGAGGTCGAGGCCTCCAAGGCGGTCTGCACCGGCGGCCAGGGCATCGACCTGCCGATGGTCGGCGGCCTGATCTCGCTGGTCTTCAACGTCGACGGCGTCGACAACCTGGTCCTGGACGGCCCGACCTCCGCCAAGATCTTCGACTCGCAGATCACCAAGTGGAACGACCCGGCGATCGCGGCCCTCAACCCGGGCGCCAAGCTGCCGGACGCGGACATCCAGACCTTCCACCGCTCGGACGACGCCGGTACCACCGAGAACCTGACCAAGTACTTCGCCGCCGCCGGCGGCGGCGCCTGGTCCTACCCGGCCGGCAAGGCCTGGGCGGGCAAGGGCGGCCAGTCGGCCAACGGCAGCGCCGGTGTCTCGGCCCAGGTGAAGCAGGTCAAGAACTCGATCAGCTACGTCGAGCTGGCCTACGCCCAGACCAACAGCCTGAAGAGCGCCGCGATCAACACGGGCGCCTCCAAGCCGGTCGAGGCCACCGCCGAGAACGCCGCCGCCACCATCGCCAAGGCGCAGGCCGCCGGCACCGGCAGCGACCTCGCGCTGAAGCTCGACTACGCGACCAAGGAAGAGGGCTCCTACCCCCTGGTCCTGATCACGTACGAGATCGTCTGCGACAAGGGCAACAAGGCCGAGACCCTCGACACCCTGAAGTCCTTCCTGACCTACACCGCCAGCGAGACGGGTCAGAAGGCCGTCGGCGAGAAGGGCTACGTCCCGCTGCCGAAGGCCGTCACCGACAAGGTCAACGGCGTCATCGCCACCCTGGCCTGACCCGATTAGGACCCCCGGTGGGGCGGCCCCGTGAGCGAGGGGGGCCGGGGTCGCCCCACCGGAACGGACCACACCCAGCATCACGTCCGGGGCACCGCCGCCATGGTGCCGACCCCCTTCCCGGGGCGGCACCACCAGACCGGAGTAGACCAATGACTTCATCCTCCCCTGCCGCCCCGCGAGGCAGGGAACGCCGGCCGCGCGACAGCCGGGTCGGCGACAAGATCTTCATGAACCTCGCCCGGGGCTCGGGCATCCTGCTGCTGGTCATCATGGCCGCCATCGCCGCGTTCCTGACCTGGCGGTCGGTCCAGGCCCTGAGCACCAACGAGGGCAACTTCCTCACCAGCTTCGAGTGGACGCCGGACGCCCCGAAGCCCGTCTTCGGCATCGCCGTCCTGGCCTTCGGCACCATCGTCAGTGCCGTCATCGCGATGGCGATCGCCGTCCCGGTGGCGATCGGGATCGCGCTGTTCATCTCGCACTACGCGCCGCGCCGGATCGCCCAGCCGTTCGCCTACCTGGTCGACCTGCTCGCCGCCGTCCCCAGCATCGTCTACGGCCTCTGGGGCGCGCTCTTCCTGGTGCCGCACCTGGACGGCCTGACCAGCTGGCTCGACGAGTACCTGGGCTGGACGTACATCTTCGACCAGACCAGGACCGGCACCCCGCGCAACCTGTTCACCGTCGGCATCCTGCTGGCGATCATGGTCCTGCCGATCATCACCGCGGTCTCCCGCGAGGTGTTCCGACAGGTGCCGCGGATGCACGAGGAGGCGGCGCTCGCGCTCGGCGCGACCCGCTGGGAGATGATCCGCACCGCGGTGCTGCCGTTCGGCCGCCCCGGCATCATCTCGGCCTCGATGCTCGGCCTCGGCCGCGCGCTCGGCGAGACCATCGCGGTCGCGGTGGTGCTGTCCGCCAGCAACGTCCTGTCGCCGCACATCCTCGACGCGGGCGGCGGCACCTTCGCGCAGAACATCGCGCTGAAGTTCGCCGAGGCCGGTGACAACGGCCGCAACGCGCTGATGGCCTCCGGCCTCGTCCTGTTCGTCATCACCCTGCTGGTGAACGGTGCCGCGCGACTGATCATCGCCCGCCGCAAGGAGTACTCGGGGGCCAACGCATGACCGTCACCGACATCGTCGAGGACGCCCGGCCCGTCGGCCGTCCACTGACCGCCAACCGCCTGCCCACCTGGGCCCCGGCCGCCGTCGCCGCCGGCTCGATCGCGCTCGGCTGCGGGATCGGCCTGGTCGGCGGCCTGGAGAGCCACCTCCAGTGGGGCCTGATCTCGGCCCTGCTCTTCCTCCTGATCAGCTACGCCCTCTCGGCCGGGATCGAGGGCCGCCGGCAGGCCAAGGACCGGTTCGCCACCTCGGTGGTCTGGGTCGCCTTCATCCTGGCCGTCGTCCCGCTGGTCGCCCTGACCTTCTACACCGTCCAGCAGGGCCTCGACGTGGTCGACGCCGACTTCCTGGGCCACTCCATGAAGGGCGTGATCCAGTCCGGGCCCGGCGGTGGCATCTACCACGCGCTGATCGGCACCCTGGAGCAGGTCGGCCTGGCCACCGCGATCGCCGCCCCCATCGGTCTGCTGACCGCCGTCTACCTGGTCGAGTACGGCCGCGGCACGCTCGCCAAGTCGGTCACCTTCTTCGTCGACGTCATGACGGGCATCCCGTCGATCGTCGCCGGTCTGTTCATCCTCTCGCTCTGGAACCTCGCGCTGGGCTTCGGCTACTCCGGCTTCTCGGGCAGCCTCGCGCTGGCGATCCTGATGATGCCGGTCGTGGTCCGGTCCACCGAGGAGATGCTGAAGCTCGTCCCGAACGAGCTGCGCGAGGCCTCGTACGCGCTCGGCGTGCCGAAGTGGAAGACCATCCTGCGGGTCGTCCTCCCCACCGCGATCGGCGGCATCACCACCGGTGTGATGCTCGCGGTCGCCCGCATCACGGGCGAGACCGCCCCGGTGATGATGCTGGTGTTCGGCGCCGACTACATCAACAACAACCCGTTCGACGGACCGCAGCAGTCCCTGCCGATGTACATCTGGACGCAGTACTCGCAGGTGAACAACGACTACGGCTACGCCCGTGCCTGGGGTGCCGCGCTGGTGCTGATCGCCTTCGTGATGGGGCTCAACCTCATCGCCCGGGGCATCGCCCGCTGGCGCTCGCCCAAGGGCGGGCACTGAGCGACCGACTGACGTACGAGACAGACGAGAGAAGCAACGATCATGGCCAAGCGCATCGACGTCAGCGGACTGTCGGCCTTCTACGGCACCACCAAGGCCATCGAGGACATCTCGATGAGCATCGAGCCCCGCTCGGTGACCGCCTTCATCGGTCCCTCCGGCTGCGGCAAGTCCACCTTCCTGCGGACCCTCAACCGGATGCACGAGGTGATCCCGGGCGCCCGGGTCGAGGGCAAGGTCCTCCTGGACGACGAGAACCTGTACGCCTCCAACGTCGACCCGGTCGCCGTGCGCCGCGCGGTCGGCATGGTGTTCCAGCGCCCGAACCCGTTCCCCACCATGTCGATCTACGACAACGTGATCGCCGGACTCCGGCTCGCCGGCGTCAAGAAGAAGTCCGTGCTGGACGAGGTGGTGGAGCGCTCGCTGAAGGGCGCCAACCTCTGGAAGGAGGTCCACACCCGGCTGAACAAGCCGGGGGCCGGCCTCTCCGGCGGCCAGCAGCAGCGCCTGTGCATCGCCCGCGCCATCGCGGTCGAGCCCCAGGTCCTGCTGATGGATGAGCCGTGCTCCGCGCTCGACCCGATCTCCACCCTCGCCATCGAGGACCTGATCGGCGAGCTGAAGGAGCAGTTCACCATCGTCATCGTGACCCACAACATGCAGCAGGCGGCCCGGGTCAGCGACCGCACCGCCTTCTTCAACCTGGCCGGCGTCGGCCAGCCGGGCAAGCTGGTCGAGCTGGACGACACCCAGCGGATCTTCTCCAACCCGCAGGTCCAGGCGACCGAGGACTACATCTCCGGCCGCTTCGGCTAGACCGGACACCCCGTCACGGGCGCCGCCGTCGCGCGTGACGGACCGCGAGCTGTCCCGTGGTGCTGCATGGCGGTGCCGCCACGGGACATGGAAAAGGGCCCGCCCCCGAGATGTGGGGGCGGGCCCTGTCCGTTCACGCTTCCTGCGGGGCCGTCAGCCCCAGAACAGGTGGACGAACCAGTACATCAGCGCTGCGACGATGGCGGCCGCCGGCATCGTGATGAACCAGCCGAGCACGATGTTCTTGGCGACGCCCCAGCGCACCGCGCGGACCCGCTTGGTGGCCCCCGCGCCCATGATCGCCGCGGTGATCACGTGGGTGGTGGAGATCGGCGCCTTGAAGACGAACGAGGTGATGTACATGACCGTGGCGGAGGTCGCCTCGGCCGCGAAGCCCTGCGGCGGGTCCAGCTCGATGATCTTGCGACCGAGCGTCCGCATGATCCGCCAGCCGCCCGCGTAGGTGCCCAGCGAGAGCATGGCCGCGCAGGAGATCTTCACCCAGACCGGGATCCCGTTGCCGGACTGGTGGCCGGAGATGGTCAGGGCCAGGACCACGATGCCCATCGTCTTCTGGGCGTCCTGGAGGCCGTGCGCCAGGGCCATCGCGGCGGCCGAGGCGGTCTGGGCGACCCGGAAGTTGCGCTTGGCCTTGTGCGGGTTGGCCCGGCGGAAGATCCACAGGATCGCCAGCATCACCAGGAAGCCGCCGACCAGGCCGACCACCGGGGAGACGATCATCGGAATGATGATCTTGTCGAGGACCCCGCTCCAGATCACGTCGACCCCGCCGGCCAGCGCCGCGCCCACCATGCCGCCGAACAGCGCGTGCGAGGAGGAGGACGGAAGACCGAAGTACCAGGTGACCAGGTTCCAGGCGATCGCCCCGACCAGGGCGGCGAACAGGATCGCCATCCCCCGGTCGCCGGTGGGGGTCTCGATGATGCCCTTGGAGACGGTGTGCGCCACGCCGCTGCCGAGGAACGCGCCGGCCAGGTTCATCACCGCGGCCATCGCCAGTGCCGCCCGGGGAGTGAGCGCCCGGGTGGAGACCGAGGTGGCGATCGCGTTCGCCGAGTCGTGGAAGCCGTTGGTGTACGTGAAGAAGAACGCAACGCCGACGACGGCGATGAGTGCTGCCATGTCCACGAGGGTCAGGACTCCTTGACGGCGATGGTCTCCACCGTGTTGGCGACGTGCTCGAACGCGTCCGCCGCCTCCTCAAGGACGTCCACGACCTGCTTGAGCTTGAGGACCTCGATGGCGTCGTACTGACCGGAGAACAGGTGGGCGAGCAGCTTGCGGTGGATCTGGTCGGCCTGGTTCTCCAGCCGGTTGACCTCGATCCAGTACTCGGTGAGGTTGGACATGCTGCGCAGGTTGGGCATCGCCGCGGCGGTGAGTTCCGCGGCGCGCGCCAGCACCTCGATCTGCTGCTCGACGCCCTTCGGCAGGGTCTGGATGTCGTAGAGGACGACCAGGTCGACCGCCTCCTCCATGAAGTCCATGATGTCGTCCAGCGACGAGGCGAGGCTGTAGATGTCCTCGCGGTCGAAGGGCGTGATGAAGGACGAGTTCAACTGGTGGAAGACGGCATGGGTGGTGTCGTCCCCGGCGTGTTCGGCGGCGCGCATGCGCTCGACGATCTCCGCGCGGGCCGACACGTCTGATCCCAGCAGCTCCAAGAGGAGCTTCGATCCGACGACGAGGTTCTCCGCCGCGGCGGCGAACATGTCGTAGAAGCTCGTCTCCTTCGGCGTCAGGCTAAAACGCACGGAAATCTCCGATGTGCGGGGTAGGGACTGAACGATGCTAGGTGCAACCAAGCGCAATCATGCAAACGGGGTGTCGGGGAAGGAGCCGGATCCTCCCCTTCCGTTCGGCTGCCGCACCGGCTGATCCGGACCGCACCGCCACGTACGGATACGGGCCCAGTCTGACGGAACCTCGCCCGGATTGTCCCCGTCGTGCGTGCGGAAGACCGGGGCGCCGCTCAGACGGGTGAACCGCGGGGCACCCCTCCCCGACTCCGTGGCACATGCCGGGTCGGCCGTCGGAACACCACGGAAGGCCCGGGTGTTGGAGACTGGTGGCCGACGCAGCCACCAGGCACTGAGACGAAGGCGGGGCCGATGACCACGACGCAAGCGCGCACCGAGCCGGAGCACGCGCAGGGGACCGACCCGCACGCCGGCCACACGGCCGGAGGGCACGGCCCGCACGGCTACAGCGCGCAGAAGGACGCCCACCTCAAGCGGCTGCGCCGGATCGAGGGCCAGATCCGCGGCCTCCAGCGCATGGTCGACGAGGACGTCTACTGCATCGACGTGCTCACCCAGGTCTCGGCCAGCACCAAGGCGTTGCAGTCCTTCGCGCTCTCCCTGCTGGAGGAGCACCTGCGGCACTGCGTCGCCGCGGCCGCCGAGGAGGGCGGCGCCGAACTGGACGCCAAGGTGGCGGAGGCCACCGCGGCGATCAGCCGCCTGCTGCGCAGCTGAGCCGCCGGCACTCCGGTGCTCCGGCCGTCCGTCGCTCCGGCCGTCCGCCGCGGGGCCCGCTAGCCGTCGGCCTCCCGGTCGCCCCGTCCGGGTTCGGTTCGGTCGAGCAGCACCTCGTCGATCCGCTCGGTCGGCAGCCGGTCGCCGGAGCTGGCCGTCGCGGCGATCATCAGCTCGCCGGCCAGATCGATCTCGTCGAGGGCCGCGTCGTCGTGGCCGCCGCTGCGGCCGCCCGTGGACGACACCACCTGCACCACCCCTTCAGTGCCTCGCCAGCCCGGGCGGCAGCCACCCGGAGTCCAGCCTAGGCACTTCGGGGCCCGTCCACATGGCACGGACGGGCCATCTCGGCGCCGCCGAAACGGGTGGCCGTCGCTCCCCGGACGGCCACCCGCCCCGGCGGCGCTCCGTCTCGCCCCGGCGCCGGAGCGCTGCCCCGGTGGCCCAGGGCGTGCCGGACCACCCGCCCTACTTCGGGCTCTCCGTCGGCTTCATCTGGTAGATGTCCGAGGCCGAGGGCTCGGCCGCCTCCACCGGCTTGCCGAAGTCCGTCAGCGAGGTCGCCGAGGTCACCTTCACCTGGTCCCTGGGCTCCTTCGACCCGGCCACCCCGGCGAAGGTGAACACCTCCACCACCTTGCGCAGCCGGCCCCGGTCGTCCAGCCAGGCGTCGTACGGCACCTCCCTGACGGTGAAGGTCTGCGCGCCCATCCGCAGCCCGTCCCCGCCCCGGCCACCGGTCGCGTCGGCCGCCTTGGCCAGGTCCAGGGTGCCCCGGTAGTGGTGCAGCGCCACCCCGTCGACGGTCTCGGAGCCGACCGCCTCCGCCTTCTGCGCCCCGCGCAGCGCCCCCGCCGCCGAGGCCGGGTCGGTGGCGCCGCTGCTGACCAGGTTGCCGTCCGGCAGCTGGCGCACGTCCAGCTTGACCCACTTGCCCTCGGGGACCTTGGCGCCGCTGTTCTGGAGGTAGACGGTGCCCGGCAGGACCACCTCGACGATCTTCCCCGTGGTCGCCGCGCCCGGCGGCACCTGGACCTCCAGTCGGCCGATCCGCTTCACGTAGTCGTAGCCGCCGGTGCCGCTGAACGAGGCCTTCTTCTCGGCGGACTCGGTGACCAGCTCGGTCGCGGTGTGCGCGGAACCGGTGCGGCCGGTGATGTCGGCGGCGTTGCGCACCGCCGTCAGCGGGTCCGCGACGAGCTGGTCGGGGGCGCCCGACTGCTGGTCGGAGGAACCGCCGCCGGAGCCGGCCGCGCAGCCGGCGGCCCCCGCCGCCAGGGCGGCGACGAGCAGGGCGGCCCCGGCCGCCGAGCGCAGGTGCGGACCCGGACGGCGTGCCGGCCGTCCGGTGTGCTGCTGGTCGGTCATCTTCATTCCCGCGACAACCCCCTCGGGCCCGACTGCCCTGCCGGACACCACCGGGTGGGCAGAACTCTTTCCGGGTAAACGAGTTGGGGCGCCAGGGGTTACGGGTGCCCGGGTGCCGGCGGGCGTCGCGCGGCACCCGTCCGGCGCGTTACGGTGAACCACGTGCACAGTGAGCTGCCGGCCGCACCCGGCACCACCCGGATGCCCGAACACCGCCTCGCGGTCAGCGAGCGCGGCTCCTTCGCCTTCGCGACCTGTAGCTGCGGCTGGTACTCGCCGGCCCGCCGCTCGCGCGACCTGGCCCGCCGCGAGGGGGCCGACCACCTCGCCGAGAACGGCGCCGAGCCGGACTGACCGCACGCGGACCCGTGCGCCGGCCCGTGTGCCTACGGGGCGTCAGGCCGCGAGGTCGGACTCCGGCGGCTGCTCCCCGGCCCGTACGGCCCCGCGTCCGCGCCGGCGGCCGCGCGG